>QMOK01000069.1 GCA_003648195.1 Chloroflexota bacterium | reverse complement strand
CGCGCTTATATGCCGCCCACGCCCACGAATACACCCACGCCTACATCCACCAATGCGCCTACCTACACTCCCACCTCTACGGCGACATCCACCTCCACAGCGACATCCACCCCTACAAATACAGCCACGCCGACCAATACTCCCACAATTACACCCACGCCCACTAGCACACCCTGGTTTTTGACTGTGGCAGACGTGAATTATTGGGGCTTGCGGATTTATTATTCTCCTAATGGGCTAGAAGTGGGCAGAATCTACGAAGGAGATATAGTTGTCGTTTTAGATGGCCCAGTCATTATTGATGGGATTGAGTGGTACTATATTTCATTTTCTGAGCAACAATTAAAGGGTTGGGTAGAGGGTAAATATCTCTCTCCGAGTCAGTAAAAAATATTTCTTTGATAGGATTCCGAACAGCATCGTGATATACTTTTAACAAGTCAAATTTCAATATCTTAAACAGGAGTCGCAAATGGAAAATTTTCTAACTATCGCTGAATTTTCTTCTGAAGAATTACAAAATCTTTTGGACTACGCCGTTGAATTAAAGGCGGAATGGAAAGAAGGCGGCAACCGGCCTATCCTGAAGGACAAGGTCTTAGCCATGATTTTCCAGAAACCAAGTTTGCGGACGCGCGTGTCGTTTGACATGGGAATGCGCCATTTGGGCGGGGATGCGCTGTACCTCTCTCCAGCTGAGATTGGTCTGGGAAAACGGGAGTCGATAGCAGATGTGGCACGCGTGGTCTCTGGCTATGTGGACGGGGTAATGGCTCGCGTTTTCGCTCACGAGCACGTAGAGGCATTAGCGCAGTGGGCGTCTATCCCTATCATCAATGGGCTAAGTGATTATAACCACCCTTGTCAGGCGCTCTCTGACGCTCTCACAATCCAAGAGAATTTTGGGAATCTCAAGGGGTTGAACGTCACTTTTGTAGGAGATGGGAATAATGTGGCCATCTCGTTAATGCACATCTGCGCCAAACTGGGAGCCAATTTCACAATCGCTAACCCTGAAGGCTACGACATGCCCGCCGAGGCCGTCCAGGAAGGTCAGCAATTCGCCCAGGAAAGCGGCGCCACCATCACCCTCCTGCACGACCCCCATCAGGCGGTAAAAAACGCTCAGGTTATCTACACCGACACGTGGGTTAGCATGGGGCAAGGCGAGGAAACGGAAAAACGCCTCCAAATCTTTCCTCCCTATCAGGTTAACGCTCAACTAGTGGCAGAAGCGGAAGATGATGTAATTGTGATGCACTGCCTGCCCGCGCACCGGGGCGAGGAGATCACGGATGAGGTGGCCGATGGCCCGCACTCGGTGCTATTCCCCCAGGCACATAACCGTCTTCACGCGCAGAAAGCGGTTTTGGCGCGTTTGTTGGGGTAAAAGAACAGAGGGGTAAAAGAGATAAGGAAATAGTTCTTTTGCCTGCTTTGCACCCTCTGCGCCTTTTGCTCCCCTTTGCACCTTTTACAAAAACACGAGGTAAATTTCATGAATATTTGTATCCCCAAAGAACGCCGCGACTCTGAGTACAGGGTTGGTCTTACGCCTGCTGGTGTGCGTCTCCTTACTCAAGCTGGGCACTCAGTTTTCATTGAACACGATGCCGGCACAGGAAGTGGATTTAGCGACCACGACTATCTCAAACGCGGCGGACAAATTGTTTATAGCGGAGAAGAAATCTACGGGCGTGCCGACCTGCTTCTAAAAGTCGCCCGTCCCACCGAAGAGGAGTTCGACTGGATGCGGGAGGGGCAAACCGTGATAGGTTTCTTGCACCTCATGGCCGGACGGACTATCAAAGTAGAAAAACTCCTCCAGAAAAAAATCACCTCCATCGGCTTCGAGATCGTTCAAGAAGAAAATGGACGTTTGCCGGTTTTAGTTCCCCTCAGTCAGTTGGCAGGGCGCATGATTCCCCAAGTAGCGGCTACCCTCTCCCAGAATAATTACGGCGGAAATGGATTCGCGTTGGGCGGTGTTCCCGGCGTTCCCCCGGCCGATATCGTCATTATAGGTGGAGGTACCGTTGGGCGATCGGCGGCCCGCACATTCCAAGGGATGGGAGCGACTGTTCATCTTTTGGATAATAAATTAGAAACACTCCAAGCAATTGACAGGGAATTTAACGGTCAAATTAGAACTATGGTCGCGCATGATTTCAACATTGAGAAAGCTTGCTCGTTCGCTGATGTGATAGTAGGAGCTATTCTTAAACCCGGTTCACGTACTCCCCTCATCGTCACCCGAGAAATGGTCAAAGTGCTGCATCCACGTTCTATCGTCATGGATCTCTCAATTGACCAAGGAGGATGCTTTGAGACCAGCCGTCCCACAAGTCACAGCAACCCCACCTATCTTGAAGAAGACGTCATTCACTACTGTGTCCCCAATATGACAGGTGTACTTGGCAGAACTGCCACCCATGCCATGAACAATGCTTCTTGGCCTTTTGTAAAACAAATTGCCCAAATTGGCATAGAAAAAGCGCTGGAGCAAAACTCTGCCTTGAAAAAGGGTGTTTACACTCACAAGGGTGAAATCGTACACCAATCTTTGCATCGCGTACTAACAGGGAGGAAATAAACATGAGCTGGACTGAACAATATCAAGATAAAATTTGCACAGCCCAAGAAGCCGTTTCAAGTGTGAAATCTGGTGATCGCATCTTTTTGACGGGCAACTGCTCTGTTCCCAAAAAGATTCTTGGTGCGTTAGTGGAACGTGCCCCTCAGTTAGAAGATGTAGAAATCATTCAAGCTCTGACCATTGGCTCTGATGATTATGTCAGCCCAGAAATGGAGGGACATCTACGCATCAATACTATCTTCATTAGCCCTAACACGCGCAAAGCCGTTCAAGATGGGCGAGCAGACTTTACTCCAGTACTACTTTCAGAATTCCCCTTACTTTTTAAGAATGGACACTTGCCATTAGATGTAGCTTTTGTACACCTTTCTCCCCCAGACGAGCACGGTTTTTGTAGTTTTTCCGTTGAGGTGGGGTTAAGCAAGACCCCTGCCGAATCCGCTAAACTAGTCATTGCCGAAGTAAATGAGCAAATGCCCCGCACGCTAGGAGATTCGTTCATTCATGTCAGCAAAATTGACCACATTGTCCCGGTAAACTACCCTATTGTAGAACTTGCTATGGGAGGCGGGGAAACTTCTGAAGTGGTAGAGAATATTGCACGCCATATTGCGGGATTGATCCCAGACGAGGCTACAATGCAAATGGGAATTGGAGCTGTCCCTGACGCGGTCTTAAAGCACCTTTACGACAGAAAAGACCTTGGCGTTCATACAGAGTTATTCTCAGATGGAGTGATTGACCTGGTAGAGGCTGGGGTGCTAACCAACGCCCGCAAAACGCTTCACCCCGGAAAAATCATCGCGGGGTTCATCATTGGTACCAAACGATTATACGATTGGTGTCACAATAACCCTTTACTTGAGTTTCATCGTACAGAGTATGTCAACGATCCATTTGTAATATCCCGAAACGACCGTATGGTGGCCATCAACTCTGCCCTTGAGATTGATTTAACCGGGCAAATCTGCGCGGATAGCATTGGCACAAAACTCTACAGCGGCGTAGGAGGGCAGCTTGACTTTATATATGGGGCATCACGCTCGAAAGGCGGTGTCCCCATCATAGCCCTCCCCAGCACCGCTAAGAATTTCAGCCGCATTGTTCCCACTCTCAAAAAAGGTGCTGGGGTTGTGACCAGCCGAAACCACATCCATTATGTGGTCACGGAATACGGAGTTGCTGATCTCTACAGCAAAACTATCCGAGAGCGTGCCCAGGCCCTCATTAACATAGCTCACCCTCAATTCCGAGACAAATTGCGCTACGATGCAAAAGAACTGCACTACATTTAAAAACTTACAAATAATGGAACGTGGATAACACCACACGGACGCCCCGCAGGAGTATTCTTTAAAGCCGAGACAAAAAAGAGGCTCATGTATGGAAAATGTGCAAAACGACATAAATGTCGTCCTACGAAAGCGTAACGCGATATTTATATCGCCTTTCCCCGCACACTTTCAACAGATGAGCCAAAAAAGATTAAAATCCGCGCACATTCGCCGCACCCGTGTTATCTGCGTTCTATTAAAGGCAAACCTATGAAAAGACGCGCAAAAATTGTCGCCACGCTCGGCCCAGCCAGTAGTGATGAACTCACTATAAAAAAATTGCTCCAAGCGGGGATGAACGTTGCCCGCCTCAACTTCTCGCACGGGACCCGCGAAGGTCACGCCAAAGTTATTAAACGCCTGCGAAAAGCATCTCAAGAATTAGATATGCCGCTTGCCATCCTCCAAGACCTTTCTGGCCCCAAAATTCGCACGGGGGAAATGAAAACAGTTCCGGTAGAACTCAAAGATGGTCAACCGCTCACTATCACCACTCATAAAATCACCGGAGACGCTCGCAAAATATCGGTCACTTATTCCCTTTTACCTCAAAGCGTATACGTGGGAGGCAAAATATTGCTGGACGATGGCAAGTTAGAGCTTGAAGTTACCGATATTAATGAAGATGAAGTGGAAACAAAGGTAGTGGTTGGGGGACTTCTCAAACCCCACAAGGGAGTAAACCTCCCTGGCGCTGATCTAGAACTCCAAACGTTGACACAAAAAGACAGGGCTGACCTAAAGTTCGGCCTCGATCAGGAAGTAGACGCCATTGCCCTCTCGTTCGTGCGTTCCGCAGACGACATCCGGCGTCTCCGCCAAGAAATTGCCCGCCTTGCCCCCTCCCAAGCCCAAAAAACTATCATTGCCAAATTGGAGCACCCAGACGCTATCGACAACCTCCACCAAATCATCCACGCCGCAGACGGGGTCATGGTAGCCCGTGGAGATTTGGGAATTGAAATGCCCCCAGAAACCGTACCCATCGTCCAGAAAAAAATTATCTCGATGGCAAACAAACATCTTCGTTATGTAATCACCGCTACCCAAATGCTCGATTCTATGGTCAAAAACCCGCGCCCAACTCGCGCCGAAGCTTCAGATGTAGCCAACGCCATCTTAGATGGCAGCGATGCGGTGATGCTTTCGGGTGAAACGGCAATTGGCAAATACCCCATCAAAACCGTTAAAATGATGAGCGCTATCATTCGCCAAAGCGAGTCGCATATTAAGGATTGGGGGCATCCAGATGTCGCGCCTGCGGCGGATATTTCAAACGATGACGCTTCTGCAATAACCAGAGCCGCCCGCGAACTAGCCTCCGATCAAGATGTAGAGGCTATTGCGGTTTTCACACAAAGCGGAAGAACTGCCCGTTTAATGTCTTCAGCGCGGCCCACTGTACCTATTTTAGCTTTTACGTCCAATGAAAAAACCTACCGCCGGTTAGCCATGCTTTGGGGAACAACTCCCTATATAACCCCTCACGTTGACACTCTAGAAGATATGCTTACCCATGTTGAAGCCGCGGTCGTGGCTGGGACTCCGGTGAAGCCAGGCCAAGAAATAGTCCTCATCGCCGGCTTCCCCATCAATCAAATGATTCCGCCTAACTTGGCCCTGCTGCATAAGATTAGCAGAAGGTAAGGCAGCAAGTACTAAAGACTTACGCAAGAGACATGCGTAAGTCCTATCAACAACAAACAAGTGATTAAATGAATAAACATTTTACTGGTATAGCGCAAGATTGTTACCCTTGTGTCGTAGAACAAGTTCGCTCAACCGCTCGCTTAGCGATGCTCACCAACGAGCAAACTGAGCGAGTTATCGCCGTTGCCGAGGCGGAACTGGAGAGGTCTAAAACAACTCCTCTTTTAGTTCAACAAATTATTCGCAGTGTCACGGATGTGATTATCCAAGAATTAAATGAGACACCTGATTTTGACATCTACGCGAAAGTGAAGGAAGAATCCAACAATCTCTCTTTATCTTATGCGGAAAAATTCCAGCGAATGATAGCCGAGAGCGAATCGCCGCTTGAAACGGGACTGCAAATTGCGGTTGCGGGCAATATTATAGATTTCGGGGCCAAGAGACACGGATCTATCAATCTGGAACAAGAGTTTCAATCCTTTGATAAAACCCCTTTTGACCATTATGACATTGAGCCATTAAAAAAAGCGTTGGCGAATGCTTCAACGCTTCTCTACATCTGTGACAATAGCGGAGAAATTGTTTTTGATATGCTGTTCATTGAGGAGTTACAACGAGAATATCCTCATATTCAAATAATAGCGGCTCTCCGTGATAAACCCATCATCAACGATGCCACGCTAGAAGACGCCAAAGCCATAGGGCTTGATAAACTTGTGACAACCATCTCCAGTGGCAGCGTTTACCCGGGAACAATTCTCTCTGAAACGTCAACGGAGTTTCAAAAACTGTTTGCCGCTGCGGATGTGATACTTTCTAAAGGGCAAGGAAATTTTGAGACCTTGCTGCCATTAGCTAACAAGAGACTCTTTTTTTTGTTGCGCATCAAATGTGAATATATGGCGGCCTTGTCTAATGTTGAAAAAGATAATTTAGTGCTTATGCAGGGCAATGTGTAGCCGGCTAGTTTGGAGTAATTATGCCACACATAGAAAAAAAACACATTCATCAAATCTTTTGTTGCGCTTGTTCTCGGTGCGCGCAATTTGCCCAAGAATCAAAAAAGCCTCCACGTCCTCTTTATAAGCTCAATATTAAGCTTTGAACCCAAAAAGCGATACCCTAAAGAAGTGCTTAATACTAAACTAGAAGAATGGCCAAAGCTTTTTGGAAATAATTTTGGCTTGGATTACGTTACACTTCGCAGATATTTAATAGACGCACGCTATCTCACACGCGATACCGCTGGCGAATATTATGAACTCGGAGCGGCGAGTTTGCCGTATACTTTCGATCAATCACTTAGAGAGCTAGACCTTGAAGAGTTGGTTAGGGAGGAAAAAGGGGCAAGAGAATTGAAGAAGCAACAGTACCTAAAGAAGGCGGGGAAATAAGCGGTTTTGTATTGCCTCTTTGTTGCCTATGCGAAGTAAACTTGTTCGCCGGGGATGGTTTATGCGCCTGTTGGTTGCGTCTAGGAGCGTTTCTCGCCTGGGGGTGAAGCAATGCTATAAATTATGGCACTGCCACTCCCCCGCCGGAACGCTCGAATATTTCCCCCTATCCACACCTGTTCATCGTTTGTGGTGCATCAAAAACCAGTCATACAATTTCGTGCCTTCGTAGGTTTGGGTCCATGAATCGTGCTCTGCATCGGGATACACGGTAAAGCGGACGTTTGCTCCGTTTTCGCGAAGCCACTTTACCATTTTAACGGAATCACTCACTGGGACAACGTCATCCATTGCGCCATGGAAACACCAGATGGGGATATTTTGAAATCTCAGCGGATTGATGAATGTGAATGGGCCACACACGGGAGCGATTGCCGCAAAGCGATTCGGGCACGCATCGGCTAAAGCCCATGTCCCGTATCCACCCATAGATAGCCCCGTGACGTAGATTCTGCTTTGGTCTATGTCGTGCTGTTCAAGCAAATGATCCAGTAATGCTATGAGTGAATCTATTTGCCACCAAGTATCAGTTGGGCATTGCGGTGCCGCAACCACAAAGGGAAATTCCGCGCCCGTCTCAATGCGGAGAGGCGGGCCTTGTTTCTTTAAAAGTGATAAATCATTCCCGCGTTCTCCCACGCCATGCAGGAATAGAAGCAGTGGAGGCGCGCTTGCGTTTGCTTCTGGTTTCTCTGGGAGATAGAGCAGGTAGTTTAGTTCTACTTGTTTTGTAATTTTGGTGGTGAGGTGTTGTTTAATTTTTTTCATGGCAGTAATCCTATAAGCCTCATTCTGTAGACAGCGTAATTTCACCTTGCTTATGAGGAAATTTTCCGACAATTCCTGAGTAGAAATCTCTAATTTTCACAAAATCAGCTTGAATATCGCCGGTAGGTTTTATGCTGGGTCCAATTCCACAGACTTTATTTTCGTAATCAATATAAGCCATTACTATTGGTACATTCGCTTTTAGGGCAATATAATAAAAACCAGTCCGCCAACGGGATACTCTACTGCGCGTTCCTTCTGGAGCAAGGCCAATTATCAAATCATTATATTCGTCAAATTTCGCGGCTATTTGATCTACCATATTTGTTTTTTCCCGCCGATTGACAGGGATGGCCCCTATGGAACGCATAAATACTCCCAATGGCCCCCGAAAGAGCGAATCCTTCCCCATCCACCGGATTGGAATACCCACCACAACCATCATTAATAAGATGATTACAAAATCCCAATTTGACGTATGAGGTGCTCCGATCAACACATAGCTAGATGCACGCGGTTGCATAACCTGAGTACGCCACCCCGCAAACCCTAACACAAATTTAGCTATTGCAGATGCTAGCGTAGTTAGTTGAATACTTGCTGCCACTGACATGAAAATTCCTCCGTGGTTAAGTTGACAAAGCTCGCGTGCCATAAACGGTTATGGCGATTTGTGTTATTAGGGCAAGTGATGAGGCAAAATAGTAATAAGGCAACAAGCCTGCGTACCACATCAAGTATGGAAGTAAGAACAACACTACACCCAAGCCAGCATAAGGCAACATCTGTAACCTTGAAACAGAATTTCGCCCCAGTCGAATGGCTGTAACAATACCCAAAACCACAAGAACAGCTGACGCTATGGCAATTGCCAAAGTCGCAAAAAATTTATCATTTAAACTCCCTATTGCGGGAGTAAAAATAAACATCGCTAGCAAAATCAACAGGAAAGATAATGAACCAAAGATTATGCTTCCCACTTGTTTGTGTTCTTTAGTGTTTTCCTTTATTCCCAAAATAATGAAAATTAGCAGGCCACTCAACAAAGCTAATAAAGATTCGTCAAATAGCAAAGAATATAAACTTAAATGAATGCTGTCATTGTGGCGGTGAATACCAATTTCTACCCATTGCCATTCTTTTTCTGGGGTACGAATAAGAATTCCTTCATCAACCATCGCAAACACAATATTGCCAGTTATTGGGTCTATCACTGCATCAACAGGACCTGTTTCATAATGATGGTATTTATCTTCTGATTCTTCATAATGCAATTTGTCAGAGCGTGTCATTGGGTTAGGGTTATATTCTACCTCCCAAGTTTTCCCGCCATCAGTAGATATTTCTATCAATTCAGTAGGCAAAAACCGCGCCTTTAAATTACCATCACTGACCTCGGTAATTTGCTTTTTACTGGTAATGCTTCTTATACGGTGCTCATCATAACTTAAGTACGGAGCATTTTCTATTGTTATTTCATTCCTTTGGTAACAGCTAACATCCACCTCAAAAATTTCCCAATTTTCTCCGCCATCGTAACTTATGTACGATTCCAGATTTGAGGATGCAACAATAGAATTATCTCGAACTTCAAAACAACAGATACCAATACTCCGTTGTGGTGCATCAGCAAGTGTTAGCAAAGTCGCCAAGCTAACAATTATTAATCCTTGTTGAAAAGAAATATCCCATTGTTTCCACTCAAATCGTCGCCAAAAATAGTAACTAGTTACAAGCGCAAGCAAGGCCAGCAAATCTGTTACGTCAACAGCTATAAAAACAGGTATCCTAATAATCAGCCCAATATACTCAGCGACTACATTATTTGCCCAAGGGATAGTTTTGACCAAAGAATAAACAATCCCTGTTATCAAAAAAACAAATGTGTCAAAATTTTTCTTTTCGGTAATTCGATGTGGGAAAACGGAGACAAGAATGAAAAGCATTACAATGGGAAAAAAGAATAACCAAGCAAAGTCACTCAGTTTTCCAGTCCACCATGTCGGAAACATTTTTTGCAATATGTGATTGTTTACAAAATAAAGCGTTATTGCCAAGAGAGTAGCATGATGTGCCAAAATTTGGCGGGTTTTCTTAGCCAATTCTAAGTTCATCATACTGCTCCTAAACGCAATCTTCTACAACAATTCCAAACATTCAACCCCGTGATTGCAACAAACGGCACACAAAACGTGACCTCTTCCACTGCCGTTTAGTATAGCATGTTCAAGAACAAATCACAATGAACGAAAAACCAAATTCCAACACGCACCACTTTTTCTCTCTACCCCTCTCGTTCATTCCGCTTCTCCACCGCCTTATCCATGATCCAGAAAATCGCTCCCACCACCGCCACGGGGACCATGGCTCCCAACAGGCACAATAACCCCATCAGCGCGGACCAGCGCCCATAAAGCAAGTAAATCAACCCATCCCCCACCACAAAAACAGCTACAAAAAAGCCAATCAAAAGCCATCTGTTCGTCTGCTTAAAATGCTTCCGTAAATCTAAACTCACCTCATCACCTCATCACCTCATTATACTCATCACCCCATCACCTCGTCACCCCATTACCTCATCCGCCAATACCTTACCCCGCCTTTCGCGCCTCACCCCTCGGCACAGGCACATTCTTCAAAACATCTTTCACCACATCCCCTGGTTCAAGGTTGCGCAAACGAGCCGATGAGCTAAGGATTACTCGATGGCCAAGGGCATAAGGCGCCAAGCGTTTGACATCGTCTGGGAGCACGTAACCGCGCCCCTCGGCTAGAGCCGCCCAAGCCTGGCACGCCCGTGTAAGAGCTAAACTTCCGCGCGGGCTTGCGCCCAGGTATACGCCCTCGTGTTCACGGGTGGCTCGCACCACCTCCACAATATAGCGTTTAACTTCATCCGCCAAATACACCTCACGAATAGCATCTTGCGCCTCCCGCACCTCTTCTTCTGAAACCACCGTCTCTAAAGAATCAAAAGGATGCGCCAACTTCTGCCCCTCTAGAACTTTAATCTCGTCCTCTAAGTCGGGATAACCGAGATGGATGCGCAAAAGAAAACGGTCTAGTTGCGCTTCGGGAAGCGGAAAAGTGCCCTCATATTCAATGGGATTTTGAGTAGCCAGCACCATAAACGGCCGGGGCAACTTATGAGTAGTCCCGTTCACCGTCACTTGGCGCTCTTGCATAGCCTCTAATAAAGCGGCCTGCGTCTTAGGCGTAGCGCGGTTGACCTCATCGGCTAACACAATTTGCGACACCACCGGCCCGGGTCGAAACTCAAATATCTGCTTGGCCCGATTGAAAACGTAGACCCCGGTCACATCGCTGGGCAGCATATCGGGCGTACACTGAATGCGGCTAAAAGAGCAGCCCAACGAGCGTGCCAAACTGCGGGCCAACATCGTCTTCCCCACCCCTGGCACATCTTCAATTAGCACGTGTCCCTCACAAAGCAGCCCCACCACAACCAAGCGCACCGCCTGCCGCTTACCAACAATCACTTTTTCAATATTAGCCACCAATTTATCTGCTAATGCCTGAATGTTTTTCATTATCTGCTCCAAATTTCTCTAATCCAAACGTAAAATCTCGTCTCGGTTACACGCCTGCCAAATTTGCGGCCAATAAAAATAACCTGCGCCAGCCACAACCGTCCCCGCAATCGCCGCCACAGCCGCACCATCTCGCCTTCGTCCTCTTCGGTGAGCAAAATTGGCCGATAACGGTCTTTGATATAATATTTTATTATCGGGGAGATAAATCTCGGCGCGGAGGTTTGTCCTTCTTCTTGCGCGGAATCCCATCTCAAAAGTGATAACCTGTCTTCAAGGATACTCTGGAATTCGTAGGGAGTGGCCGCTGCAGGAACGTGGGTGCCAATCCTTGCGCTCCACCGGTGCAGCCGAGTATAAATTCTCTCTGCCGTTTGAGATGGCGTTCCACGCGCCAGCAGCCACTTATCCACGCCCAGGCCAGCCCAGACGCCAAACCCCATCAGAATGGATAACGCCAGGGCAGCGCCCACCACCACAAACCGTGACCAATCCACGTCCGTTTGCGGTTCGGAGGTTAGGGGAGGTTTATCTAACGCTGGGGGAACGGTCAAAGGCTCCTCATTCTCCTTGCGTTCCAAAACTGAACGTCCAGCCGTGGGTTCAAAAGAAATCCATCCCACTTCGGGAAAATAAATTTCTGTCCAAGTGTGAGCGTCCGCCTCTGTGACCAGGTAACGGTCTTGCTCTTCATCATACATTCCGCCCGAGTATCCCACCACAACCCGCGCCGGTAAACCCGCTACCCGTGCCAACACCGCCATTGAGGTGGCGTAGTAGTCGCAGTAGCCTTGTTGGATATCGAAAAGGAAATAATCAACCACGTCCTGCTCAAGCGGGGGGTCGGGCAAATCTCGAGTATATGTGAAATTACGCAAATAGGACTCAATGGCACGGGCCTGGTCGTAAGCCGTTGGCTGACCGGCCACCACCTCGGCAGCCAAATCTAGCACCCGTTGGGGAATATCTTCTGGCAAGGCTAAATATCGCTCCTCTATCCAATTGGGGTAGGTTAAGGATGCGTTCCGCAAAATTTCTTCGTCCACCGCAACAACAGCAGAGTTCACCTGATATACACTCTCGTCCAAAGCGATGGCGAAAATATCATTCCTGGGCAGCGATTCATCGGCGTCTAGCTCATCTTCAGTTGCACGCCAATAAGCTCTAAATTCGCGGTCTATAAAGAGCGGCGATCCAGCCACGTAAAGAGCGCCTCGCAATTTGCTGCCAACCCTAATTTCTTGCTGGATTGTTTGGTACATTTCAAGGGAGGGGGTTGGAATCTTTTGGCCTGGCTCATAATCTTCCGATGCGGTAGGGCTAGATTTCCAACCGTGACCGGTATAAATATCATACGAGAGGGCACGCCAATAAAAGGCCAGGGGAGTGATTTCCGCTTTGGGCGGGGTTCCGGGAGGGAAGCGCACTACCATTACCACACGTTTTGCCAGCTCTGGGCCAGTGCCAATAAGGTGGCGGCGCGGCAGGCCAGCCATGGCGACAACTTCCAAGGGTAAGTCATCGGCCTGGTATTCCACTCCTAAGACATCCCGGCCCGGGCTTTCATTATCGCTATCCTCCCACAGCCAGTTTTGAATGGGTCTGGTAATGGCGTTGACAGAAACCGAGGGGATGATGGCGGCTATTATCACAGTCGCCAAAGAAATTCCTATCACTGTCCAAGCCATATTCGCGCGCACGCT
>QMOK01000068.1 GCA_003648195.1 Chloroflexota bacterium | reverse complement strand
CGGGGAGACTGCCACGTCACAAAAGACGTTCCTCGCAGTGACATAGCTGGGTCACTTCGTTAAGTGCAACCCCGTTATTTCCTGAAGAACCGTATTTCTTTGCATCTATGTATCTTCTGTTCCCTCTTGACATGGCGCAATATCCATGTAAAATATGGCATATCAACTGCCATATTGCATATATGAGGCCATAAAGTAATGAGCCAAGACAGACGCATACGCAGAACGCAAAAATTATTAGGTCAAGCATTAATTGCTCTTGTACTGGAAAAGGGATATAAAAATATCACCATCCAAGACGTGACCGATTACGCCGATATTGGCTACCGCACTTATTTTCGGCACTATGCCGGCCTAGAAGAGCTATTTATAGATATCGCTCAAGAAAGATTGGACGAACTCTATGATATGCTTACCCAGCTCCCAGCCGATGAAAATATCACCGACTCTGTTGCCATCTTTCAGAAAAGCGGCGTGACTTTATTTAAGCATATTCAAAAGAACCAAAAAGTTTTCCAGGCTGTTCTTCTGGATGATGATTTGCACTTTATTCTTGAACCAATGATAAAAATGGCTTGCCTAAAAACCGAAACGCTTTTAAATGACTTGGTTGAGCCGAACATTGCTATCCCAATTGCCGCCAATCACATCATCGCTTCTGTTATTGCCCTCATGCGCTGGTGGCTTAAAAACGATATGCCCTACTCCTTTGAAAGGATGGGTGAAATCTACACCGACCTGATTATTAAACCTACTTGGTTGGCGCTAACGAGCAAATGACATCTTCCCAAAACATTCCTCTAATAGAGCTTCACAATGTTGTAAAAAATTATCGCAGTGGAGCGGGAATTTTTCCCGCGCTGCGGGGGATTAACCTGCGTGTTCAGCAAGGCGAATTCCTCGGTATTGTCGGCAAATCGGGCGCGGGGAAATCTACTTTACTGAACATGTTCACGGGCGTGGATCGCCTCACCTCTGGCGAAGTCATCGTCCACACCAACGGGAAGAGCACCTCGCTGCATGAGCTGAGTGAAAACGCTCTCGCACTCTGGCGCGGACGCACTATGGGCGTCATCTACCAATCATTCCAATTGCTGCCCATGTTAACCCTTGTTCAAAACGTAATGATGCCCATGGATATGAGCGGGCTTTACCATCCCCGTAAAAGCCGCGAACGTGCCCTTGAGCTGCTCGATATGGTTGAGCTAAGCAAACACGCTCACAAATTGCCGGCACACATTTCGGGCGGGCAGCAGCAACGGGTAGCCATAGCGCGCGCGCTGGCAAATGATCCTCCAATCCTTGTTGCGGACGAGCCTACCGGCAGCCTCGATTCCGTCACTGCCGACCACATCTTCCGCCTTTTTGAGCAACTCGTTCAATCTGGACGTACCATTGTAATGGTCAGCCACGACAAAGAACTGATACCAAAATTTACTCGCCACGTAGAGATTGCTGACGGAAAACTGGTCAAGACGGGGAAACAGCAATGACACTTCGAACTCAAACCTTGCCTCTTTCTGCTAATCGCAAGAATCTCATCGAAATGCAGAGCATCGTAAAAACTTTCGTCAACGCCGCGGGAGAGTTCACCGCGTTACGAGGCATTGACCTGACCTTGCAAGAGGGCGAATTTGTGGCCGTGATTGGCAAATCTGGCAGCGGGAAATCCACCCTGTTAAATATGCTCACTGGCATTGACCACCCCACAACGGGCAAAGTGGTTGTGGATGGCGTAGACGTTTACGCCATGAGCGAGAGTCAACGCTCCCTTTGGCGGGGACGCAACTTAGGAATTGTCTTTCAATTCTTCCAACTTTTGCCAATGCTCAATCTGCTAGAAAATGTGATGCTCCCTATGGATTACGTAGGCATGTACGACATTGACGAACGCCCCAAACGCGCAATGGAATTACTGCGCATGGTTGGGCTAGAAGAACACGCCCAAAAGCTGCCCCGCGCCGTTTCAACCGGCCAGCAGCAGAGCGCGGCAATTGCCCGCGCTCTCTCCACCGATGCCCCCATTATCGTTGCAGACGAACCAACAGGAAACCTCGATTCGCGTTCCACCAACCATATCATTGATCTTTTTGACGAACTTTCGGCGCGCGGCAAAACCATTGTCATGGTCACCCACGACCCATCTATGACCCAGCGCACTTCGCGCACGGTCGTCATCTCCGATGGAGAATTGGTCAACGAGACCATTGCCCAAACTCTGCCTTTGCTCACGCTTCCCTTAATGAAAGAGGTAAACAAGAAAGCAGAACGCCTCCACTTCCAGCCGGGAGCAACCATCCTCAGGGCGAAGAACCCTGTTAAGAATTTTTTCATAATTTCTAGCGGCAAAGTGGATGTGGTTTTAAAAGGAAAACGCAAAGACGGTCTGGTCATCTCGCGGCTGGGAGCGAACGACTTTTTCGGTGAGATTGAGTTGTTGCGCGGCGGCAAGTCAATTGCCAGCGTGCGTGCTGCTATAGACAGTCCGGTTGAATTACTGGCGCTTTCTCGTGAAGATTTTAATTGGTTGATGCAAGCATCCCCGCTCACTGAAAAGGCAATTAGCAACACCGTTCAGAAAAGGATTAAGGAAAATAAGCAGGCTGGCCGAAGAATAAAGAAGAAAGTAAAACATAAGAAATAAATTGCGGCCTGATACTCATTCATTACTCGTTACTCATCACGGAGTTTTACATGCGCCCACGTTGGCGAAAAGTACTTTCTGACCTAATTGATAATAAAGCCCGCACTATTTTGGTGGTCTTTTCTATTGCTGTTGGTGTTTTCGCCATTGGCGTAATTGCTGGCGCGTATAACATCATCTCTACGGATATGGGCACCAGCTACGCGGCCAACAATCCAGCGAATATTGAAATTCGCATGAGTAATTTTGATGAAGATTTTACTCACACTATTCGCAATTTTGAGGGCATCAAAGAAGTTGAGGCACGCAGGGTCTTCAACTTGCGCGTCCGTCCTTTAGGCGAAACTCAGTGGACAGTAGTGGATGTCATTGCCATGCAGAGTTTCGAAGAGAATGAAGTCAACTTATTAGTGCCCGTCAGCGGGGTAACGCTCCCACAAAAAGATGAAATTTTACTAGAGCGCGATGTTCTCGAAAAAATGGATGTCGCACCCGGCCAAACGCTAGAATTTCAGTTACAAGATGGAAGCATCAAAACCATTCCTATAGCTGGTATTGTGAGAGATGTCTCTACTGGGGCAATTGACTTCCTCGCTCCCCCGCTATCTTATGTGTCAACCGACACGCTCAAACTATTCAATCAGCCAGACCTCTTCAACCGCATCTACGCGACTGTAGAAAGCGGCCAAGATGACGAGAAACACATCCGCTCTGTTTTGACAAACCTAAAAGAAAAGATCGAAAAAAACGGTTACGAAGTGGGGCGCACTTTCCGCTCGAAGACTCATGAACATCCCCTTGAACCTACTGTAAACGCAGTGCTGGGAATTTTGATGGCCTTGGGCGTCCTAATCGTTTTCCTCTCCAGCTCGCTAATTGCCAACACGCTCAGCGCACTGCTCAAACAACACCTCCGGCATATCGGCGTGATGAAATTGCTGGGCGGTCGCGATAAGATCATCTTCAGAATGTATCTTGTGCTTCTGTTAGCTTTTGGCCTTCTCTCTCTGCTGATTGCCGTCCCGGCGGGCGGGCAAGGCGCATACGCATTAGCAGAGTTCATCGCCGACAAAATGGGATTTTCGTTGCTCGGATACCGGATAGTGCCAATTTCTTTCGTTATCCAAGTTGCGGTGGGAATTTTCGTTCCGCTGGTGGCGGGGTTTGTGCCGGTCATTAACGGGTCACGGGTGACGGTGCAAAAGGCCATTAGCGGGGATTTGGCTCGGGAATCGGGTGCAAACGCCGAACCAGGGGCGGAGCAGGAATCGCACAGGGAACAGTTCCAGGTTAGGGCTACCCGCGCCCTTGCCGATCGCGGCATCCGCATCCCCCGGCCTTTACTTATTTCTTTACGCAACACATTCCGCCAAAAAGGACGTTTAGCGCTGACTCTCTTTACCCTCACCATGGGAGGAGCTATTTTTGTCTCCGTTTTTAATGTGCGCGACACGCTGCATGAATATGTACAAGATATTGGAAATTACTTCCTTGCCGATGTGACCATTGGTTTCAAAAAACCCTATCGTTTGAATGAAATTGAGCAATTCGCGCTTCAGGATTCGCGCGTTGTGCACGTAGAAGGGTGGTTATATACCAGTGCGGAAATTCTGTACCCCGATGGTTCAAACGCCGACAATGTCACTATTTTAGCGCCACCCGCAGAAAGCAGATTGGTTTCTCCTATGATGGCGGAAGGACGCTGGGTGAGGGCAACCGATGAAAAGAAGCTCAACATTAGCGAAAGCATTTATGATCTCTATCCCAATTTGCATGCAGGCGATTATATTCCATTGAAAGTAAATGGAAAAGAAGAAAATTGGGAAGTGGTCGGGATTTTTAAATTTGTGGGAATGGAAGGTATTTTGGGCTATGCGCCCTATGAATATGTTTCGCAAGAGCAAAACCTAGCCAATCGCTCTTATTCTTATCGGCTTGTCACCCAAAACCATGATAGGGAACATCAGAACCTAATGGCAAAAGAGATGGATGAGTATTTCCGCGAGAATGGTTTCTTGGTTCAAGAGGCAATTCCCGGCCTCTCCTCGCTGGATAGCGCGTCTGAAAGCCTAGATATTTTAATTACATTTTTGCTTATTATGGCCTTATTAACGGCTACAGTCGGCTCTATGGGTTTAGCGGGAACCATGAGCATGAATGTACTAGAGCGCACGCGCGAAATTGGCATTATGCGTGCTATTGGCGCAACAGATTTAGAGATTATTCGCATGGTGATCGTTGAAGGTTTGTTAATTGGCCTAATCTCGTGGATTTTGGGCATTATTCTCTCCATACCTTTCACTTATTTGCTCTCAATGATCGTTAGTTTAGCGATTTTCGAGACCCCCATAGCGGTTGTCTTCACCCCCAGCGGATATTTCATCTGGCTGGGATTGGTGATTGTTTTGTCTTCGCTGGCGAGTACTCTTCCCGCGCGTAACGCGGCCCGCCTAACTATTCGCGAAGTGCTGGCGTACGAATAAAAACTTAAAAACGAACACAGATGACGCGAATTCTACAGATTCGCACAGATTAAAAACAAAAAGAGGTAAAAAATGAATACACAAAAATTAAGCTCTATTTTCATATTGATGTTGGTTTTTGGGATGGCATTAAGCGCGTGCGGAGCCAAAGAAACGCCCACCCCCGAGCCGGTTGTGCCTTTGAGTTTGAATGCCGTTGTCGCGGAGGGACACATCCTCCCCGCGCAAGACCTGCGGCTCAATTTCTCGGTGCGCGGCACAGTCGTGGAGATTTTGGTCGAAGAGGGTGAACGTGTTACCGAAGGGCAAACCCTCGTTCGGCTTGGTGACTGGGAACAAGCGGAAGCCACTCTACGGGCGGCAGAGCTAGAGCTAACCCGCGTTGAGCAGGCTTACGATGACTTCGTCCGCACGGGAGAAATAGCAACCGCCAATGCCTGGCAAACCTATCTTGAAGCGCAAATCATCCGCGCCGAAGCAGAGCGTGCCTGGGAGAAATTAGACATAGACGACCTCCAAGACGCTATTGAAGACGCCAAAGCCGAAATCAGCGACCGCGAAGAAGATTTGCTAGACGCGCAAGATGAATTCGATAAATATAAAGACCTAGATGAAGAAAATAGCAAACGCAAAAACGCGGAAGATGACCTAGAAAAAGCGCAGGAAGATTTGAACGAAGCCATCCGCGATTGGGAAGAGGCGCTCCAAGAGGTGGATAACGTTCGGGCCGCGCTGGACGCCGCCCTCGCGGCAGAGGCCGAAGCGAAACGAGAGTTTGAGGTACGCGCGGAGAATGGCCTTGATCCCCAGGAAAAAACGCTTCTGGAAGCTCAATTGGCGAGCATCCAGGCACAGGTTACCGCGGCGAAAAACGCCCGCGATGATTATGACTTAAAAGCCCCCTTTGCGGGAACAATCACCGATATTAATATAGAAGTTGGTCAGTTAGCAGGCCCCGAAGTATGGGCAATACAACTTGCCGACCTTACCGAGTTCTACGTCGAAACCAGCGACCTGACAGAGCTAGAAGTCGTCAAGATTCATGCAGGGCAAACGGTGGAAATCGTCCCTGACGCACTGCCAGAATTGACAATAACCGGCGTGGTAGAGAGCATCGGGCAATCGTTCAAAACTCAGGCAGGCGATATTGTTTATACGGTCAAAATCCGCTTGGACGAGAGCGATTCCGCATTGCGCTGGGGGATGACAGTGGAAGTAACATTTGCGGCGGAAGATTAGGGAATGGTATATTAGAAAACTGGTATACTGGTTACTCATCACCTAAATCCATATGACATTGCGAACAAAGTGAAGCAATCTCCAGCCCATACAAGGGGATTACTTCTCAAGAGTATGCTTCGCTATCGGCAAAAAACGCCTCGCTATGGAGTCCTCTTGAGGAGAATGACATAAAACCATGAGGCTCATCTGTTGAATGTGCGCAACAAAAGGCGATATAAATATTGCGTCACAGTTCGTAGTACGACATTTATGTCGTTTTGCACATTTTTCGTAACTACTCAGCCCACCTTTGAAACGTCACTGCGAGGGGCATTTTTTGCCCCGAAGCAGTCTCCCAGACAATCTAGGAGATTGCTTCAGCGGGAAAACTCCGCTTCGCAATGACATACATGCCTGAGTAGTTACCATTTTTCATACCTGAGCCAAAATTGTTCGTAGCAGGGCACAAGAGTGCCCGTTTCAGGCGCAGGCAAACTCTCGTTCGCTGCCGCAAACCATCAATTCACATTTGACAAACTACTAGTTACCTAACTTCACTATGACAAAAAAAACTGAAATCAAACTCGTATCACCTCGTAAAACAGTAGAAGTGCATTTACCAAATGGCTTAGTTCTCTCTGGGCCGCGCGGAGCTGCCTTAGAAGATTTTTTGCGCGCACCCGAAATCCCAAACGATCCTCCTATTGTAGGAGCTGTCGTTAACAATAAACTACGCGAACTCCACTATCAAATCACAATGGATGCTAATGTTCGCCCGGTCACAATGGGAGAAGCTGATGGGATGCGTTTCTACCGCCGCTCTCTTACTTTTCTCTTGGAGAGCGCCTTCCAAGACATATACCCCAACGCCATCCTAACCATTGACCATTCCATCACGACCGGAGGGTATTTTTGTCAGGTATACCGCCACTCCCCTCTTGAAGCAGAAGAGCTTGCTAAAGTAGAAAAACGTATGCGGGAACTTGTAGAGCAAGATATTCCCTTTGAGAGAACAAAAGTTCCCCTCAAAGAAGCTATTGCTCATTTTGAAGAAAGAGGATTCAGCGACAAAGTTCGCCTGCTAGCGCATCGCGATAAAGACTACCTTATTCTTTACGAATTAGGCGAACACCGCGATTACCACCACGGCTATATGGTTCCCTCTACTGGTTATTTACGATGGTTTGACCTCACCCCTCTGGCGGAAGGTTTTATTATACGTTTTCCGCAAAAAGACGACCCTACAACGCTGCATCCATTTCCTAATGACTATACTTTATTGAACATTTTCCGGCGCTACGGAGATTGGCTGCAACGCTTAGGTATTGATAGCGTAGGCCCTCTCAATGATGTTATTACGGCCAATGAGATTCGGAAGGTGATTTTGGTTTCAGAAGCCCTCCACGAACAGTTGATAGCTGAGATTGCCGCGCAAATAGCCGAACGCGCCAAAGATTTGCACGTCGTCCTCATTGCTGGCCCCTCCTCTTCAGGGAAAACCACCTTTTCTAAACGACTCACCATCCAATTATTGGCTAAGGGCATATCGCCTTTCCCACTAGAGATGGATAACTACTTTGTGGATAGAGAGAAAACGCCTCGTGACAAGAACGGGGAATTCAATTTCGAAGCCTTAGACGCTGTTGATCGGGAACGTTTAGAGGCAGATATAGAGCAACTGATAGCCGGAGAGCGAGTGCAATTACCCCATTACGACTTCCGCACCGGGCAAAGTGAACCGGGAGAAATCGTCCAGCTTCGCCCCGGGCAAATCATCATTCTGGAAGGTATTCACGGATTGAATCCCCAGCTAATTCCGAACATTCCCCAAAAACAAACTTTCCGCATCTATGTTTCGGCACTCACACAATTGAACCTCGACCGCCACAATAGAGTTTCGACAACCGATACCCGCCTAATCCGCCGCATTGTGCGCGACTCTCACAGCCGAGGATACACCGCTCAAGAGACTATCAGCCGCTGGGATTCCGTGCGGCGTGGAGAAGAACGCTACATTTTCCCTTACCAGGGAGAAGCAAATGCCATGTTCAACTCGGCTTTAGCTTATGAGCTTTCTATCCTAAAAAACCTCGCCGAGCCTCTCCTGCGCCAGGTTTCTCACACGACCATAGAATGGATTGAAGCTAATCGTCTCTTGTCCTTCTTGGAGTGGTTCCAGCCGCTAGACACAGATATGATCCCTGACAATTCCATTCTGCGGGAATTTATTGGGGGTTCTAATTTGGAAGATTTTAAGTTGTGGGAAGAATGAGTTGGCACATTGGTATATTGGAAAGCTAGTGGGTTACCAAGTGTAATGCAATGTGTTCGTAGTAGGACACGAGAGTGTCCGTTTTAGGCACACGCGAACTCTCGTTCGCTACTACAAACGTAACTACTCAGGCATGTCATTGCGAAGCGGTGTTTTCCCGCTGAAGCAATCTCCTAGAGCGTCTGAGGGACTGCTTCGGGGTAAAAAATGCCCCTCGCAGTGACATTTCAAAGGTGGACTGAGTAGTTACCTACAAACAAACTAATCACCACCTTGGGAAACGCCGCAGTATCTTCGCGGCTTCAGGCAATGCTACCCGCTCACCATCGCTTAGTTCCGCTAAATTTTTACTGGGCCGCTTTGAAACATCTTGGTAGATGTAAACTAGCTTGCCTTTCTTGACATCACGTTTCCGCAGGTAGGCTTGACCGAGGAAGTAACCCTCACTGTCAGAGGCACAGCTTGTCACCCGCCCAATGACGCGCCCTTGCTCGTCCATAACCGGATCACCGTAATGGGCTTTGCGAACCCGCTGATCATTAAAGCGGAAACGCGCAATTACGCTATCTCGTTCTTTTTCGCGAGCTAGGAAGGCTTCTCGTCCAATGAACCAAGGCTTATTAGTCTTCACATAAGAGCCAAAGCCAGCATCGGCGACGCCCAGCTTCATGGGACCACCCATCTCATGCCCATACAAAGGCAACCCCGCCTCAGTGCGCAGGGAATCGCGTGCCCCCAAGCCACAAGGCTTCAAACCCATAGGCTCGCCCACTTCCAGCAAAAGCCTAAATAACTCCTCTACCCGATTGGGGTGAACGAATAATTCAAAAGCCATCCGCTCGCCCGTGTATCCCGTTCGGGAAACTACTATCTCCATCCCTTGTACTGTGACCTCACACAACTCGGCCCATCTTAGGTGCCGTATCTTGCGCCGGTCTTCTTCATTGATATCTAAAGAAAACAAAATATCGCGCGAGCGGGGGCCCTGCAAAGCAATATCCACCAGCATATCATCGCCTTCTTTGGGATCACGCAAGTTGCGAAGCAATACGTCTCGGCCAAAAGCACACGCCCAGGGCCGGGACTCGTCCACCCTAACCTTGCCCTCCCGCACGGCGTTCAACCACGCCCAATCTTTGTCGTCATTAGAAGCGTTAACCACAACTAGGTATTTCTCTACTCCTCGGCGATAAACCAACAAATCATCAATCACATTAGCAGCAGTGTCAAGAAAATGCGTGTAAAGCGCTTCTCCCACTTCTAGCGAATAAATGTCGTTGCCGCAAACGCTATCCAAAAAAGCCATCGCATTGGGGCCTTCTGCCTGGTAAACGCCCATGTGCGCTACATCAAACAAACCCGCCGCGTTACGCACGGCCATGTGTTCGTCCATCACCGAGCCGTACCGCACCGGCATCTTCCACCCCGCAAAGGGAACCATCCGTCCGCCCAATTCCACGTGGAGGTCGTAAAGCGGGGTGCGTTGCGGCAAAGTGCTTTCTTTTTCTTCCCATTCGAATTTGGGGAGAGGTTGCCCATCATCGGCGGGGAGAGGGGTATCTATTTCAGAGATACCTAAGTAATACGCTTTTTTCGCTCCGCAGGGATCGCCGCCCATAATGGTATCCGGGGCATCGTCAATTTCACGGACGCAAACCGGGCCGGGGATTTTGCGAAGCACGTCCTCCGCCACCCTTACGTAACCGTCCGAAACCGAGCGCAGCCACGCCAATGTTAGCCCTGCTTTTTCAGCGGGGACAGTGATACGGAAACTCTGAGCGTTCAGGCAAGTCACCATACCAATGACGCTGCCTTCTGGCGTGTGGATCTGTGTGGGTTGGCTTTGCCCTTCCTCTAACGCCTCAATATCGCTGCTGAGCATGAAATTCAGGAATTCACGCACTTTTTCACCATCCACCAAATAAGATGCGTTAGCAGTCTGTTCGTCAGCTTCGTCATCCAGATAATAAAAATGGGGATAACCATGATGGCCTGGCTCATAATCAATGCCTGCACTTTCGGCCATATTCCGCACTTTAAGTTTAGCCTTCTTCAAAATAGAAAAATCCACTTTGGCGCGTAATTGGCGTCCCTGATAATGAGGCTCGCAAGCCCATAAGATATCGGCAATGATGTCGGCCAATTGGCGGGTCTCTGCTTCTTTGAAGCCGCGCTGGGTTATCCAGGGAGTTCCCATACGCACGCCAGAGGGATTTAGAGCCGATTTATCTCCGGGGATAGTGTTGCGGTTGGCGACAATGCCGGCCTCGTCTAAGATACGAGCGGCCATATCGCCGCTCAGCCACGCGCCGTCTTTGCCTTTAATGCATTTGGTATCAATATTGAGCAAGTGCGTGTCTGTGCCTCCAAAGGGAATGCGGAAGCCGCGTTCTTGAAGACGGTCGGCGAGAACTTTGCAGTTGACGACAATTTGTTTTTGTAATTCTTTGAACTGTTCTGTTTGAGCTAATTTAAAAGCCAAAGCCATGGCTCCAAAGACATTTACGTGTGGGCCGCCTTGTTCGCCGGGAAATACGGCTTTGTTAATAATTTCAATAATTTTTCTGTCGGTGCTCATTAAAATGGCACCGCGCGGGCCGCAAAGAGTCTTATGGGTTGTAGAGGAAATGATGTGGGCATACCCAATAGGAGAGGGATATACCCCCGCCACAATCAGACCAGCTACGTGAGAAATATCAGCCAGGAGGTACGCTCCCACTTTATCGGCAATCTCGCGGAATCTAGCCCAGTCTAATTTCCAAGAATATGAAGAAACTCCAGCAATGATCATTTTGGGTTTATGCTCTAGGGCTAAACGTTCTACTTCGTTGTAATCTATGCGCTCTGTTTCGGAATCTACGGAATAAGAAACAATGTTGTAGTATTCTCCCGAACGGTTAACGTGTGAGCCATGCGAAAGGTGTCCCCCATGCAACAGATTCATGCCTAACACGGTATCGCCAAGATTTACTAAGCCATGGTAAACAGCGTTATTGGCCGGCCCGCCTGAAAGCGGCTGCACGTTTACATAAATATCGAGAGCCGTTTTCCCGTTGGCGGCAAAGGCTTCTGCCGCTCGCTGGCAAGCTACCGCTTCCAAAAGATCAGCGTATTCTACGCCTTTGTAATAACGGTTATCAGAATAGCGTCTATATTCAGCCAATCGCTCTTCGTAGTCAAAAATTTGCTCTTCGGATAGCCCGCCGGTGAAATCGTGAGAATAGCCTTCAGCATATATATTGTGAAACCCAGAAGCCAAGGCTCTGCGGACAGCTAATGGGGCCGTGCTTTCGCTGGGAATCAAGATTAGCCGCCGGTATTGGCGCTCCTCTTCAATGTCAATTAACTCGGCTAGTTTTGGATCAAGGTCGGCGATGTCGCCGCGGAAAAGGAAGTCTTGCATAATTTACTCCAATGGTTTGTAAGGGGTATAAATATTTCAGGTAAGCAAGCCGCAGTGTCTTGTTAATATATCACGGAACAAGATTGCATTTTAGTCCTAAGAGGAATAACTGGCAAGACCTGCGTTGCGCTTAGCTTAGCCCGCTTCCATTTCAAGTGCAACGCACCTATGAGGTGCATTGCACTTAGCTATACCTCATAAACCTTCAAAACTTCATCCCCATAGTGATTAATCACCTTCACTGCGATTTTCCCGCTCTCAGGTTTTTCAAAAGGACGACTAACCGTTTTGTATAAACTCTCCCACGCTTCTTCATCTATCTCGGCGCGGAGGGTGCGTTTTAGTTTTTCGTAGGGTTTGTCGGCGCCGGTGAAGTAGGCATGGCGAACAAAGAAGCTTTCTTCGTTGTAGGCGGTGTCGATGAACCAGCAGGCGATATCGTCTGTGCTGCTGGAGCGGATTTGACCAGTCGTGGGGTCGTAGATGTCGAGGCCGCGGATTTCGACTATGAGTTGGTCGTTATCGGTGGGGGTGATGGTCACATCCGGTTCGCCGAAGACCATGAAGAGGTTGCCAGAGCCGGTCTTTTTGAGCAGGGTATCGCCCATCGCCAGGTCGGGGTTCATCCGTACGGGGAGCACGGTTAAGCTTCCGTAACGGCGAGCTTCTTCGGTCACGTGCGGGTCGAAGGCAAATCCGCAGACGAGCAGCAGGTCGAATCCGACACCGCGCACGGCTTCTTTGGCGGCATCCTTTACCAATCCCGGTCCTACTGTGCCGTGTTCGGGTCCGATGGCTACGGCTATCCGCTTTACGCTGCCATCCTTTTCGGTATATTCGCCTTCGGCTTGGAGCCATTCTCCGGCGTAGGTTTCGAGGCGGTCAAATTTGAGTCTTTCGTTTTTGACGGTGTTCTGCACGCCCGCTTTTTTCAGGTTTTCAAGGATCATGCCGCTAAAATCTATGCTGGCGTTTTCCACATCGCTTTCGCTGGCGGGGAGGGGTTCATCGAGGGCGAGAACGCGGTGCGGGGAGAGGCTTTCG
>QMOK01000067.1 GCA_003648195.1 Chloroflexota bacterium | reverse complement strand
GAGAGGTAGTTTATCATCAAATTACATTCGTCCTGTGTAATTTCATGCGGAAAAACGGCTCTGAAAGTTCCCCCTTCGTTTTGGGCACACTGATATATATCACTTAACAACATCCCCATATCAGAAGAAGTAGACTGATTATAAAGGTCAGGGTCGGTACTTACATCAGTGCGCTGATTAGCTGGCGTATCGTATTTTTTTAGCAATGGAGAGCCGTATGCGAATTCGCCCGCCAAGAACGTGTTTTCTAGCCCCAGGGTTTGCATATCGTCTGTAACCGCTAGAGGTGCCAAAGTGGGATGAATAACTCGCTCCATAACCCAGTCGGCGGGGTCGTTCCCCGAGTCGATGATCATCTTTTGCAGCAAATTGAGCGCTTCGGGGTCTTCATCTCCTTCAATACGCCGGAATACCGAAACCATGATAGGAATTTTTACAATACTCGCCGTGGTGAAAGCCACATCGGGATTGACCGGAATTTCTACTCCGTTTTGGAAGGCAAAGTGGATTTCTTCAAGAGTGTCTAAGTGAAACAGATAAAGCCCAACAGTACCCTCAAATTTGTTGACGCTGGTGATTGTCTGTTTGAGAAGAACTTCTAGGTTTTGGAGAGAAGGCCGAGCGGGATTGGTTTGTTTTCGTGGCAGAGTAGCGGAGCGGTCTTTGCAGGAGTATAAAGCCCTTTCAACAGATAAAATAGCTTGTTCTATGTTTAGCTCTGTCCCATAAGTGGCTGGTTCAAAGTTTACTGTTCCTGCTCGGGGTTGCGCCGAGGTTGGGGGTTTGTTGTACCGAGATGCAATCTCGTCTTTTAGGTAGGAGCGCAGCCTGGCTTCTGAATAGCCGGCACGCAGGGGAATGGATGCCGCCTGGGTTTTGCGTCCCCACAGAAAGTCCCAAAAAGCAGTCCAAAAGGGCTGCTTTGTCCGCTCGAGATCGGCAGCCGCTAACATGCTTTCCATATCCAGCTCAAATCCAGCCACGGATGGTGACATGTGGATAATCGAGTCCCCGTAGTGCATCTCTACGGGCATGGAATAGGTTTCTAGCAAGCGTTGTGCAGTTTCCTGACGGTTCAATCCGCCTACTGGAACCCCAGCGATTTCCAATTTTTGAGGGTAATTTGCTCGTAAACGGCTAAAGCGGACAACTTGCAAAGTGGCAAGCGCAATAGCTGCCAAAAGCAAGAATACGGACATCCATCGTAAACCGGAAAAAGAATTTCGTCTTTTCACATAGTCTCCAATAAAAACTTTTCGGCTTTTGTGTAGTATTTGTGTAAAAGGTCAAGATAAATCTTGCGTTACTGAATGTAGCGCGATATTTATCTTGCCCTGGCACATTTTTTACAGATGAACCAACTTTTCATTTGCCTAAACGTAACTACTCAGCCCACTTTTGAAATGTCACTGCGAGGGGCATTTTTTGCCCCGAAGCAGTCTCCCAGACGCTCTAGGAGATTGCTTTAGAGGGAAAACACCGTTTCGCGATGACATGCCTGAGTAACAATATCAACGACAACAGAAATGTTGCCCACGATGACGTTTTAAGCGAGTTTATCATAAGGTAAAGTGATTGAAAATAGGGGAACCTCATATGGCTTCTAAGGTTTTAGCGTGCAAATCTATCTGTATCCAGCTTAGTCCTCGCCATCGAATTTCTTAACTCGTTTAGCAAATTCAATGAGCATTTCTTGCGCTTTGGCGTTGAATGTGCCATCTGGGTAGGTTCCGCTCTCGTCACGCTCGCCCGCTTCTAAATCGGTGAGGAGCGGGATGCCCTCGTCAAAGGTTGCTATAGGCCAAATATGGAATTTCTCATCTTCTACCGCCGCTACCACCGCGTCATTTAGCATAAGATGACGAACGTTTGAGGAAGGGATGATTACGCCTTGGGTTCCGGTGAGACCTTTTTCTTGGCAAACTTGGAAGAAGCCCTCTATTTTCTCGTTGATGCCGCCCACGGCTTGAATTGTTCCGTGTTGGTTTATCGAGCCAGTGATAGCTCTGTCTTGGCGGAGGGGGATATTCCCAATGGAAGATAATAACGCGTAAAGCTCGGCGGCTGAAGCGCTATCTCCATCTACGCCGCCATAAGATTGTTCAAAGGCTAAACTCGCTGTCAGGCTGAGAGGATTTTTGCGAGCATATCTTTGTCCCAAGAAACCGCTAAGAATTAGAACACCTTTTGTATGGGTGGGCCCGCTTAGGTCGGCTTCCCGTTCGATGTTTACTATGCCGTCATCACCTGGGTACGAGGCTGCTGTCACGCGGCTGGGATTCCCAAAGGCGTACTCTCCTATGGATAGAACGCTCAACCCGTTCACTTCTCCTACCGCTGTTCCTTCTGTGTTAATAAGAATTGTTCCTTGGGCAATCATTTCTTGGGAATATTCTTCTTCTAGGTTATTGCGGTAGATACTCTCTTGGATGGCACGTTTGACAGAAACAGCGGTGACTAGCTCTTGGTTTTCTTTTTTAGCCCAGTAAGCGGCTTCGCTAATTACATTGGTAATTTTTCCCAACTGCGTGCTTAACTTTTCTTGGTCTCTGGCAAGGCGGGAACTGTGCTCAATAAGTTTGGCTATGGCCGTATTATCAAAAGGCGGAAGATTATTTTTAGTGATGGCTGATTTGACGTACAAGGCGTAATCATATTCATTTTGCGGAGTGCGGTCTATAGTGGTCGCGAATTTTGCGCGTATTTTGAATAGCTTGGCGAAATCTTCATCGTTAGAATTCATCATCTCGTAGAGAAACGGAGTTCCAAAGAGAACTATTTTAATGTTGAGAGGGATTGGTTCTGGCTCTAGGCTTACAGTGCTGATGGTCCCTGCTTGGGAGCCAATTTCTAAGATGCGGATTTGAGCGTCACGGAGAGTGCGTTTGAGGCTGTCCCAAGCGTAAGGGTTAATTAGCATATCCCGCGCGGGGATAAGCAAGTACCCGCCATTAGCCTTGTGCAACGCCCCAGCGCGAATGAGAGTGAAATCGGTATGCGATGCGCCCATAATAAGGCGGTGCTCCAGCCGTCCAATGAGGTTATGGTATGAGGGATAGCTTTCCAAAATAACTGGCGCGCCTTCTTGCTCCGAATTATCAACAATGACGTTAACCTCGTACCGTTTGAACCAATCTTTAAAGTTTGGCTTATCAGTTTCTTCTAGTTCTTGGAATTTGTCGAAGTGATTGATGATGTCTTCTTCTATGGCGTTAAGATGGGCTTGAACTTGCTCAATTTCGGAGTATTGTTTTTTGAGATTTTCAACTAGAGGTTTTATTACAAAACTAGCGGTTTGGTTGTCGAAAGCTTCGATTTTTTGCTCAATTTCAAGTTCTAAGTCATTGATTTGGACAAGGGCTTTTTGCACCTCTTTTTTTAATTCTTTTTGCGTATTTTCCAATTCTTGTCGTTGTTCAGAAGAAAGCTCTTCAAGCTTTTCATTTGCAAGAGGCTTACCATCCACGGCTGGGAGGAGTATAAATCCTGTTGAAGTTTGTGATAGTAGAAAATCATTATCGCGGACTTTTTGCGTAAGTTGATTGAATATAGTCTCTTGTTTTTCTTTTAGATCTTCTATTAGATTGTGAAGTCCTGTCTCGTAACTTTCCCCTTGGAAAGTTTTTTGAATTTCAGTTAAGCATTGTTTGATAAGTTGTTCAATATTCCTTTTAAGTTTGAAACTTTGCCCCGCAGGCAACCGCAGAGATTTTGGCGTTCGAGAGTCTTTAAAGTTGGCAACATAGCACCAATCATCGGGCGTAGGTTGAGAGGCGGCTTTGCGTTCTAAATACTGTTGGCTCAGTGTTGTCCGTCCCGAATCTGGAGCGCCCATCACGAATATATTGAAGCCTTTTCCTGTAACATCACTACCCAATTCTAATGCTTTGAAAGCTCTGGGCTGACCAATTACTTTTTCGAGAGACTGAATCTCATCAGTTGTTTTAAAGTTTAGCGACTCAGGGGAACATCTTTTGCATAATTGCTCTGAGCTAAGTGATTTTATCGGCATTGCAGGTCTCCTTCTAGCTGATTGAGAAAGCGGGTTGTTATGATGTAGTAAAGTGTACTGTAGATAAGTGTCAACGTCAAACTTAAAACTAAAAACCGAATTCTCAAAGGAATTCGGTTTTTTAGCTAGAGCTTTTTGTTACGCTTTAGGGCAGTTCTGGAATTTCTATCACGCAATTATCTTTGCCAAACCCGCCGAGCACGTATTCATCGGCTTCCCATTCGTTAAACCATTTTTCACCGTTCAAAAGATAACGAAATTCATATTTTTGGCCTGGTTTCAAATCAATATTAATTTTGAAATCACCTTTCTTGAGGTGAGTCATGGGAATGGATTCATGGTCCCAATCGTTGAAGTCGCCTACTAAATGGGCGGTTTTGGTTTCATACTCGTTTGGGAGTTCGTCTTTTGTCAGACAAAATGTAATTTTATAAACTTGCCGACTTTTGATGTATTGTTTTTTTATCATAGGTTTCCTTTTTGCTAATGCACATTTGGATATGACATTTATCATCAAGCGGGGGTAATTTTATCATATCTCGCTGGCCTTTGGCTAGACCATTTTACAAGCACTCAAATTTTCCATGTAAGCAGTCTCCCCTCGTCACAACAATGTTTATCCGAAGTTTGGCATCACAGAATAGAATATCGCTGGTTTATTCCTGACATTTAGCAAAAGATGAAATTAGGTTTGTACTGATGACTATTTTCAAGGTGGTTGTATAGTGTCTTTATGTTTTATGTGTTCTCTACTATATTTCGTATCGTCTCAAAAAGTGGAAATGCTTCAGATGCTTAATCTCTAACTCATTGAGAGATACGTATTTCCTAACGGAAAGGAGCTGCATTATGTTAAGAGCATTACTTCTCTATCTTTCTAAAGCTGAATGGGCACGCCGGATTGCGCGTAGCTGGAAATTAACTTGGATGGTTGCCTCACGCTTTGTGGCGGGCGAAACACTCGAAGAAGCTCTAGCAGCAATTAAAACCTTGAACGAAGCGGGGATTAACGTTACCCTTGACCACCTCGGAGAAAACACTTCAACAGACGAAGATGCCCTGCTGGCTACTGATGAGATACTAAAGCTTTTGGATATTGTAGAGCAAGCAGATCTTCGATCTGGGGTTTCTATTAAATTGAGTCAAATTGGGCTGGGAATGAATGACGCCCTCTGCGAAGAAAATTTACACCGTATTTTAGAACACGCCAAAGAGCAAGGGAATTTTGTCCGCATCGACATGGAAGACACCCCGTTCACAGATATTACCCTAGAGATGTATTCTAATATGCGTGCAAAAGGTTTTGAAGACACGGTAGGCATTGTTATTCAATCTTATCTCTACCGCAGCGAAAAAGATGTTCAACAAATTCTTGCACAAGGGGGAAAGATTCGCTTGTGCAAAGGTGCTTACAACGAACCAGCCGAAGTTGCCTTTCCCAAAAAACAAGATGTTGATGAAAATTTTGATCTTGTGGCCAATATGATGTTAGATGCGGCTTTAGAAACAGGAATCACCATAAGTTCAGATGGGAAGATTCCTCCCATTCCTGCTATTGGAACTCATGACGAGAAACGCATTGCCCACGCGAAAGCGTATGCCGAGAAAATTGGTTTACCAAAAGAAGGCTTTGAATTCCAAATGCTGTATGGAATTCGAGAAGATATTCAGCGCCAATTAGTGGCAGATGGCTACCCCGTGCGCGTTTACGTTCCTTATGGCACAGAGTGGTATCCCTACTTTGTTCGGCGGCTTGCTGAACGTCCCGCGAACGTATGGTTTTTCATTTCTAACTTTTTCCGATAAACTATCCCTAAGCGATAAATTTCATAACTACCCCGTCTTGTGAAAGAGACGGGGTTTTTTTATTCGCGATAACATAGCTTGACGTTCCAAACGCGCTAAAATATATCAAATGCACTACGCTATTATTTTGCCTTTCCCCCTTTTTTTCTGTGCAGAGCGGTTATAATAGTACCCATGAATAAAAAAAGTTACCTCATTTTCCTTAGACGCGCCCGCCCCTTGCATTTATTAACAGCGGCTTTATTATATGGCCTTGGCGCGGGAATTGCTCACTACCTTGGATGGCAAATTGACCTTGGGGTATACTTCTTGGGTCAAGCCTGGATCACATCTCTGCAGGTGGGCACATATTTCTTGGGAGAATATTTTGAAACTCCGGCGGAACTGGGCTTATTCAATCGCCTTCCTTTTGGAGAGGCTTCCCCGGCTTCCTCGGCAGATACTCCAAAAGAACTATATTTACAGATTTCAACGATATTTTTGATTTTCGCGTTTGGGCTTGCCGTCCTATTGGCAGTTTTAGGCAAAATTAACACCCCGCTTATTTTCGTGATGAGCATTCTTTTCCTGGGATACCTGGTCACGGTCTTTCCCAATATTAACTTGGCGGCATCTGAATACGGCGAATTGATGACCACTTTTTTATTGGTTATCCTTGTTCCCGCCTTTGGATTGCTCATCATTACCGGCGAATTCCATCGTTTATTGTGGATAGTCGCCTTTCCGCTTTCGGCTTTACATTACTCCATGCTAATCGTCATCCAGTTGCCAATGTATGCCTCAAACACCGCCAAAAATAAAACAACTTTACTAACCCGTCTGGGATGGCGGAGAGGTATTCAACTTCACAATCTTTTGGTGCTGACCGCCTTTCTAATGGTTGGACTCGCCATTTCGTTTGGATTTCCCTCACGAATGGCGTTATCTGTCTTCCTGGCGTTACCCTTTGGCGTTTTTCAAGTTTGGAGCCTAATTCGTCTGACTGAAGGCGCGCCCACTCGTTGGAAAGCGTTGACACTCACCTCTGTAGGAACTTTTGCCCTCGCCACTTATTCTTTCGCCTATAATTTTTGGATTTCCTGATAAAATTAAATCACCCTATCTGCTAGCCACTACCTAACCTATGCCTGAATTCTTAGAATTACTTCCCCCCACCGAGGCCTTAGAAAAATTCTTGGACGCGCTTCCCGCCAATGTAGAAGCCGAGAGAATAGCTGTCGCGCAAGCATTGGGACGGGTAACCGCCGCGCCCATTTTAGCGCCACACCCTTTGCCTGAATTCAGGCGTTCCACTGTGGATGGCTACGCCGTTCGAGCGGCCAATACCCACGGAGCCAGCGAGTCGCTGCCCGTTTACCTGACGTTGAAAGCCGAGGTTCCCATGGGCGCTTCTCCACTCTTTAGCGTTGATAATTTGGCGTGCGCGCTTATTCATACTGGCGGCATGCTCCCCCCCGGAACAGACGCAGTCATTATGGTAGAGAACACTCAATCTGCCCGCCCCGGCGAAGTTGAAATTCTGCGTTCTGTGGCTGTGGGCGAAAACGTAATCGAGATTGGCGAAGATGTCGCGCTGGGAAAAGAAGTAATTTCTCAAGGCACTCGGCTTCGTGCCGCCGAATTAGGCGGGTTAATGGCATTGGGGAAAACTGAGGTGCTTGTCGCTTGCCGCCCACGGGTGGGAATATTATCGAGCGGGGATGAAGTCGTTCCGCCTTCCGAAAAACCAGCTCCTGGTCAGGTGCGAGACGTGAATACCTACACTCTCAGCGCTTTGGTAGAAAACACCGGAGGCATTCCCGTTCAATATGGAATTGTCTCTGATAATAGAGAAGCTATGCTATCCGCTATAAAAAAAGCCGGCGCAGAATGTGACCTCGTCATAGTCACCGCCGGCTCCTCGGCCAGCGCGCGCGACCTGACGGCTGAAGTTATGGACGCTCAAGGCGAGCCGGGCGTTTTGGTTCACGGCGTCAACGTTCGCCCTGGCAAACCTACAATTTTGGCAGTCGCCGGGGAACGGGCATTTATTGGCTTACCGGGGAATCCCGCTAGCGCATTAATTATCGCCCGTTTATTTGTTATCCCCACCTTGCGAGCCATGTTAGGCCTTCCCCAAGAACGCATCCAGCCCGCCGTTTTTGCTCAGTTGACCATTAACCTTTCTTCAAAGTCGGGCCGCGAAGATTGGATACCCGTTCGATTGCACACTTCTGCCACTGGCGAATACCTCGCCGAGCCGATTTTCGGGAAAAGCAATTTGATATTTACCCTTGCCCAGGCCCATGGCCTTGTGTGCATTCCCGCGGATGCCAATGGTTTAGACGCGAAAGAAAAAGTCGCCGTGCAGTTGTTCTAGGAACGAGAGGACTTTATGAATTATCTTCTAATTTTGCCCCTTTTTATTTATATTCCGTTGGCTACATTTTATTTAATGTTAACCGTAACAACTTATCGAGGAAGACGGTTGCACCAATTGGCAGACTATTTCTTGATTCTTTATTTGGGACTTTCTTTTGTAGAAACTCTTGTTTTGCTAATTAATGAATTGGATGTGCTTGATGTCTTTGTGCCTGCTTTGAGGCGGAATTTACCCCTTTACGGGTTGTTGATCTTAACCGGGTTGCTCATCAATATCACTATCATACTCTTGCAGAAGAAAGGGCCGGCTTGGTCGTGGGTAATATTTGCTGCGGTTTGGATAGTGGGGGCTTTTCTTTTAGATGGCAATATCTTTTCATTGCCCGACATTCTTTGGTTGGGCGAGGGTCGAGGTTTTTACCGGCAGAGCATTTCTTTTGTCGCCTTAATTGTTGGCTTGGGTATTTTAACAGTTGTGATGGGCCTTATTCTTCGGCACATTTACCTTGATGCTCACACCGCCTTTCTTAAGAACCGAGCCACATATTGGGCAGAGGCTCTGGGCTTCTTTTTTGTGGGGATAGTATTAATCTTTTTGAAAATTGGAATGATCGGCAGCGTTTTTCTCTTCATAGCGGCCTTGGCATTCACTTACCTTGTGCGCACGTTCCGCCTTCCCGATTTACAAGTCTTGGCATTCCAATTACTTAGCAATACCTTCGCCAGTTTGTTGGCTTTGCTCATTTTTACGGTAGGCGTTCTTTTAGGAGACAGGCTGTTAGGATCGTACTCCTGGTACCGACCGGTATTGAGCAGTGTGGTAATGGCGTTTATGCTAATTCTCTTCTATGCCCCTCTTTTGGAGAAGGTCAGAGAAATTATTCAAGAATTAATAGGCGCTATGCCAGACAGGAACCGCGCTCTGAAAGAATACAGCAAAAGCATTAGCAACGTGTTAGAGGTCGGCTTGCTATCTACCATTTCTATAGGGCTAATTAGCGAATCTCTGGACGTAAAAAACGGAGCTTTATTTTTAGTAGACAGCATAGAAGACGGGACAGGTGCGGCGAACTGGCGTTTACGTGGCGTCAAAGGAATGGGAGACAACCTTCCCAGCTTAGACGTTTTGCCAGAAAAAACCAGCTTCGCGCGCATTTTGGCCGAAGAGCAGCGACCCCTCACCCAAACCGAGATCGATATCTCTCCCGATATGCAGACCATTCCCCTTAACGTGAATCAGTGGCTGCGCGCCCTCGATGTGGAAGTCTTTGTCCCCATTCACGCTCAAAACGAATGGGTAGGATTATTCGCCTTATCGCCCAAACGTTCGGGCGCCTCTTACACCCAAGAAGAACTAGCTTTGCTCGACACCTTTGCCGACCAAACAGCAGTTGCTCTTCAGAACGCCCGCTTGGTAGAAAGCCTAACGCGAATCAACAACGAATTTCGGCGTGCTTATGAAGGCATGGAAGCCGCTCACGACAAACTAGAACGCATTGAACACACTAAATCAGAATTTATCAGCATTGCCTCCCATGAACTGCGCACACCTCTTACCGTTATCAGCGGGTACGCCCAAATGCTGGCTGGTGAACCTCCCCTAATGGAAAACCCGTACTATCAGGAATTGATCAAAGGCATGTTGGGAGGCGCTGAACGCCTGCACGAGATAATTGAAAGCATGTTAGACGTGGCTAAAATTGACACCAGCGTCCTAGATTTAGACCCCCAAACAATTTCACTTGTCTCTATTATAGAGCGTGTTGTTCGAAATCTCGCCGAAGATATTGAAAACAGAGAGCTAACATTAACTTACGAAGGCCTTGAAGAACTCCCCAAAATACACGGAGACCCCCCATCGCTCGAAAAAGTTTTCTACCATCTTATAGTCAACGCCATAAAATACACGCCCAATGGGGGCAAAATAATCATCGGAGGCCGGTATATTCCTGTCACAATGGGCTTATTAGATTGGGATGGCGTTGAAGTCGTGGTCAGCGACACCGGAATTGGCATTGACCCCAGCATGCAAGAAGTAATCTTCTCTCGCTTTTACCAGATTGGCGAAGTGGGCAAGCACTCATCAGGGAAAACGAAATTCAAAGGCGATGGAGCAGGTCTGGGTTTGACAGTTGTTCAAGGAATAATTGAAGCCCATAGTGGCCGCGTTTGGGTAGAAAGCCCAGAGCGCGATGAGAAAAACTTCCCCGGAAGCGATTTCCATATCGTTCTGCCTCTCCGCCAACTGAGCTTCACTTCTAGAGGGCTTGAACACGCCGAAAAAACATATTATTAACGATTCCCCTAACATAGAGACAACATTTATGACACTTACCCTAAAAACCACTCCAGGAAATCCCCTTCGTGGCGAAATTACCCTGCCTGGCGATAAATCCATTTCCCACCGCGCCATTCTTTTAGCATCTTTGGCAGATGGAAAAAGTATAGTGGGGAATTTATTAGTGGCCGGAGTTACCCAAACGATGCTCAACGCCCTTAACCAACTTGGCGTTGATTGGACGTTAAAAAACACTGAACTTGTGGTGGTTGCCCATGGCCTTAACGGATTGCAATCCCCAGCCATGCCAATTAACTGCGGTAACAGCGCTGCCACCATGCGTCTGCTTGTAGGAGCTTTAGCCGCGGCAGGCGCGTCTGCTGTTTTAGACGGCTCTACTGGATTGCGCCGCCGTCCCATGTCACGTATAGTTGACCCCCTTTGGAAAATGGGCGTTGCGGTCCGCGCCTTAGGAGACAATGGAACAGCGCCCCTACAAATTGCACCCCGTTTTGGAGATAGGCTTTTGCGAACATTAACACACCACTCGCCAATAGCTAGCGCGCAAGTTAAAACGTGTTTATTGCTGGCCGCCCTGGCCGCCGATGGAGACGTGACCATTCACGAGCCAGCCCCTTCTCGTGACCATACCGAACGACTGCTAGCCAGCATGGGTGCGGATATAGAGCGCGTAGAGCATCCCAACGGCACTGTTCAAATTACCCTGCACCCTCAACCAGAAGTAGAGCTTCGCCCCCTGCAATTCACCATTCCCGGCGATATTTCTTCGGCGGCGTTTCTTATTGTTGCCACGCTCATTACGCCCGGCTCCAAAATTACCATCCGAGAAGTGGGGCTAAACCCCACCCGCACAGGCTTGCTTGACGCCCTTAAACAGATGGGCGCAGACATTAACATTCAGCCGCATGGAGAGCGACACGGGGAACCAGTTGGCGATATTGACGTTTCGTATAGCAAGTTGCGCGGCGTGGAGGTTGCCAATCCGCTGGCCGTGCGCATGATTGACGAATTTCCCATTTTCGCGGTGGCCGCCGCTTACGCCCAGGGCGAGACCATCGTCCGTAATTGTGAAGAGTTGCGCCATAAAGAGACCGACCGCATTGCCGGCATTTGCGCTGAACTTCAAACCCTCGGCGTGAACATCACCGAAGCCCCCGATGGCTTCGCCATTCAGGGTGGCACCCCGCTTACGGGCGGCGAGACCAACCCCCACGGAGATCATCGTTTGGCTATGGCTTTGGCTGTGGCTGGGTTAAACGCCCAATCTTCTGTTAACGTCCAAGACGCGGGCATTATCTCCGAATCATTCCCCACTTTTTTTGAAGTTCTCCATGATCTCGGCGCGAATGTCTCAATTCACAATGGGCAATAAAATATGTATTTTCTTGGGTTAGCGGGCTATCCTTTGGAGCATAGTTCGTCTCCACGGCTGCATACCGCCGCCCTGAGAGCGTGCAATTTAGAGGGGGAGTATAAGCTTTATTCTCTTGAATGTGCGGATGGGTTGCGGCCTTTGCTTGCCCGTGTGCGGGCGGGCGAAATTTGGGGGTTGAATGTTACTATCCCGTATAAACGAGCCGTAATGCCGCTTTTGGATGAATTGACCCCCACAGCCCGCGCTATTGGTTCGGTGAACGTCATTTATTGGGATGGGAGTGATTTGGTGGGCGATAACACGGACGCGCCCGGATTTTGGGCCGCGCTCGCAGAGATGGCCTTTGACCATGCTGTGGTTTTTCCTGAAAATAGACGTGCTCTCGTCCTGGGCGCGGGAGGAGCCGCTCGCGCGGTGGTTTATGCCTTGGCGCAACACGGCTGGAACGTTCATATTGCTGCCCGCCGACTATCCCAGGCGCGTCAGCTTGCCGCCGATTTGGGGAGTTTTTTCCCCGCCGCTCAATTTTCAACGTCTACATTTCGGGTTGTTCGCTCGCCTGACTGTGAGTTGGTTGTTAACGCCACTCCTGTTGGTAGCGCTGCTCTTAACACGGATGTTTCCCCCTGGCCGCGAGGTTGGCAATTTCCGCCGCGGGCAATTGTTTACGACTTGGTGTATAGCCCTTTAGAGACCGTTTTTGTTCATCAGGCCCGAATAGCTGGACTCCCGGCGCGGACGGGCTTAAGTATGCTCATTGAGCAAGCGGCCTTGGCTTTTGAGTTGTGGACTGGCGAAATGCCTCCGCGGAATGTTATGCGTGCGGCGGTGGGGGTGAAGCGGGTCTTGCCGAATGCTTGCGAATGAATTCGATTGTTGAGCGCAGCTGGGTGAGCTCCTTTTTTTAACACTCCTCGCATATTTGTTTACATCTAAAAATCACAAAATAGTCTATAATATTAAATATGGCAGTAGTGCAAAAGTCACCCTGTGAGGTTTTTGGCTCATCTGTTGAAAGCGTGAGGGGAAAGGCTAAGACCTCTGAGGTTTGCACTACAAAAACCTCGGAGGTCTTGTCCCTGTTTATTGAGAAGATACGGAAGAGCGCGTAAAATACGGGATGGTTCATAATTGACTGTACACTTTTCAAGGTTAATGTGTCGTTGCGAGGAACGTTTTTTGTGACGTGGCAACCTCCTGGCTAGCAATTGTGCAGTAAAATCAGGGAGATTGCCACACCCCCAGAAAGCGGGGGTTCGCAATGACATAGAGTTTTGGGAAAAAGTGTCAACTAGTTTCTAGCTTGAGGTG
>QMOK01000066.1 GCA_003648195.1 Chloroflexota bacterium | reverse complement strand
ACTGAGTTAGGAGATTTAGAAATGATCGAAAGCACCCCAGATGATTTTGGGCGTGTGGCGGCTCAGACCGCTCGACAGGTGATTCAACAACGTATCCGTGAGGCAGAACGAGGCGCACAATACGAGCATTACAGCCATAAAGTTGGAGAAATTATCACGGGTATTGTTCAGTCTGTTCAAGCCAACGAGATTATAATTGGTTTAAACATCAACGCTGAAGGAAAGATGCCTCGCAACCAGCAAATAGATAAAGAGTATTATCGGGTTCATGATCGCATTCGAGCGTTGTTGCTAGAGGTGAAAGAAACAAGTCGGGAACCACAAATTATTCTTTCCCGTGCCCACGCCGATTTTTTGCGGCGGATGTTGGAAAATGAAGTTCCTGAGATATATCAGGGTTTTGTTGAAATTCGCTCTGTCGCGCGGGAAGCGGGCCATCGCTCAAAAGTGGCTGTCGCTGCGCTTAAGCCAGGTGTAGACCCTGTTGGAGCTTGTGTTGGCATGAGGGGTGTCCGTATTCAGACTATTGTTCGCGAGTTGAACGATGAGAAAATTGATGTCATAGAATGGGATCCAGATGCTGAAAAATATATTGCCAAGGCTCTTAGCCCTGCTCGAGTGTTGAGCGTTTTCCTAGAACGAGATAAGGATACAATGCCAACGGCTACTGTTGTTGTGCCCGAAGACCAGCTAAGTTTGGCTATTGGGCGTAGAGGTCAAAATGCTCGGCTAGCTGCTAAATTAACTGGTTGGCGGATAGATATTAAGAGCCTCTTTGAAGCCGCGGCAGATACGCTTTATAGTCTCCAGAACGACCCGCAATATGCTTATTTCGCGGATTTGGAAGCTGATAACATTCCTCTTATTGAAGCTATTATGTCTAAAAAAGCCGAGGGAAGGCCAATCCAGCCAGAGGCGTACCGAGAATTGCAAGATTTCACAATACGAATTGAACGAGGCCTTCAACAACGACAGGAAGCGCTGCTGCAAAAACGCGAGGCCCGTATTAAAGCCGCTATGGAAGCTGTTCCCTTGGATGCTTACGATCTTCCGCTTATGACTTTGGCGCTTCCTCCCAGAGCGCAAAAATTGTTAGAAGAAGCAGAGTATAGAAATGTTGGCAATCTTGCCATTCAAATGTTGCTAGATAAGAATGTTATTGAAGAAATTAACGGGATTGGCGACTCGTATATAGAAGCAATTGAAGAAGCCCTTGAAGTGATGATAGGATATAAACCCTTGGCGTCTGATTTTGACGTGGAAGGAACTTTGACCAGAGCCGACATCCCTTACGAATTATGGAAGAGAAGAGAAACTGAAGATGATGTTGAGGCAGAGGGTGAAGAAACAGAAGTAGATGCGGAAAATGAAATAGAAGCAGAGACAGAATCCGAAGCGGAGACAGAGATAGAGGCCGAAGACGAAGTTGATACACAGGAAGAGGACTAACAAGACTGTTTATGGCTTCCAAACGGAAACACCAACCCCAGCGCACATGTGTAGGTTGTGGTGAGGTACAATCCAAACAAACCTTGATCCGAGTTGTGCGAACCCCAGAAGGGGTTCAAGTTGATCAAACGCGGAAATTGTCTGGGCGGGGTGCGTATCTCCACCCTAAACGTTCCTGCTGGGAAAAAGGATTGTCGAGGACATTGGGCCATGCTTTGAAGATTGAGCTAACTCTTGATGACAAAGAACGTTTAAGAACTTTTATGATGTCTTTGCCAGAGTGAGAAACGCGAATTTGTCTTAGAGTATGAGCGAGAAAAAATTTCGGGCTTTGGCTAATAAGGCATGAAGCTATTGTCCAGAGCTATAGGGTGTGAATTAGAAACGAAGAGGTATGATATGAGCGAAAACGAACAGAATTCAAAAAAGATAGAGTTACCAATCAGTATTACTGTTAGGCAGCTAGCGGAGGTTTTAGAAGCTAGTCCCATTGAAGTCATTAAAAATTTAATGAGCAATGGGGTAATGGCAAATATCAACCAAGAAATCGATTACGACACCGCCGCAATTGTTTCAGAGGAAATGGGTTTCGAACCAGCTCCACAGCATATTGAAGAAGTGGCTGAAGAAGATATTGGCGAAATCCCGCTTTGGCGGCGAAAACTGGCCGAAGAAGACCAAGCGCAATTAGAACCGCGACCTCCTGTAATTGCTATTTTAGGGCACGTTGACCATGGAAAAACTACCCTTCTGGATGCCATTCGCCATACTTCGGTTGCTTCAGGAGAGGCTGGAGGGATAACTCAACATATTGGCGCTTATCAGATCTCTCACGAGGGTCAATTAATTACATTCCTTGATACCCCAGGACACGCTGCATTTACCGCTATGCGTGCTCGTGGCGCTCAGGGAGGTGATATTGTTGTTCTTGTTATTGCTGCCGATGATGGCGTTATGCCCCAAACGGAAGAGGCAATCTCGCACGCTAGAGCCGCTCAGGTACCGATAATTGTGGCTCTCAATAAAATAGATAAAGGGAATGCTGCGCCTGAGCAAGTTAAGCAGCAGTTGGCTGAAAACGAACTTGTTCCAGATGAATGGGATGGAGATACCATTGTTGTTCCCGTCTCTGCTATCGAGAAAAAGGGACTAGATGATTTACTGGAAGCCATTCTGTTAGTTGCTGGCGATATGGAAATTTTGGCCAACCCTAAAGGCGAAGTGTTTGGCACAGTGATCGAAGCTGAGATTAATAGAGGACGAGGCGTCATGGCAACACTCCTAGTTCAAAACGGAGTGCTGAAAGTGGGCGACACTGTCATTGCCGATAAGGCTTATGGCCGCATCAAAGCCATGTTCGATTTCCAAGGGCAGAGCATCAAGGAAGCTGGACCTTCAATGCCTGTTTCTGTAATGGGCTTGAACGAAGTGCCTCAGGCAGGAGAGTTTTTCACGATTGCGAAAAACGAGAAAAAAGCCCGAGAGATTATCAAAGACAGAGAACAAATCATTGAAGCCAAGGAAACAGAAGAAGGCGAGATGGTTACCCTGGAACAACTCTTCGCTCGTTATCAGGCTGGCGATGTAGAGGAATTAAATTTGATTCTCAAAGCTGATGTTCAAGGCTCTCTTGAGCCGATAATTTCTTCTCTTTCTGACCTGAAGAGCGAGAGTGAAGGCGAGCAAGAAATAGGAGTGAAAGTTATTCATTCTGGAACAGGAAGAATCTCTGAGAGCGACATTATGTTAGCTATTGCTTCAAATGCAGTTGTGATTGGCTTCAATGTTGGTCCAGATGCCACAGCCAAGCGTATGGCAGAAGCAGAAGGTATTTCTATTCGCAAATACAGCATCATCTATCACTTAATTGATGATATTAAAAAAGCCTTGCAGGGCATGTTATCACCTATCGAAAAGAAAATCCTCATCGGTCAAGCAGATGTATTAGTGGTTTTCCCGTCTGGAAAGTATTCCAAAGTGGCTGGATGCCGAGTACAAAAAGGAGAAATCAAGAGAAATGCTCAAATTCGTGTTATGAGGGAAGGCAAAATGGCCTTTGAAGGCGGCATTTCCTCTCTGAAACATCTTAAAGATGATGTCACTGAGGTCAAAGCAGGATTTGAATGTGGTATTGGCTTAAAAAACTTCTCCGATTTTAAAGAAGGCGACAGTTTAGAATGTTTTGTTATTGAAACGGTTACGGTGTTTTAAAAATGGTTTCAGAAATGCGTTTAAAACGAATAGCTGATAGGATAGTAGAAGAACTAACTATCATTCTCTTGCGCGAGACCGCAGACCCTCGGCTTGACGGAGTGACCATCACTCACATTCGCTTAGACCCCGAAGTGTCGTTTGCGGATATTTATGTCTCAGCGCTTGAAGGGGAAGACCGCTCAGAAGAGATCTTAGCTGGTTTAAAACATGCTCGAGGATATTTGCGTTCTGAATTGGCTCATCGTATTTCTCACTTGCGCTCTTTTCCAAAGCTGCGTTTTCATTGGGATGAGACACTTAAAAAAGCAAACCGCATTGATGCCTTGATAGCTCAATTAGATGCTGAGGAAATTGCGAAAAAGAGCAATGAGCATGAATGAAGCCTCTATAGCTACCTTAAAAGCAAAAATCGATGCGGCGAGTCGTATTTTGATAGTTTCTCACCTTCGACCAGATGGAGATGCTGTTGGCTCTCTTCTAGGCCTGGGATTATTTTTGCAAGGAATGGGGAAAGACGTCAACATGGTTTTAGAAGATGGAGTACCAACTATATTCCATCATTTAGAGGGTAGCGATCAAATATATAAAGAGCCAATCGGAATATACGACTTGATGATTGTGCTGGATTGTTCAGACATTAGCAGAGTGGGCGATGTCCTAGATGAGTATGGGCGGCCCGATGTAAATATAGACCATCATCCTACCAACACATTTTTTGCGCATCTTAACATAGTAGACCCCAAAGCGGTAGCAACAGCCGAAATGCTTGTGGATTTGCTGGCTGTGTTTAATACCCCGCTTACCCAAGAAATCGCCGCTTCTTTGCTTACGGGCATAATTATGGATACCTTAGGATTCCGAACCTCTAATATAACTCCGAAGGCCCTTCGCATGGCGGCTGCTCTTCAAGAAGCGGGCGCGGATTTACCAACTTTATACCGAAAAGCACTCATTCAACGCTCGTATGAAGCACTTCAGTATTGGGGCGCGGGACTATCAAAAATGGAGCGCGATGGCCGTTTAATTTGGACAACCCTCTCGTTAGAAGATCGACATAAAATAGGGTATCCAGGCCGAGATGACGCTGATTTGGTAAATGTGCTTTCATCAGTTGAAGATATGGATATTTGTGTCATCTTCATTGAGCAAAGCGATGGCACAGTGAAAGTTAGTTGGCGCGCTAAACTCGGCTTTGACGTTTCTGCTGTGGCTATTCAATTTGAAGGAGGCGGGCATAAACCTGCCGCGGGAGCGACAATTCAAGGGCAGCTAGACAGCGTAAAAGAAGATGTACTCAAAGCAACACGAAAGTTACTCTAAAAGAGGGTACGATGTATAAAGAAGTAAAAGTTTATTCCACCTTTTCGGGGAGATGAAAAACATGGCACACACAGAAGATTTAAAAGATTTTATATCAGGAGCATTAGTAGTTGATAAACCAGTCGGGATGACCTCTCATGACGTTGTGAAAATCATTCGGCGTGGAACAGGCATTCGGCGGGCAGGCCATACCGGTACGCTTGACCCTCGGGCATCGGGCGTGTTAGTGGCTCTTATTGGCCCTGCCGTGCGGCTGAGCCAATACCTATCCGCCTCTGATAAACGCTACCAAGCCATTGTCAAATTTGGCGTCGCAACAGACACCTACGACACAGAAGGCAAACAAGTAGGCGCAACAAAATCTGTAGACCACATCACAGAGGAAGAATTACAGCAATTACTTCGAGAATACGAAGGCAAAATTCAACAAGTGCCGCCAGCTCATTCCGCTGTAAAAATAAATGGTGAAAAAGCATACGAAAAAGCTCGTCGCGGCGAAGAAGTAGAACTTGCCCCGCGCGAAATAGAAGTTTATAACCTAGAATTATTAGAATGGGATCCCCCCGAAGCGGTAATTGATGTCTACGCCTCCTCTGGAACCTATGTCCGCTCGTTAGCTAACGACTTAGGCAACGACCTGGGCGTTGGCGCCCATCTAGTAGGATTACGCCGCACCAAAAACGGCCAATTCACCCTCAGAGACGCTGTTCACCTGCGCGAGTTGGCTGACGCCTTTGAAGCGGGAGATTGGTATAAACACCTTATCCCCGCGGCAGAAACCCTTGCCGATTGGTACACCATAGAACTCACCCCCGACCAGACCGAAATGATCAAATACGGTCACCGAATCCCAGCAGAAGACAACGAATCCGGTTGGGCTAGAGCGTTAAGTCAACAAGGAGACCTAATTGCCTTAGTAGAGTGCGATGAAGACGCCCAAGAATGGCAGCCACGCAAAGTCTTTGTCACCAGCTAACCCCCAGAAGCGTCTGGCACGCTCCCTGCCTCACCTCCAAGAAAACCATGCGGCATCATAAAACCCTCACGGACGTCAAATTGTCCCACTCTTGGGTAACGCTTGGCGCTTTTGACGGCGTCCACCTCGGTCACCAGCAAATCATCCGCCAATTAACATCCCAAGCCCACCAAGCGAAACAGCCAGCCGTAGTTGTGACCTTTCACCCGCACCCGGCTTTGGTACTTTCAGGCAAAACATTCCCCATTTACCTCACTACTCCTGCGCGCAAAGCAGAAATATTAGAGCAATTGGGCGTAGATATTGTCATCACCTATCCATTCACTCACCAAACCGCAAATTTGACCGCCGAAGAATTCATTGTCAACCTCAATGAACATCTTAACATGCGGCAACTTTGGGTTGGATACGATTTTGCTATGGGTAAAGACAGAAAAGGCACATCGCAAAAACTAAGCCGCCTGGGAGAAAAGCAAGGCTACACCCTGAAACAAATAGCACCCTTTTATAAAGAAGGGCAAATAGTATCCTCAAGCTGGATACGAGAACTATTAACAGAAGGAAAAGTAGAACGTGCCGCAAAATTATTAGGACGTCCGCATCAAATTATGGGAAAAGTGGTCAAGGGCGATCAACGCGGTAAAAGCCTAGGCTTCGCGACTGCCAATTTAGAAATTGCTCCCACAATGGCGCGTCTTCGTTCGGGAGTATATGCTTGCTACGCATGGGTGAATGGGGAACGCCGAAGCGCTGTCACAAACGTAGGCGTTCGGCCAACCTTTGAAGAAAAACCTGTCCCCCAGCGCATAGAAACGCACATTCTAGGTTTTTCTGGTGACCTTTACGAAGTGCCACTCGTAGTGGAATTCATTGCCTTTTTGCGTGTCGAACGAAAATTTACAGACATCGCCGCCCTAAAAACTCAAATCACGCAAGACATTAACAGGGCAAACCAACTTCTAGCGTGATATTCTTCGCGTTTTAACTTATTCTTGCGTTCTGGAACGCCTCTGGTATAATACCCCTGCTGACTAGACCAATTGGCGGCAACACTGTAGTTTGACGACAGATGCTGCTGGTTTGGAGACCTGCTGGAAAGCTATTTTGAAACGTTTATTAGAACAGGAGATAGCAGACGTCATGACTATGAACAAAGAACAAAAAAACAAGATTATGGAAGAATATGGTCGTCATGAAGGAGACACCGGCTCCCCCGAGGTGCAGGTAGCTCTTTTGACGGCACGTATTACTGAACTCACTGGGCATTTACAAGAACATTTCCACGATGAATCATCTCGATTGGGTTTGTTGAAGTTAGTAGGCCGTCGTCGTCGTCTTTTAGCGTATCTGCGCCAAGAAGATTACCAACGCTACGTAGCTCTAAGTGATAAATTAGGCCTGCGCAGGAAATAAGTATGGTACAAGGCCGAGCGAGTGGCACCAGGTCTGCCAGCTCCTCGGCTTTCTTTTGGGCCAACGTGGTTTGACGGAGTAAAATGGTTGTTTTTAGGGGAAGTGCGGTTGTCGGTGTAGGCGGAGAGTTGTTTTTGCAGAGGGGAATTACAACGATAGCGGATTTTCTTAAAAGAGATAAAAAATAATGTTTATTGTTGCCAGTGTTGAATAATTAGCATTGGCATATATTGTTGTTTAAGCAAGTTTAGTATGCGGTAAATTTATGTCAGGTTGGGTATTGGGAGGTGCGGAGAAAACAATTCCCCTTAGCTCCCAATCCCTGACCAAATAAACTTACAACAGGAGGTTTAGTATGAAACCAGAAGGAAAAAAATATCAAGCATTGGTGGGAGGAAAAGCTCTCATAATTGAAACAGGAAAGTTAGCATCGCAGGCAGGTGGGGCGGCAACGGTACGTTTAGGTGATTCTGTAATATTTTGCGCAGCAACCATGAGCCCCGAAGCTCGGAAAGGGATTGATTTCTTCCCCTTGACGGTCAATTACGAAGCGCGTATGTACGCGGGGGGAACAATCCCCGGTTCTTTCTTCCGGCGTGAAAGCAGGCCAGGCGAAAACGCCACCTTAATTGCGCGTTTAACAGATCGCCCCATTCGCCCCCTATTCCCCAAAGACCTGAAGAACGCGGTCCAAATCATGGCGTACGCGTTTTCAGCGGACAAAATAAATCCCCTAGATACATTAGTTGTTAATTCCACTTCGGTCGCATTAACCATTTCTGATATTCCTTGGGAAGGGCCTATTGGCGCTGTTCGTGTTGGCCGAATTGACGGCGAGTTTGTAACGAACCCCTCTTTTGAAGAAATTGAAAAATCTGACTTAGACTTGGTCATAGCCGCAAGCCGTGACGCGGTTCTCATGGTCGAAAGCGGCTCTAAAGAAGTTAGCGAAGAAACCATCGTAGAAGCCATTAACTACGGACACCAAGCCATTCAACCAATCATTGATGTTCAAGAGAAAATGGCAGAAGAAATTGGCAAAGAGAAACGAAATTATCAGGCCTTTACGCTTAACGAAGACCTGAAAACCGAAGTTCAAAATCGCGCCCTTGCTCCTATCAATGAAATTTTAGAAAAAGAGTATGGGAAAATTGAAATGAACGAGGCTGTTGGCAACTTGAAAGCTGAGTTAGTAGAAGAAATTGCTGCTGACGATGAAGCTTTGGGAAGTGAAGTCAAAAAAGCCTTTGAAGTTGTCTATAAAGAAGCTGTTCGAAAGCGCATTGTAGAACTAGGCAAACGACCCGATGGCCGTGGCTTCAGAGATGTCCGTGAGATATGGTGCGATGTAGATACCGTTCCCCGCGCACATGGCTCTGGCATATTCACCCGTGGCAATACCCAAGTGATGACTTTCGCCACTTTGGGAACTCCAAGAGATGCCCAAATGATTGACAATCTCCGACCAGAAGAGTCTAAACGCTATATGCATCATTACAATTTCCCTCCCTTCTGCGTTGGCGAAGTCCGCTTCTTGCGCGGTGCAGGCCGTCGTGAGATAGGCCACGGCGCTTTGGCCGAGCGCGCCTTACGCCCAGTTATCCCTAATGAAAAAGAATTCCCTTATACCATTCGTTTGGTTTCTGAGGTTTTGGCCTCCAATGGTTCCTCTTCAATGGCTTCTGTTTGTGGCTCTACGCTATCCCTCATGGATACCGGCGTTCCCATCAAAGCCCCTGTTGCTGGAGTTGCAATGGGCTTGGTCAAAGAAGGTGAAAATTACGCCATCCTGACCGACATCCAAGGCCTAGAAGATCATTTAGGCGATATGGATTTCAAAGTAGCTGGCACCAAAAACGGCATCACCGCCTTGCAAATGGACATCAAACTAAAAGGCCTTTCTTCAGAGGTAATGTCTAAGGCTCTCGCCCAAGCAAAAGAAGCACGTGAATACATCATGGGAAAAATGATGGAAGTCATTGACACCCCCAGACCTGAACTCAAAAACCATGTCCCGCGGATGGTGGCTGTTCAGATCCCCGTTGACAAAATTGGGGCGGTAATCGGCCCAGGCGGAGAAACTATCCGCAGCATTCAAGAAGAGACCGGCGCGAAAATTGACATAGATGATGATGGCACAGTTTTCATCGCTACCGCAGATGGCGAAAGTTCTCGCCGTGCCCGTGAACGGGTTGAAATGTTGACCGCTACTCCAGAAGTCGGGCGTATCTATACCGGAAAAGTTGTCGGCGTGAAAAACTTCGGCGCTTTTGTAGAGATTTTGCCTGGCGCTGATGGCTTAGTACACATTTCTCAACTTGATTCTAGCCGAGTGAAAGAAGTTGGCGATGTCGTTAGCTATGGTGATGAAATCACCGTTATGGTCACGGACATTAGCCGAGACGGAAAAATCCGCCTTTCCCGCCGAGCAGTACTAGAAGGCTGGACGCTAGAAGAAGCTCAAGGGAACGATCGCAAACGATAAACTTTTCTAGTTGTAACTTTCTAACTAACGCCCAGAGAGGAAACTTTCTGGGCGTTTTTCTTTAAGCCAGATACAACGTTTTTCTAAGTACCGCATCTAAATAGCAGAACTTACGCAAGCGTAGAACAAACTGATGGAAGATGTGCTCTTCCCCAGCGTCCAAACTCTAAAACCATTGATGTCTGCCCAGCGACTCCACTATTTTTCATTGAGCCATAATTATAAAAATTATATATGAAAACCTCTCAGCGGGGCTTAATGGGTAACAATTTATCTATAATTTGGTAAAATATGAAACCGTAGTCATTTAAGCTAAGAAATATATTATTAAGGAGAAAAATTATGAGCGAGAAAGAATTAGGATTAAAACCCCTTGGCGATCGTGTAGTTATTCGTCCTGTAGAAAAAGATAATCGTACCGAGAGTGGGCTGTATATTCCCGATACCGCAAAAGAAAAACCACAAATTGGCATTGTCGTCGCCGTTGGTGACGATGAAGAGATTGTTACCGTAAAAGTTGGGCAAAAAGTACTTTTCCCGAAATATGGCGGTACCAATATTACCCTCGAAGGCGTTGACTATCTCATCATTGAATTTGATGACCTTCTAGCAATAGTTAACTAAGAACTCAACGTGAGCGAATTAAAAGATACCCCTTTGCAAAGTTTGATCATCGGTTCGGGACCGGCAGGTTTGGCCGCAGCCCTTTATGCTGCTCGCGCTGATCTTGCGCCCGTTGTCCTCAGCGGGATGGCCCTGGGTGGGCAAGTCGGAAATACCGATGCTATCGAGAATTACCCCGGTTTCCCCGAAGGTATTCAAGGCCCAGAATTAGTAGACCTTTTTCAGCAACAAGCCGAACGTTTTGGAGCAGAAATTGTCTTTGATGTTGCCACCGAAGTGGATTTCTCTGAACGTCCATTCAAAGTTAAAACGTATGCGGAAGAATACCTGGCAGAAACCGTTATCGTTGCTACCGGGGCTTCACCACGCCTTATGGATGTGCCCGGCGAAAAGGAATTCACAGGAAAGGGCGTTTCTTATTGCGCTACCTGCGATGGTCACTTTTTCCAAGAGAAAGACGTGGTTGTCGTTGGGGGAGGAGATAGCGCTGTAAAAGAAGCTCTCTTCCTCACGCGTTTCGCCAACTCCGTGACCATCGTCCATCGCCGTGACAAGCTGAGGGCTGGCGTTTTGCTAGAAACCCGGGCCAAAGAAAACCCCAAGGTGAAATTCATCTGGGATTCGGTTGTCACAGAAGTCATCGGTGAAGATGCTGTTCAGGCAATCCGCCTGAAAAACAAGAAAACTGGCGAAGAAAAAGAATACTCCACGGATGGCGTTTTTGTCTTCATCGGCCACCTCCCCAACACGGAGCTTTTCAAAGGCCAATTGGAGATGAACGAACAAGGTTACTTAATTTCAGATCGGCACATGCGCACCAGCGTCCCCGGCGTTTACGCCGCAGGCGAAGCCACCGATGACCATTTTCAACAGGTTATCATCTCGGCTGGGATGGGCGCGGCAGCGGCCATGGAAGCCATTGAGTTCTTAGAAGAAAATTGATCAGCAAACCCTTTAAACTGAAAAAGCCAGGCTCCTTGCGGAAGCCTGGCTTTTTGTGTTAATTGCTTTCTCTTACAATCCTAACTCGCGGTCAATTTTGACGCGATTGAAACCCACAATAATTTTGCCATTGATGTCAATTACCGGGACGCCCTGCTGCCCGCTGCGGCGGACCATATCCCTAGCGGCGGCTCTATCACGTGAGACGTCTATGTCTTTGAAAGGGATGCCTTTCTTCCGCAGATAACGTTTTGCGGTTCGGCAGTGCGAACAGGTAGGGGTGCTGAAGATGAGGATGCGAGTTTTTTTCTCTTTCTTGCTTGTTTTAGCCATTGTCTTTTCTCCAATGAATTTCCGTTCTACATCTGTTTTGATGCGTGTCTTCGAAAAAAAATATCATAATTTTTGGTGTGAAGAGTAAAACGTGCCCGGCTGTACTCTGGCTTTCACGTTTCTTAATCACTGATTCCTAATATCTAATCTGCTAATTCCTCTTCCCCTTTACGCATTGTATTAAACGCCATAATACTCACTTCCAACATATCTAAAGTTGGCTCGGCGGTGGTGAGTCGCTGCAAGGCCAGATTAGGTTTGATGATCAGTCTTACGATTGGGTGCTTGGCATGATCCGCTGTCCAGCGCAAGTATTCGTAGGCGACTCCTGCCAAAACAGGGAGCAGTAAAATGCGGCTGGCCAGCCTCCATGCCAAAGAGAGCGGCCCCAAAGCGGCAAAGAGTACAATAGAAAAAAGCACCACAATTAACAAAAACGCTGTCCCGCAACGAGGATGTTCTAAAGAGTAGGCCGCTACTTTTTCTGGGGTGAGTTCCGCCCCAGCTTCAAAAGCGTTAATAACCTTATGCTCTGACCCATGATAGCGGAAAACGCGCTTGATGTCTTCCATTTGGCCGATGCCCCACATGTACAGCACCAGTAAGGCTAGCCGCACCACGCCTTCTACCAGATTCCCGGCCCACGCCCCCCAGCCCAGATAACGCTCCACCAATTGGCCTACTCCCGCCGGGGCCAGGAAAAAGAGCCCCACGCCAATTGTTAGGGAAATCGCTATTGTCAAAAAGAGGCTAAACCCTTCCAGCTTTTCATCTTCTCCCGTTTGCAAGTTGGCAGAAATGGTCAGGGCACGCATCCCCAACCCTAGAGCGTCCCACAACCCCAACAATCCGCGCAAAAAAGGGATTTGCATTAATTTGCTTTGGTAAATAGAGCCGAGTTTTTCGGTGTGAACCTCAATTTCGCTATTTGGAGCACGCATAGCAATTGCCACGACGCGTTTTCCGCGCATCATCACACCTTCTATTACCGCTTGCCCCCCGTAATTAGGTAGTTTTTCTTCGCTCATTGCTTACTCTTCACGTTGAAAAAGAAATGCACCAGCGCCTCAATCCCTTTATAAAAGGTCGGAAGATGGAGCTTCTCGTTGGGGCCGTGCATGTTATCGCTGGGGAGGCCGAAGCCAATGTTTACTGAGTCAACGCCCAGTAATTTCTGGAAGTGTACTACCACCGGCACGCTGCCCCCTTCGCGCTTGAATATCGGTCGCTTTCCCCAAGCGGATTGGGCGGCCTCAACATAGGCCTTAATCCATGGAGATTTGCGGTCGCTGATAGAAGCCACGCTGCCAGCCGTTTGCTCCAATTTCCAAGTTATGGTGGGAGGGGCGTTCTCGGTGAGATAAGCCCTCAACTGCTCGCCAACTTCACTTGGGTCTTGCCGGGGAACCAGGCGAGTGGAGATTTTCGCCATAGCGTAGGCGGGGAGGACGGTTTTGGAGCCTTTTTCAATAAATCCAGAGTAAATACCGTTGATTTCAAGGGTGGGACGCGCTCCCGTGCGCTCTGCCGGCGTGTAGCCTTCTTCACCCCAGAGAGTGGGCGCCCCCGATTCTTGGAGGTAGAACTTTTCATTCAGGGGGAGACGAGACAGTTCGGCCCTTTCTTCATCCTCAAGCGGGGTGACTCGGTCGTAGAACCCGGAGAGCGTAACTCGCCCCTGGGCGTCGTGCATCCCCGCGATGAGTTCTGCCAGCACTTGGGCTGGGTTGTGTACCACGCCGCCAAAAAGCCCGGAGTGCAGGTCTTGCTGGGGACCGTATATTTCCAGGTCAAAGTAAGCTAACCCGCGCAGGGCGTAGGTGATGGTGGGTGTGTCCGGAGCAAGCATCCCCGTATCGGGGTT
>QMOK01000065.1 GCA_003648195.1 Chloroflexota bacterium | reverse complement strand
GCGTTCTGCGGGCGAAAATTGATATGGCCTCCGGCAACATCAACATGCGCGACCCAGTCATGTACCGCATCCTCCACGCCGAGCACCACCGCACGGGAAACGAATGGTGCATCTACCCCATGTACGACTTCGCCCACGGACAATCGGACTCCATGGAAGGTGTCACCCACTCCCTGTGCGACCTAGCCTACGAGGCACACCGCCCATTGTACAACTGGTTCCTAGATGAGTTAGAAATTCACCATCCCCGGCAAATTGAATTCGCGCGACTCAAACTCTCTTACACAGTATTGAGCAAACGCTACCTGGGAAGAATGGTTAAGGAAGGGCTTGTCGATAGCTGGGATGATCCCCGTATGCCAACTCTGGCCGGAATGCGCCGGCGCGGTTACACCGCCGAAGCCGTTCGCGGGTTCCTGAACGAAATTGGCGTAGCCAAAAATGAGAGCATTGTCGATATAGCATTGCTAGAGCACCACGTCCGGCAAGACCTAAACAAAACAGCCCCGCGCCGCATGGGAATACTCAACCCGCTCAAAGTTATCATCACCAATTACCCAGAAGGCCAAGAAGAAGAGCTAGAATTTGTCAACAACCCCGAAGACGAAAGCGCGGGAACACGCATGGTACCATTCTCTCGTGAACTTTACATTGAACAGGAAGATTTTCGCGAAGTCCCCTCAAAACGCTTCTGGCGTCTAGCTCCGGGGCGAGAAGTGCGCTTACGTTATGGCTATTTCATCAAATGCGTAGATTTTATCAAAGACGAAAACGGAAAAGTGATAGAAGTACATTGCACCTACGACCCTGAAACTAAGGGCGGTTCCGCTCCCGATGGGCGCAAAGTGCGCAGCACAATGCACTGGGTTTCAGCCGCTCACGCTTTGGATGTGGAAGTACGCCTGTACGACCGTCTTTTCTTCACGCGGGACCCTCTAGCCGTAGAAGAAGGCGAGGATTTCACTAAAAACCTCAATCCTGATTCTTTGAAAGTGTTGAAGAACCGCAAGGTGGAACCCAGCCTGGCGGATGCCAAACCCGGAGAGTGTTTCCAATTTGAAAGGAGGGGCTATTTCAGCGTTGATCCCGATTCTACAAGCGAAATGCTCGTCTTCAATCGCACCATCACCCTGCGTGACACCTGGGCGAAAATAGAAAAACAATCCCAACAAGGGAAGTAAAGCCAAAAAACCAAATGAAAAAGCCCTCGCCGTTACTGGCGGGGGCTTTTTTGTTGCTCTGCTCACTCGTTAATCATCACGCTTCACTCATCATCTTGGCCGCTTTCTCAAGCCGGGCAATGGTTTTCTCTTTGCCAAGGATGTCTATAATATCGAAAAGCGGAGGACTAACCTTTTGGCCGGTAAGGGCTTCACGTAAAAGCCCGAAGATGTGCCCCGCCTTTAGGCCCAGTTCCTTGGCCAGGTTACGCAATGGCTGTTCGCTGGTATCGGCGTTTATTTCTGGCACCGCGTTAAAGAGCTGTACAATCCGCTGGGCGGCTTCGGCTGCTTGCTCCGCGTTCATTTTTTTATTCACAATACGATCAACGGCCAATTCCACCTCATCTTTAAAAAAGAAGCCAGCCATATCTCCCACTTCTGTTAACTTCTTGGTTCGCTCTTGAATGGCAGCCGCCACCTTGGGAAGTATGGCATCGTTCACCGTGTAGCCTGCTTTCTCAAAATAAGGCTTAATGCGCTGGGCAAAATCTTCTACTTCTAGGTTGCGAATGTGAATGCCGTTAAAGTGGTCTAGTTTGCTAAAGTTGATGGCTGCTGGAGCGGGGTTGAGTTTTTCGAGAGAGAATTTCTCTATGAGGTCATCCATGGTAAAGAATTCTGTCTTGTCGTCGTAGCTCCAGCCTATGAGGGCAATCCAATTGTTCACTGCTTCGGGCAAATAGCCCATTTCAACCATATCTTCAATGAAGACGGGATAACCACTTTCGCGGGCTTTTTGAATATCGCGCTTGCTTAGTTTGCCTTTGCCGTCCGGTTTTAGGAACACGGAGGGGTGAACCCACACCGGCTCTTCCCAGCCAAAAGCGTCATAAATGCGTTTGTGAAGTGGAAAGGTTGGGAGCCATTCCGAGCCACGAATAACGTGCGTGATGCCCATTAGATGGTCGTCAACCATGGCGGCCAAATGGTAAACAGCCAGCCCATCAGATTTGATTAAGACAATATCGTCTAGAACTTTATTTTCTACGGTGATGTCTCCGCGCAAAAAGTCGTGTGCTGTGGTTGTGCCTTCGTGAGGAACTTTGAAACGGATAACATGGCTTTCGCCATTGGCAACTCGCTGGGCGGCTTCTGCGGGGTCTAATTGGCGGCATTTTCCGTCGTAGTGCGGGGTTTCGTGATTTGCTAGTTGCTCTTCGCGAACTTTGCTGAGCCGTTCGGGGGAACAGAAGCAGTAAAAAGCGTGATCATTTTCAATAAGCCTTTCAGCGTGTTCGCGATAGATGGCTTTTCGTTTGGATTGGCGGTAAGGCGCATGGGGACCGCCAACGTCTGGGCCTTCGTCTGTGGTCAGTCCCATCCAGCGAAGCGCGTTTTTGAAGTTTTCTTCCGCTTCGGGGACGTACCGTTTCTGGTCGGTGTCTTCAATGCGTAAAATGAACGTGCCGCCAGTTTGTTTGGCGAGTAAATAATCATATAACGCGGTACGCGCGCCACCTAGGTGCAGGTATCCCGTTGGGGAAGGGGCAAAGCGCACACGAGCAGGTTTGTTAGACATGGTTGTACATTCTCCTCATAAAATAATATTTTGAAGTAATTACTCAGCCCACCCTTGAAATGTCACTGCGAAGGGCATTTTTTTGCCCCGAAGCAGTCTCCCAGACGCTCTAGGAGATTGCTTCAGCGGGGAAACAACGCTTCGCAATGATATGCCTGAGTAGTTACGTTTTGAATACTCAAATGATTGTGTTCTAGAATTCCAATTCTTGTTGTCTGAGGAGGACGCTTTCTACCAATCCTATCCCCAGCAAAAGAGATAATAATGAGCTGCCTCCATAACTGACAAATGGAAGCGTAAGCCCTGTAACAGGGAGCAGTTTTAGGTTCATTCCCACATTAACTAAAACCTGAAACCCAATTAGAACAGCTATGCCATAGGCTATTAGAGCGCCAAAAGTATCGCTGGCTAAGTGAGCAGCCCGTAAGCACCTAAAAATAATGAAGGCTAATAAGGCTATCACAAACAATGCGCCCACAAAACCAAATTCTTCAGATAAGGCAGAGAAAATGAAATCGGAATGACGTACTTTTAAAAAACGAAGTTGAACTTGTGAACCGCTTCCATAGCCTTGTCCTAACCATCCCCCCGCCCCAATGCTAATTCGAGATTGTTCAACATTATAATTCGCGCCGTGCCGCGCGTCTGGATTGGGGAACAGAAAGTTAAGAATGCGCTCAAGTTGGTAAGGTTTGATGAGCGCGTCTGTTTTATTGGGGTCGTAGTTTAATAAAAGAATGGGTAATCCAATCCCTAAAGACAAAACGCCGCTCCCCAGAGTGATGAGAAGATGTTTGATTTTTAACCCGCTAGCCCATAGCAATGCAAACCAAATGACTAAAATTACAATGGATGTGCTTAAGTCGGGTTGGAGCAATATCCAGGCCACCACGCCCATTGTGAGTGCGAAACTTTTCATTATTGTAGCTAGACGATGTATCTCATCAATATTTCGAGAGAAAAAGTTAGCCAGCACCAAGATCATCACAAGTTTAGCTAATTCTGAAGGTTGAATCAAAATTGGGCCAAGGCTGAACCAGCGTGAGGAGCCAAAAAGAGTGCCTCCCACAAAAAAGAGCAAAATCAGTAACCCTGCAATACTTATATAAAAGAATTTACTGAGAGCACTCCAGTACCTATAATCTATAGTAGCTGTAATTATTAAAACTACAAAGCCCGCTACCGCGAAAATTATTTGCTTAAGCACAGTGTTAGACTCTATAAGCTCAATGTTGCCAGCAATAGCCGAGCGAATCATAGCGATGCCAAAAATGATTAGAACAGCCACCGCCCCAAAAAGCCAAAAGTCAAAGTGACGCCATGATATTTTGCGCATAAGTTAGCGTTTTCGCTTCTGCGGGCCAGTAATGGGAATATCCGCGATCAATCTTTGTTGCCTTCCCTGGCTCGTGAGGTCAATTTTCACGGCCCTAGAGTCAATTTTAATGTAGCGAGAAAGAACTTCTAATAAATCATCTTTCAAGTTTTCCATTGCTTGGGGCGTCAAAGCCGTGCGGTCATTAATAAGCACCAATTGCAAGCGATCCTTTGCTTGGGAGGCACTGCTTGATTTTCTAGAAAATAGTTGATCGAGAAAATTACTCATTCTAATTTCCTCCTGAGCCAAATAAACTCGTAAATCGCTTGATAATGCCTTTTGAGGCTTCCAAATCTAAAAAGGGAACAGTTTCGCCTTGTATTCGGCGGGCTATATTGCGAAACGCCTCCCCCGCTAAACCAGTCCCATCTATCGAAACTGGAACACCATTATTAGTACTAATAATAATTTGTTTATCCTCTGGGACAACACCCAAAAGACGAACAGCCAGCAAATCCACTACGTCCTCTGCCGAGATCATGTTTTTCTGTTGCACCATCTTGGGGTTTAAGCGGTTGATAATAAGCTGCCCCGGCCCTTTTTCCTCTGCTTCTATCAGACCAATGATTCTGTCCGCGTCTCGCACGGCAGAAATCTCAGGGTTGGTGACCACAATAATCTCATCGGCAGGAGCAATGGCATTGCGAAAACCCCGCTCAATACCAGCGGGAGAGTCAATAATAATCCAATCCATATCTGGGCGAAGTTCATCGCACAAACGTATCATGTCGCTAGGAGAAACGGCTGTTTTATCCCGTGTTTGCGCGGAGGGAATAAGGTACAACTCTGGTGTGTGTTTGTCGCGGATCATAGCCTGGCGCAAACGGCAACGTCCCTCTACAATATCCACCAAATCATACACAATGCGGTTCTCTAACCCTAATACTACATCCAAGTTCCTCAAGCCTATATCGGCGTCTATGCAAACTACTTTTTGCCCATTATTCGCCAAAGCGGCCCCAATATTAGCCGTGGCAGTTGTTTTGCCAACGCCACCTTTTCCAGAAGTGATAGTAATTACTGTTGCAGCCATAACGATTTATTGTCCTCTAATAATTCTAAATTTAAAATCATCTGCGATTGAACTGTTTTCGAACATGATAGCTTAAGCCCAAGAATGAGCAACAATTTGCCCTTTTTCTAAGCACGCCAGCTCAGGTTGTGTGCTTTCCCCATCCGGAGGTGAGATGCTAATCTTCTCCGCTATGCGAAGCTGCGTGGGAGCCAGCCTCAACGCGCACACCACAGCATTCAAATCACCTTGAGCGCCAGCGTGCGCTACACCGCGCAAATGACCCCAAACAACAATATTTCCTCCAGCGATAACCTCCGCCCCTGGGTTAACATCCCCTAAAATAATGATGTGCCCTGAAGATTTGATTTTTTGCCCTGAGCGAATGGTGCGGCGGATAAAAACGGCCTCTTTCTCTTGCTTAGCAGAGGAGAGTTTAGGTCTCTGGGGGAGAGGAGCGGTGTTAGCCAAACGTGTTGCCATTCCCAAGGCTTGGGCAGCCTTTTCTGTAGTAGGAGAATTACTTATAACAGCCCACAATCTCACACCGCTGTCGGCAAGTTTGTCACGCAACGCGCCTAACTTAGCGGCTTTCAGAATGTGGTTTTCCACATCCAAAGCTAAACGTGCTCCTTGGAAAAAGTCCTCTTGGGCATTTATTCGTTCAAACAAGTCTTTTTCTTGTTTAGCCCATTTTCCAGAACCAATTTTTATTATTAAACCGTCTTTAATGCCTTTTATTTCCATTTTCTTAGTTTGCATCCCCTAACTCCAATTTCGCGCGGGGTAAATTGTGTGTCTTCAAGTAAAAAGATTATAGCATGAGTAATTACGGGCTGCCCAATCTGCTATCTATTATCTTTATTCCAAAATAAGCGTCAAGGACTCGCCGCACAATGGGGCCGGCCACGCTTGCGCCCTCTTCGCCATTGTAAACAAATGCCACTACAGCTATTTCGGGGTCTTCGTAAGGCGCGTAAGCAACTGTCCACGAATGTGTGGGCCAATTCCCAGGCAAACAAAGTCCTTTTTCGTTCGCAAATGTATCACAATATTCAGCAGTCCCTGTTTTTCCAGCCGCCGCAATACTAAAGCCTGCGAATACATCTTCCAAAGTACCTCTGGTCACTGCCAAACGCATCCCTTGTTGTACTTTTTCCACCACCCATGGCGCTACAGTGGTCTGTTCGCCTGTTAGCTTTGCCTCACATCCTCCCGCACTAGTGGGGTCGCTATAGATGTCAATAACAGGGTCTGTTGTAATATCCCATTTAAGGTCGGGCAAAAATGGGCTGATAATTTTGCCTTCACTGTCGGTGATGTGGTGAATAATGGTTGGGCGCATCAACTTTCCATCGTTGGCAATGGTTGTGGCCGACATAAGCACCTGAAGCGGAGTCGCGATTACAAATCCTTGGCCAACGCTGGCAATATAGGTATCACCTGTAGACCAGTTCTCTCCATGGGCGATGCGTTTCCACTTTGGCGTGGGGATAAGTCCATCGGCTTCGTCTGGGAGTTCTATGCCAGGGTACGCGCCGTACCCCAGGGCGCGGGCATACGTTCCCAAACGGCAAATGCCCAGCCCTCCGGGAATGTCGTTTGGGACATTGGTAACGCCGTCTGTTCCACCTCCAAGCTGGTAGAAATATACGTTACTTGAATACGCTAATCCGTGAATGAAGTCTAGTGATCCAAATCCGGCTTTGTTCCAATCTACAAACTCGCGGCTTCTGCCTGGATCGTTAGGGGTGAATTTTTCAGTGGTAAAAATAGAGGGAGGTGTGGTTACCTTTTGTTCTGGCGTTACTACTCCCTCATTGAGCGCGCCCACAGCGGTTGAGAGCTTAAAAACTGAGCCAACCGGCAGTTCGGCTCCCACAGCGTGGTTCATAAGTGGGTCGCGAACGTCTGTGTTGAGCTGTCTATAGTAATAGGAAGGAATTACCCGTGCCATGCGGTTATTTTCGTAAGTAGGGTAAGAAATCATGGCGAGAACTTCGCCGGTTTGGGGATTCATGGCTAATACTACTCCGCTGGTAATGCGAGTTTCCGCGAAGTAGTCATTCCATGATTGAATTTCGCCCAGCAAAATAGATTCCGCTGCTTGTTGAAGCCGGATATCAATGGTTGTGTAAATGTTTTGGCCGGGGATAGAGGGAATGGTGGCTTTTACATCACGGGTTATTTTCCCCGCTACGTCAACTTCTACTACTCGTTTCCCTGGTTTTCCCGAAAGAATCGATTCGAAAAATCGCTCAAGACCAGCATATCCAATTTTATCTCGCTGCGTTATGAATCCACGCTCTGTATAATATTCGTCCTCTGCGCTAGAGATAGGGCCTAAAAAACCAATGAAACTCGCTGTGAGCGAGCCTGTGGGATAGTCGCGGATAGGTTCTATTTCTATAGAAATGCCTGGCCAATCGACCGCTTTTTCTTGAAGCAGTCTAGCCATGGTTCCATCTATGTTGCAGGCAATTGCCACATCTCTATAAGGGGCGCTTAGCTGTCCATAGCTAATTATTTGCGCAATGCCATGCTCTGAAAGGCAGGGGACGAAGGGATTTTCTTTGGTAATTTCCCCTCGACTCACTGGCACATCAACGTACTTTGCTAAATCACGAATAATGGTTTGAATTGCGCCAATATCATCAGGAAGGTAAGCCGCAGTGACTACCACATTGTAAGAGGCCACATTGCGGGCAAATACCGTTCCGTTTCTATCAAATATTACTCCACGAGCAGGCTCAAGGCTAATTTCTAAAAGACGATTATCTTCCGCCTTCGCTGCCCATTCGTCTCCCGATATGATCTGAAGGCTGAATAAGCGAATGATATAAAAAAGAAGTATCGCCGCAAGCACAACAGCAAAGCTCAAAATGCGGCTAAATTTCAATTTATTATGAATAGTAGCCGAAGCGTTCATATTTCAATCTCTTCTGGGTACACTAGCCCAGCCAATTCCCGAATTATAGAATAGACAGGAATAGCTAAAAACAAGTTCAATATTAAGCTAGGCAAAACAATAGTTTGTAATACGTCTTGGAGAGGCAAACTTGTGCCTCGAATTACAAGCACTAAAATAGACAAAGCATGAATAAGTATTGTGCCCACAAATGTAGCAAAAAGTTGTACAAGCACCGCTAACCGCCAAATTCGCGCCTGCAAAGCGAGGGTTAGACCCGTGACAAGCAAATAACCGATAGTGTATATCCCAAATGGCAACCCAGATATAAAGTCAACAAGCAGACCTCCTATTAAGCCCCATTGCCAACCGGTCTTGACATTTTTTTGTAAAGCCCAGGCAATCACAATCAAAAGTACAATATCGGCAGTCCCTTGTAAAAGCGTTATTCTGCTAATTACAGCCGATTGTAGAATCGTCGCGATACTTAAAATAGGAATAGCAAGGAAAATACCCATAATTAGAAGGGGAGGAAATTAAGGAGTTTCTGGGATAGGGATAAGCGGCGCAACTTCTACAGGGTTAAAATTGGTAATCACCAACACAATTTCTAATTTCGAGAAATCGGTAACAGGTTGAACAGACGCTCCCTGAAAAAGAGCGAAATCCTGGCTTTTGACGCTTGTAACTTGTCCAACAATGATATTAGGAGGGTAATTCCCCCCCAACCCAGAAGTTAGAATTAGGTTACCAGGGACAACATCCGCGTCTTGAGGAATCTGCTCAAGAACAATATCGCCAGTGATAGAACCGGTTAATATCGCTTCACTTCTAGAAGGCTGAATTCTAACATTCACAATAATGGATGGATCGGTGATAAGCTCTACCCGCGCTCCCCTTGCGGTTACTTGGGCAATTCGCCCGGCTAATCCTTTTTGCGTAACAACTGGCATCCCTTTGCGAAGCCCATCATCCGAGCCGCGATTAATAATCACATAATGCAAAAATGGGCTGGGATCACGCCCAATTACTGTAGCACCTAAATATTGATGTGTGGGATGGGCACGCGCAAAATCGAGAAGGGCGGATAGTATCTCATATTCGGTTAATTGTTGTTGGATCTCAACAATTTGAGCCTGTAACCGGGCGTTCTCGGCGTTCAGCTTAGCGTTTTGCTGCCTAATAACGGTGACGTCTCTGGGAGCAGTAACGAACTCTTTGAACCCCTGATACTGCTTTGAAGTCCATGTTTGTGCAGCCACAATGGGAGCAAGGGCTAAACGAGTGAGCGGTTCAATATAACCGCCCAACGCCAAAGCCAGTGTCCCAATAATTAACAGGCTAATAATGATATTTCGTAGAGAGCCAGGAAAACGTCTTTTCATACTCTTCTTGCAATTCTTTTAGGAAGTGAATGAACACATAAGAGTGGAAATTCCCCCAAAAGTCCACGCGAATTGAGGCATAAAACCACGCCTGCAATAGACGTGGTTTAGAAATTTATTAGCGGCGAGTACTTTGACGGTCTAAGCCTACAAATAGTCCTTTCCATCTGTCAAATTCCTCTAAGGCTATTCCTGCTCCTCGAGCTACACAACTTATGGCGTCTTCCGCTACCCAAGCCCGCACCTGAAGAGCGTCTGTCAAACGTGTGTCTAATTCTTGCAAGAGACTGCCACCGCCAGCCAAGCAAATGCCCGTATCCATTAAATCTGCCATAATTTCAGGTGGCGTTTCATCAAGTGTATCTTTCACGGTGTCAATAATAGTTTGCACAGAGTTTGCTGTAGCTTCTCTAAGCTCAATAGAAGAAACCTCTACAGAATCTGGCAACCCAGTGACCAAATTTCGCCCTCGCAAGGCCATAGTTTTCTCTTCTGGGAGATGATAAGCCGAGCCAATTGTCATTTTGGCATTTTCTGCCATGCGCTGTCCGATGAGCAAATTATATTTATTCCGCATATATTGAATAATATCCTCATCAAGTTCATCGCCTGCTACCCGAAGAGAGCGAGAAGCTACTACCCCGCCCATTGACATAACCGCAACCTCAGAAGTACCACCGCCAATATCAACCACCATGCTTCCGCGCACATCACCAATGGGCAAACCCGCGCCCAGAGCAGCAGCCACAGGTTCTTCAATCAAAAACGTCTCCCGAGCACCAGCAGCCATAGAAGCATCATAAACCGCTCTTTTTTCAACCTCGGTCACGCCGGCGGGAATCCCAACCACAACACGGGGGCGCGGAATCGGTACAATGCTCTGCTGATGAGCTTTAGCGATAAAATATTCCAACATTGCTTGGGTAATCTCAAACTCCGATATTACTCCATCTCTAAGAGGACGAATAACCTCAACATTAGCGGGGGTACGCCCTACCATCTCTTTCGCCGCAGAGCCAATTGCAATAGGTTCTTTTGTGCGTTTGTTAATCGCCACCCAGGAAGGCTCTGTGATAACAATTCCCTTGCCATGCACATGAACCAGGGTGTTTGCAGTTCCTAAGTCAATACCAATATCTAAAGAAAAATATCCTAACAACCAGCTAAAGGGAGAAAATCTCACTTCGTATACTCCTTTTTTCTAATTTAATCAGGGGAATTATACCAGGTTTACAAAAAAAGTGTTTTTTCCCCACGGTATGGGAGTGCTAAAAAGTTGTTGGTTAAACCTTAGCCCCTCCCAGCGTAGCGGGCAAATGCCAAAGGCAGGAACTTGGGAGGAAGTCGCTCTCCCTTAATAAAAAAGCGTTGATGTGTCACTCTGAGAGAACGTGTCTTAGCGGAGCTAAGATTAGCGAACGAAGAGTCTCCCTCTCGTAAGCATAGGAGATTCTTCGGGAAAAACGCCCTCAGAATAACACGTCATTGAACATTTGTGGGAAGGGAGTGAATAATTACTTTTGGGGGAACAAAAATAAGCGTCAAAACATCATTCCAAAACAAAAAAGCGGCCTCTGTACAGAGGCCGCTTTTGATATTTCTCTATAGGTAACTTCAGACCTGGCGCAAAACTAAAACCACTTTACTTTGAATTTCTATAGGTGTTGATTTTTCAATGTAAATAGGATCCATTGTAGGATTGGCCGGTTGGAGACGTACCCGGTCGCCTTCTTTGTAAAAGTATTTCAATGTGGTTTCATCCTGATTTATGCGAACCGCCACCATTTCGCCGTTTACCGCCTCTTGGGCCGGTTTCATGATTACAATATCCCCATCGTTGACCATGGCGTCAATCATGGAATCTCCTTTTACTTTGAGCGCAAAAAGCGTTTCTATGTCTACTCCTCGGGGAAGTAGGCTCTCGGCGATGTCAACATCGGATTCGTAGCTCCGCATATCCCCAGCAGGAACTGGAACCGGTTCGCTGGCCACAATTTGCCCTACAATTGGAATAGTAAGCGATCTTACCATCTCGTTAACAATTTCTTGAGCTGTTCCCAAAAGTTCTTGGAATTTATTGCGTGCTTTCTCGGTTATATTTAGACTGCGGGATATGTTTTCTTCCCGTTTAATATAACCTTCTTTTTCCAACTGTTTAAGATAATAATTCACCATGGATGTAGAAGTGATTTCAGTATCTTCGCAAATGTCTCTGTAAGAAGGAGAGTAGCCATATTTTTCACTGTGCTGTTGGATGACCTTCAGCACTTGCTTGTGACGGTCAGATATTTTTTTAGCCATAACTTCCACCTCCAAAGAGTTAACTAGTAAACAGTATAGTGCCATGATATAGAATGTTTGTGCTACATTTTACCCGAACATTAGTTCTGCGTCAAGGGGAAATTTGATAAGGGACTGCTAAAAAGTTATTAGTTAGACCTTAGTTCCTCTCTCAATCCCCCTAGCGAAGCATCCTACCAAGGTAAATTCGACCGTTTTTTGTCGCATTTGGGGGCACTCTTCGAGTATGCTGCTCTAAGGCAGGGAGGGAGCAGAACTTTCCAACAATCTTGGAGTGCTCCCTTTGATAGTGAACAGGGCAAACACATTTGAACACCCAAAGCGGTTTTGAATCAATTCAAAAGAAGTCAACTTAACCTGCTTGAGCAGTTTTTTTGTAGCAGGCATGGAATTGATTCCATACCTATATGCCATTGCCTTGTTTTGGACAAACCAAGATATTGACTCGAAGCATTTCAGACATTAAAATATCTTTCGTCACTTCGTCTGATGAAAGATATTTTCACCAAAGGAAATTCATTTTGCCAGTCTTCAAGCCTGTAGAATCCAAAGGTTTGGCCGAAGCAATCGCCGAGCAACTCATGACCATGATAGCTAAAGGGGAGCTAAAACAAGGCGACCGGCTGCCAACTGAACCTGAGTTAATGGAACACTTTAACGTTGGCCGCTCAACCCTGCGTGAGGCCGTTAAATCGTTGGTGGTGGCTGGCTTACTCGAAACACGCCGCAGCTCTGGAACGTTCGTTTGCGATTCCTATACTGACTATTTGGGGCAGAGCTTGAATTGGGGGATGGTGTTTGGCGCTCAAGAAGTGCGCCACGTCCTCGAAATCCGGTACGCCCTAGAAGGGCAAGCCGCCGCGCTCGCCGCCGAGAGAGCAACCGATGCCCAAAAAGAGAACTTGGCTCAACTCGTTGATGCTATTAGCAACGTGGCGCTAGGACCGGAAAAAGCCATTGAGCACGACGTAGCCTTTCATGTTGCTGTTGCCGAATCTTCTCACAATCCCCTGCTGCTTAGCCTAATTTCAAACATTCGCCAAATCCTTTATGGATATATCAAATCTGGCTACACCCGCCGTGGATACGCTAACCAGGTTGATGCTAGCGAAATGGCAAATTTGCATCGCCCTATTGTAGAGTCCATTCAAGCTGGGCAACCTGAGAATGCTAAAATAGCTATGCAAAATCATTTCAAGAACACAACTGGGTGGCGATTGACCCACAAACTAGTTGACGAAAACATATTAGATGAAGAATGACGTATCATCTCAAAAAGAAGGAGCAAGACTTCCGAAGTCTTTGCCCCAAAATAAAGATTTTGAAGAAGAATAACCGTGGAGGAAACCTTGACTAATATAAGCACTGCTGGAAACAAGGGCGCTCGTGTCGGCTCGGATTGCTTTGTGACCTTGGAAATAACTGCAAGCGGCGGCATTAAAATAGATGTCGTGAGCAAAGTTGGCGCGTTATACGGCGACTCCATTATTGAGTTAGCCAAAGATATATTGGCCCACTTTGAGATAAAAAACGCCAAGATCAAAATTGAAGACCGTGGCGCCCTGTCTTTTGTTTTGGCGGCCAGAATAGAGGCTGCTATAAAGCAATTAATTGAGACTGATAAAGAGTATTGGTTAGATTTAATTAAAGAAAATCAATACCACACTGAGAGGGATCGCTATCGCCGCTCACGGCTCTATTTGCCTGGCAATACCCCCAAGCTGATGCTCAACGCCGGCATACACCACCCAGATGGCATTATCCTAGACCTGGAGGATTCTGTAGCTCCATCCAAAAAAGGTGAAGCCCGCCTAATTGTTAGAAACGCTCTTCGCCAAGTTGATTTTTACGGCGCGGAGCGCATGGTGCGCATCAATCAGGGCGCAATGGGCTTGGAAGATTTAGCCTACATAGTGCCGCACAACGT
>QMOK01000064.1 GCA_003648195.1 Chloroflexota bacterium | reverse complement strand
GCGGGGGGGGGGGGGGGGGGGGGGGCGCCCCCGGGGGGGGGTGTGGGTTGCAGGCGTGGCGGCATGAGCAGGCTTGATGATAACCTCATCCCCCAAATATAAAATGGTGTTTTCGGTGAACCCGTTAATGGCTTTAATATCATCCAAGGGGACATCGTAAATTACCGCAATGGTCCACAGCGTTTGCCCCGCCTTAACAATATGAATGATAGAGCCATCGGGGTTGGGAGTAGAGGCAATTACCGGAACTGCGGTTGTGGTGGGAACACCGGTCACGTTTGCGGTGGGATTAGGCGTAATGGGGTCTCCCACCCACGCGCCAGTGTTCACTGTGTAATAAACATAATCCCCGTCAAAAGCCACTCCAGCGCCAATGTACTTGTACTGCGTTCCCAGCATTGTGCCCATGTGAGCGGGATCGTCCCAAAGATCGTAAATGGCGCGTTGGATAGATAATTTATGTCCCGCCGCCCAATTTTCAGAGAGAAAAATAGTTGCCCCGCCTCCAAAACCGGCTGCCCGCGCCCTATCTTTAGGAGTTGTTCCCCCTGGGCCATAGTGTGTCCCCTGCCCAATAGATGCTTGGTATTCGCTATGCCTTTGGGTAACAGACATCAAAATAGGATGTTCTTCGAGCGGCCCCATCCCATTATTAGCCCTGAGCTGGTTAATGGCCGCAATCATCTGATACGCCGTCCCAGCCTGCGCCTGGGTTTCTAAGGCGGGCAGGAAGAGGATAAGCCCAAAAAGAGCAATTGAAAGGAGGATTAAAAAGATTTTTCGTGACATTACGGCACATTATAACATCTCTTGCGGGCGGGGCGGGAGGCAGGGTAATTGCGGGAGTCTGAAACCTCGGAGGTCTCTAAGACCTCCGAGGTTTTTAATAAGGCACACGTTCCCAGATTCCTCATCTCCTCCCTCCACATGCGGTAAAAACAGGGTATTGATGAGGAAAATTTCCGGCTACCCCGTGAATTCCGAAAGAGCCAAACATAAAAATATATTTGTGAAACTTGAATTCAAAATACCAAAAACAGGTCTGCCTGTTACAAGGTCTATGCAGTGCATAAATATCCCTATTCTTCGGATAAAAAAATAATCTCTATGAAATTGATTTTTTCTTTACCCCCAATATACATGTGTTTTCTCTCCAAGGCTGCATTGAAGTCGCTAATATCAGCAATATATAGTTCAACTCTATTTGTATACACTCTGATGCTAGTTTCAAATCTAATATCACATCTGTTGAGTTTTTCTATTATCCCAATTTGAACTAATCTGAGTTCGGCTAGAGAGTATTGAGCGGTTGTATCTACCTCAATATATTGTGCTAGAGAATCATCAGGCAAGTATGCTTGTATATCTCCTTGGAAGTCATCCGTAAACCTAGCAATGAAGCGATACTCCGGCGCGTGTTGTATATATGCTCCAGCGAATGTTTCCCGCTCGTTGTTAAGCAGCCGTTCATGCAAAATGACAAAGGCTTCTTGCAAAGAGAGTCGTTTCTGGGCTTCCTCCACGCTTACGTTATAGTCAGTTGCATAACTCATCGCACCCAATAATAATACATCCTCTGTTGTGGAAACATTTTGAGTATAGGTATTCAAAGAATATGTAGATTTCAGTATCTTAACGCCATCACCAACTATCCAATAAGAAGATTCTTGACACTCTTTTGGCAAAGTTGCTAGCGTTTCCTCGCTTAGGCGATGGACTTCACCTCCCCCCATATAAACCACTTCTCCCTCAATAGCAACCTTTTCGCCTGTTCTATTGTAAACAGATATTTGGTTATTTTCTTCTCTAATCTCAAAACATGCGGGCCAAATTAATAATATACGCCACTCACTGCTTGGGTCAGCAGCATATAAACACTTATTGTGAAGCTCCAGGTCAGCTATTAATAACGCTTCCATCACTTCACGAGGGCCTGTGCACTTACCTGATGCTTTTGGGAAGTATATTTCTGTACCGTCTTCTAGGGTTAGCAAATCTGTCTCAGCCGCCACCATTGTAGGGGTTGGTGCAGGCAGCGCTGTTTCAATAAGGGGAGTTTTTGCGCCCTCACTTCCTTCACTACATCCCGCTACCATGAAGACCGACAAAATCAGCAACCCTATTACTTTGATCCTATGATAGAACATGTTTGCCTCCATAAACTAAAGACGAAGTTTTTGTCGCTCTATTCTCTAACAAGCAGGGGTTCGCGTGATTTCTACTCTATTTTATAACCCTAATGGTACACATCTCCATCCGCGTTGGTATCACGCACGGGGAGGGGGTAGTCTCCTGCGACGAACCAGCTTATAGGGGATTGACCCATGATGTACCATTTTCCGTTTGAGGGTCTCAGAACGGCTATATCTAGGCTTCCGTCACCATCGTAGTCACCTGGGACGGGGATGTCATTTGCGTACCCCCATTTGATTGGAGATACCTGATGATCTTTGATATACCAATTCTGGTTTGAGGGGCGGTAGACAGCTATATCAGCATCCCCATCACCATCGTAGTCGCCAGGGATGGGGATGTCGCCCGCGAGTCCCCAAGTGATAAAGCTCTGCCCCATGATATACCAATTGCCATTGCTGGGGCGATAGACAGCTATATCGCAATCCCCATCACCATCGTAATCCGCTGGGACGGGGATGTCGCCCGCGAGTCCCCAAGGCGTAAAACCCTGACCCATGATATACCAATTGCCGTTTGAGGGGCGGTAAACGGCTATATTATCAACGTCATCACCATCATAATCACACTGCATTGGAACATCACCTGATATGCCAAAGTTAATTGGATCTTTACCATGAATATACCATTTCCCATTTGAGGGACGGTAGAATGCAATATCCGCATTTCCATAGTCCCCATCTCCCGCATAATTGCCTGGGACGGGGATGTCACCTGCAACTCCCCAGGACGTAGAACCCTGGCCCATGATATACCAGTTGCCGTTTGAGGGACGGAAAACCGAAATGTCCGTATCTTCACTTCCATCGAAATCCGCTACAGGATGATTATTGAGATCAGTAGTGACAAGGACATCTACATCTAAAACTGTGATGTAATCAATTGCCATATATGTAGCATCATCTCCTAGCCCGCTCCTATGTACACCGTATGCTGTATTGCCTGAAAACCACGGGGCACCACTGTCACCTACTTCTGAAAGGTTTTCTCCAGCACTTCGAACATAAATGAATGTGGCACTAAAAGTTGCACCGTTATCGGGAGGGGGGCGATGATTCTTATGGTCAATAAAACCACAAGTATACTCTGTAATTTTCCCATGTTTGCAAACGTATTCCTCTTCCACTTGTTGGTCTCTTAGTTTTATACCACGCACATATCTATTGTATGTGCCATCAAACATCAGGTTTCTAACTGTGAATCCCGGAGTTGTACGCCATTGAACATCATGCGGCCCCCCATAATTCCACTGCCGGAGAATCAATTCTATGCCCTCAAAATAAATTGGGGCATCGGGAGGATCTGGAGTACAGTGCGCTGCTGTTAGTATTCCTAAAGTTCCATCCGAATGCCGGACAGAGAAACCGCTAGTGCAAGGGACTAGCTCCAGTCCTGCATAAACATTAGCCTCTTCAGTAGAAAATTGTTCTAGTTCAATAATATTGATCACCGGAGAGAGGGTTTCTGATCGCGAGTCCAAACTTTCATTTAATGCGTCTATGTCAGTTACATATAACTCAACCGCGTTCGCACGCACCTTTATGCCAGTCTCGAACTTGATTTCGAGGGCGTCTAATTTATCAATCATAATAAGTTGAGCTTCTTTGAGTTCAGCTAGAGAGTATTGGGCAGTTGTATCCACTTCAACATACTGGGTCAAGGAATCATCAAACAGGTATGTTTGTATATCCCCTTTGAAATCACCCGTAAACCTAGCGATAAAACGATAACCTGGCTCATGTTGAATATATGCTCCGGCGAAGGTTTCTGCCTCGTTATTGAGCAGTTGTTCGTTAATAATACCAAAGGGCTTTTGCAAGGAAAGGCGCTTGTAGGCTTCCTCAACGCTTACATTCATGTCATCCGCATACCACTTGGCATCAAACAATAATGCGTCCTCTGTTATGGGAGGGTCATCATTTGTAATTCCACTTTGAGCGTTTGCGTTTAATGATGATGAAACTCCTAAGAGTGTAAGTACTAAGATAATAAACATAGATTTAGCTGTTTTGCACATTTATACCTCCATAAACTAAGGACGAAGTTTTTTGTTGATATATTTTTGAAACTGTCAGACAACTAAAAAACATAACTATTTTTTGGTATCTATCCCAATCTCTATTACATTGATTTTTTCCATATTATAAATATATTTATGATGTTCCTCCAAAGTTGCATTAAAGTCGTTTATATCAGCAACATATAGTTCAACCCTATTTGTACGTACTTTGATACAAGTCTCAAAATCAAGCAAATCAGGAGAAAGGGGGTTAAGGGTATAATTCAGTTCGGTTTGGACAAATTTGAGTTCAAACATAGAGTATTGAGCAGTAGTATCTAACTCAACGTATTGGACTAGGGAATCGGCAGGCAGGTATGCTTGTATATCACCTTTGAAATCACTCGTAAATCTAGCAATGAAGCGATACTCTGGCGCGTGTTGTATGTATGCTCCAGCGAATGTTTCTCGCTCATTTTGGAGCAACTTTTCATGCAGAATGACGAATGATTTTTGCAGAGCAAGTTGTTTCAGGGATTCCCCAATGCTTAGGTTATAGTCCTTTGCATAATTCATTGCATCCGACAATAATACATCCTCTGCTATGGAAGAGTTTTGAGAATAGGTATTTAAAGAGTAGGTAGGTTTTATGGCGTCAAACCCTCCAACTCTCCAACAACAGTCCTCATGACACTCTTCAGGTAAATCGTCCATGTATTTTTTGGTAAGGTGACCTCCTCCCATAACAAGTACTTCATTTTCGATAGCGACTATTTCACCCTTTTCGTTATAAACAAATACTTGACCGTTTTCTTCCTTAATTTCAAAACCAGTAGGCCAAATCGGCAAAACTTCTTTGCCATTATTTGCGTGTCTACCTATTATCTCAATATACAAACATTGCTGCTGAAGAAATAGAATTCCAAATGTTTCCACATCATTCACTTCAGGAGGGCCTTCTTCATCTGGAACTTTTGGGAAATATATTTCTGTGCCATCCTCTAGGGTTAGCAAATCTGTCTCAGCCGCCACCATTGTAGGAGTTTTTGTAGCCTCACTTCCTTCATTACACCCCGCTGCGACTAGAAGCAAAAAAATCAACAACCCTATTACTTTGATCCTATGATGCAACATGTTTACCTCCATAAACTAAAGAAGAAGTTTTTGTCGATCTGTTCTTGAAATTGCCGGACAACTAAAAAATAAAACTATTCTTCGGAAAGAACACCAACCTCTATAATATCGATTTCCTCTCTATTTAAAAAACTACCTAAATGGTATCGGCATTCATTCACGGTTGCATTGAAATCGTCAATATCAGCAACATATAGTTCAATTCTATTTGTAGACACTCTGATACTAGACTCAACTTTAATGTCACAGTCATTGATTTTTTCTTTCATTGTATCTTGAACGAGTTGGAGCATGATAATAGGATATTGGGCGCTTGTATCTACCTCAATATATTGTGACAAGGAATCATCAGGCAGATATGTTTGTATATCACCTTGAAAGTTACCCGTAAACCTGGCGATGAAGCGATACTCTGGCGCATGTTGTATATATGCGCCAGCAAATGTTGGTTCATTGTCGAGTAGTTGTTCATTCAAAATAACAAAGGATTTCTGCAAAGCAAGTTGTTTCAGGGCTTCCTCAACGCTTAGGTTATAGTCAGTTGCATAATTCATTGCATCTGACAATAATACATTCTCTGTCAAAGAAGAATTTTGAGGATAAGCATTCAAAGAATATGTAAAATCAGATAATTTGTCTACCTCACCAACTATCCAATAAGGAGATTCTCGACACTCTTTTGGCAAAGTTGCTAGCATTTCTTCGCTTAGGCGAGAAACCTCTCCCCCTCCCATAACAACTAATTTTCCTACAATAGCAACTTCTTCGCCTGTTCTGTTATAAACGACTATTTGCTTGTTTTCTTCCCGTATCTCAAAACATGCGGGCCAAATTAATAATATGCGCCATTCACTGCTTGGGTTAGCAGCATATAAGCACTTATCATGAAGCTCTAATTTACCTATTAATAACGCTTCCATCACTTCACGAATCCCTGTGCACTTACCTGCTGCTTTTGGGAAGTATATTTCTGTACCGTTTTCTAGGGTTAGCAAATCTGTCTCAGCCGCCACCATTGTAGGGGTCGGTGCAGGCAGCGCTGTTTCAACAAGGGGAGTTTTTGCGCCCTCACTTCCTTCACTACATCCTGTCACCATGAAAACCGATAAAACCAGCAATCCTATTACTTTGATCCTATGATGGAACATGTTTGCCTCCATGGGGTACTTACAAAAAACTTCTCATGTTTTCAGAAATATGGTTGTGGGTAAAGGATGTTTTGTAGGGCTATGCCCACATTTTGCGAAATTGCTAGTGCATTGTTATTATAACTTAACCAAGTGCTCTCAGGTGCAATGCACTTCTAAAGAGTGTCGCACCTCGTCACCTCATCACCCAATCACCTCATCCCCTCCCTCCACATGCGGTAAAATATACTATATTGTTAACAACCCTAAAAACACGGAGACCGTAAACTATGAAGAAACGCCTTTGGATAACCATATTCCTTTTCGCCATTTTTGTCTTTACCGCTTGTACCGAGCAAGCCACGCCTCAACCAGAGACGCCGACAATAATTCCCTCTCCCACGCCGGTGCTGGTCACTGAGCCTAAAATTCTCATTAGTGAGGTTTTGGCTGGTGTTGATGGGAACAACAACTACGAATTCATTGAGTTCTACAATACCAGCGCGACCACGCCCATTGACCTGGAGGGCTGGACTTTATGGTATCAACTGGAAGAAGGCGAAGAGGAGCGCATCCTTTACCGCTGGACTGAGCCTACCGTTGTTCCTCCCCATGGGCACTACCTGTTGGGGCGTGCGGGCGAGGAATATGGCGTAAGCGTAGATGCTGCCTTTGATATTTCTCTGGCCACTAGCCGGGGCGGATTGCTTCTCCGCATGGCTGACGATACTCCATCTGATAGTTTGGCTTGGGGCGATAAACCTCAGACGTATGGCGAAAACGCCTTGCCAGCATCTTTAGATAAAGGTTTTTCGCTGGAGCGCAAACCCGGCGGCGGGGCAGGGAACGCGGTAGATAGCGAAGACAACGCCTCTGACTTTGCCTTGAACGCCGCGCCCAACCCCCAAGGGGTAGGAAGCCCGATTGTGCCTTTGCCAGAGCAACGGCTGGAAATCTCTTTGAACGTGCCCTCAACAGTGCATCCCGGCGACACGTATGGATATGCCCTCACAATTACCAACAACACAGAGCAAGTATTGCATGGCGTGCAAGCTGAACTTATGCTCCCGAAAGAAATTGAGATAGTAAGCGCGGCCAACGCTTTTGAGGTGGTAGGTAAAACGGTCACTTGGCATAAGGACGAGTTATCGCCTGGGGAAACAGCTTCCGCCCAAATTACAGTTCAAGCTCCTCTGACGTATGTGACCACGCGCGTTAGCAATTACTACGTTCAGGCGCAAGATTGGGACACTCCCGCTTATGGCAGCCCTGTCCAAACGCTAATCACAGGCGGCTCCATCCCTATTGAAACCTCCCGAACATTGCTGAATAAAGAAGTTGCCGTAGAAGGCATAGCCACTATGTACACGGGCGGGTATTACGCCGGCGGCGGGAATACCAAATTTTACCTAGAAGACGAAACCGGAGGCATTCAAGTGTGGGTTCCGGGGGGCGATGGGGCAGTAGAGGTAAAACTAGGAGACCGCGTTAGGGTGCAAGGTACGCCTACATTGTACCGAGGCGCCATCGAGATGATTGTTAATGATGTTGCTAACGTAGAGGTTGTAGAGACGGCTGACGCGGACTCTCTCTGGGAGCCAGCGCAAGTGAGCATCTTAGACGCCGCTAGCGACATGGAAACCTTGCCCGCGCGTTTGGTTCAGGTTGAAGGCGAGATTATCCGCGCGGAAGCCTTTTCGTATAGTAGCGAATTAGACCTGGCAGACGAAGAGGGGAACACCCTCACGCTTTACATTGACAGTAATACGGGAATGAGCATTGAGTTGCTAGAAGTTGGCGACCATTATCAGGCCACGGGAGTTTTAGAAGTACGCGATGGACGCTTGCAACTTTATCCGCGTTTACAAACCGACCTGACAAAAGTTTATCCCCCAACTCTAATTTTGGCTATGGACGCTCCCAACACAGTTCAATACGATGAGGTATTCACAGTCACGCTCACGGTTACTAATTACACACCCGACCGCATGACGGGGATAGATATTAGCATGGCTGTCCCCCAAAATGTATGGATAGATGAAATATTTGACGAAGGGGCACACATGCCCAATAACCGTTTCCGCTGGTGGATTCACGACCTAGATGGAGATGGCGGCAGCGTGAGCGTGAGTGTCAACTTGCGAACTGCTACCCAAACAGGGTATCTCACTCTCGAAAGAATATGGACTGTCTCGCGGCAATGGGAAGACGCAGTAGTAATAGATAACCAATTTATTTTCGTTGGCGATAACATTCCCATTTGGGCGTTGCAAGGAACTGGCGACCGCTCCCCGTATGTGATGGAGCAAGTCAAAACCACCGGCATTGTCACCGGCGTTTTCCCCAAAATGGACGGCTTCTGGATGCAAGAAATTCAGACGGACGATGATTTTCGCACTTCGAGCGGCATATTTGTTAGCACAGAAAATGTAAACGTAGAATTAGACATTGAGCAAGGAGATAAAGTAGAAGTCAGCGGCCTTGTGCGGGAAGTTTTCCAGCAAACACAACTCCAAATAGATTCCGTTAACGACGTGACAGTAATAAGCAAAGGCGAGCCGTTACCCATGCTCCATGAACTAGACCCGCCGCAAGACAACCTTGAAGCCGCCGAATACTATGAAGCCCTAGAAGGCATGTACGTTCGCGTCACGCGCCCAACCGTGGCCGTATCTCCCACCAACAAATACGGAGAATACACAGTCGTCCTGGCCGAACATGATGTTTCACTCCTTTGGCAAGGCGGAAAAAACGGTTACGCCATTACGGCTGATGATGGCAGCTCAGAAACGCACGAAGACCGCTCCACCCTCAGCTATGTGGTAGGCATAGGAGACAGCGTCACAGACTTAGTTGGGCCGCTATCCTACACGTACGGGCGATACAAAATACAGCTTACCCAAGAGCCTCGCGTCACCGCCATTGAACACGAACTGCCCACTCTCCAACCAACAGCCGCTAACGAATTCAGCATTGCCACCTGGAACGTCGAGAATCTATTCGACATCAAAGAACCGCACCCCGCCAGCCCCCCCATGCCCTCGCTAAACGAGTATAAACTAGCAATAGCCAAGGTTGCCAACACCATTGTAGCCGCCGGCGCGCCAACCATCATTGGCCTCCAAGAAGTAGAAAACATCGGCATCCTAGAAGATATAGCCGCCCACGAATCCCTCGCCGCGTATCAGTATCAGCCGGTTTTGGTGGAGGGAACAGACAGCCGTGGCATTGATGTGGGCTATCTTGTGCGGGGAGACCGGGCGCAAGTGCAGAACATCAAGCAATATCCCGCCCCAGAGGGATTGACCAGCCGCCCGCCTCTTCTCGTGGAACTAGAGGTGGTCACCAATGGCAGCGTAGTGCCCCTCTTCGTGCTTAATAACCACTTCACATCCATGAGCGGCGGCGAAGAAGCCACAGAACCTCGCCGAACAGCCCAAGCGGCCTGGAACGTGACCATCTTAGAAGAACTACTAGCGGAACACCCCGAAGCCTATGTAGCCGTCATTGGCGATTTGAACTCCTACTATGTTTCAAAGCCCATCACCACCCTCCGCGAGGCGGGCATGGAGCACGTTTTCGACTCCATCTTGCCCAACGAGCGTTACAGCTACATCTACCTGGGGCAATGCCAAACCCTAGACCATATCCTCGTCACCCCCAGCCTCATGGGAATCCTCGCCCGCGTGGAAGTGCTTCACGTCAACACCAACTTCCCCCCGCCATTCCCCGGCGACGAGTCGCCAATGGGCAAATCTGACCACGATCCAGTAGTAGCAACGTTTTTGCTGCCGTAAAAAAGGGATGGTTTCTCAAGCTAGAAACTAGTTGATACTTTTTCCTCAAACCCCATGTCATTTGCTAGGTGCAGTGCGCTAATTACAAGCGCAACGCACCTAGCCGCCCAGCCACCCAACTACCCAACCACTCAACTAAAAAACTATGGCTAAAAACTACACCCGCTATATATGTCAAGAATGTGGAAAAACCTCCCCGCGCTACATGGGACGCTGCCCAAGCTGCGGCGGCTGGGACACGATGGTCGAAGAAATCATCGAACGCAGCCCGCAAGGCGCAAGCCAGGCTAGGCCTTATGCAGGCCAACGCTCCGCGCCGCGCCCCATCGGCACCATCAGCGGAGACGCTGAAGACCGCATCCCCTTGCGCATGGAGGAATTCTCCCGCGTGCTGGGCGGCGGCATCGTTCCGGGTTCCATCATCCTCGTGGGGGGAGACCCAGGGATTGGGAAATCGACCATTCTGCTGCAACTCGCCCTCCAGCTAGCCGAACAGGGAACGGTTCTATACGTTTCGGGCGAGGAGTCCGAACGTCAGGTCAAAATGCGGGCTTTGCGCCTTCACCAAGACGAAAAAGGCAACCAAATCCCGCTCCCAAAGAAATTGTACCTCGTCACCGAAACAGATATTGAAACCATTCTCAGGCACGCAGACGACATCAAACCCACTTTACTCATTATCGATTCCATTCAAACCAGCCACATCCCGCAGCTAGAATCTTCGGCGGGATCGGTATCACAGGTTCGCGAAAGCGCATCCCGCCTGCGGGAATACGCTAAAACCAGCGGGGTAAGCGTCTTCCTCATTGGGCACGTCACCAAAGCAGGGGCAATCGCCGGCCCCCGCGTACTAGAGCATATTGTAGATACTGTTTTATACTTAGAGGGAGACCGTTACCAAGCCTATCGCCTGCTGCGCTCTGTCAAGAACCGCTACGGCGCAACCTCCGAGGTGGGCGTCTTCGAGATGCGAGAACGCGGGCTATTAGAGATCACCAACCCCTCAGAGGCTTTTCTGGCAGAACGCATGGTCAACGCCCCCGGCTCGGCAATTGTGGTCACCATGGAGGGCACGCGCCCCATCCTAGTGGAGATCCAAGGCCTGACCAATCCCACATCTTTTGGCAATCCCCGGCGCACACCCAATGGCATAGATTTCAACCGCCTGTTGCTCACCGTGGCCGTTTTGGGGCGCCGGGTGGGGATTCGTCTCGCGGAGCAAGACGTTTTCGTCAATGTGGTGGGGGGACTGAAGATCAGCGAACCCGCCGCCGATTTAGCGGTGGCCGCAGCTATCGCCTCTTCGGTGCGAGATGTGCCCGTCAAAGCGGATACCATTCTTATAGGTGAGGTGGGGCTATCGGGCGAGCTGCGCATGGTCAGCCGTCTGGCGGAGAGGCTCAAAGAAGCCGCCAAACTAGGCTTTAAAACCGCCATCGTCCCCCGCCGCCTGCGTAAGGGAGACCTCTCTTATCCCAAGGAAATAGAAGTGGTCGAGGCCAGATCGTTGAGCCAAGCCCTCAAACGCGCGATGGTGGAGGAAAGCTAACCCCAGACCTCGGAGGTTTTTAAAACCTCCGAGGTCTAACTAGCTAAAGCAAGGAATATTAAATTTAGACTTCCGAAGTCTAGCGACTGAGAGACTCGAGGAGAACCAAGATGCCCCGCAGAGCAACAACTTTTGTCGTTGACCATTATTATCACCTCTACAACCGTGGCAACAATCGTCAAAGCATCTTCTTTGAGCCGGAGAACTTTTATTATTTTTTAGATGGCATCAAAAAATATCTCTTGCCGGTGATGGATGTGCTTGCCTATAGCCTAATGCCAACGCACTATCACTTGCTGGGGCGGCCAAAGCAACTAAAAACCTCCGAGGTTGCCCAGATTTCTGAAGCCTCCCAGACCTCCGAGGTCTCCCAGACCTCCGAAACCTCCCAGACCTCGGAGGTCTCTATAGGAGTCTCTCGCGCCATGATGCGTCTTTCCGTCTCCTACACCAAAGCCATCAACAAACGCTTTGACCGCGTAGGCGCACTATTTCAAGGCGCGTTCCAGGCGAAACACATAGACAACGAGTACCACCTGAAGAACCTGTGCATTTACATCCATGCCAACCCCGTCAAAGACGGCCTAATAGCCGACCCAGAAGACTGGCCTTATTCCAATTACCCTGAATGGCTTGACGAGCGTGAGAGCGTGCTGGTTGATCGCGAATTCGTCCGCCAATACTTTGGAGATGCCGCAGCGTATCAGAAGTTGGTTATGGAATATTTGAAAACGAAAATTCTTCCAGAAGATGTTAGACTCCATTTACAGTCGTTGCAGAAATAGCTTACAAAGTCTATGCCAGAGGCAGCGGAAAACGGCTTATGAAGAAACACGAACACCACCAGATCTCGGAGGTTTTTAAAACCTCCGAGATCTATGAAACCAAGACTTCGGAGACATCCACCTTCCACGTCGGCCCCATCCCCATCTACGGCGATATTATTCTCGCCCCCATGGACGGCTACTCCGATTGGCCTTTCCGCTCTCTGTGCCGGGAGTTGGGGTCAGCCATGAGTTACACCGAATTCGTCAGGGACGCGGATGTCCTCAATCGCCCTCATTACGTGGAAAGCAAGCTGACCTACACCGAAGACGAGCGTCCCATTGTTTACCAAATTTATGGCAGTAACGCCGAAGAAATCCTAGCCGCCGCTCTGCGCCTTCGCGAACATGAGCCGGACATCATTGACATCAACATGGGCTGCCCGAAAAACTCCATCACCAATCGAGGCGCGGGGGCCGGGCTGATGCGCTCCCCCCGCGAGGTGGCACGCATCTTCGAGATGCTCACCCGCGCCCTAGACATCCCCATCACGGGCAAAATTCGCTTGGGCTGGGAAGATCGCCAAAATTATGTCGAAATCGCCCAAATCATCGAGGAGAACGGCGGCGCGTTGGTGGCTGTCCATGCCCGCACCAAAGAGCAGGGCTATAAAGGTGAGGCTAACTGGGACGCGATTGCCGAGGTTGTGCAGGCCGTCTCTATCCCTGTGATTGGGAATGGGGATGTGCAAACCGTGGCAGATGTACGGGCGATGAAAAACCACACCCGGTGCGAGGGCGTGATGATTGGGCGAGGAGCGCGAGGGAATCCCTGGATTTTTTCCCACTTAGACCGGGACGAAGTGCCCCTCCCAAAGGTTGAGAAAACCATGCTCACTCATCTCTCTCGCAGCCTAGAATTTTATGGCCCCGAGCGGGGTTTGGTACTCTTTCGAAAGTTCGCTGCCCGTTATCTTTCCCCCTACGGGTTGCCCGCCGATTTGCGAAAAAAAATACTCACCCGCGAAGAGCCGGGTGAGTTTAGGGAATTGTTGGCGGTGACAATTCAGGGAATAGAACGCGGATGACGCTGATGCAGTGAATTTACACGGATTAAAAACTTTAAAAATGGGTAACCGTTCACTCCCCTCCTAATAAAAAAGCGTTGATGTGTCACTCTGAGAGAACGTGTCTTAGCGGAGCTAAGATTAGTGAACGAAGAGTCTCCCTCTCGTAAACATAGGAGATTCTTCGGGAAAAACGCCCTCAGAAT
>QMOK01000063.1 GCA_003648195.1 Chloroflexota bacterium | reverse complement strand
CAAATCTATGTCCGGCAGCAACCACAGCCCTTATCAATGAATTAAACAATTCAGGCGCGTTGTTAATGACCTATGCTGGTCACGCTACTGTCGATTACTGGGCACACAATGTATTAACTACTAATGATGTTCCCAGACTGACGAATATAACAAAACTCCCAGTAGGCCTATCTTTAGATTGTCACGATGGCTATTGGATTTACCCGGAACGTCCAAGCCTTGTCGGCGATCTGTTGCGAGCGAGCAATGGCGGATACATTGGCGCTTTTGCCCCCACCGGCGAAGGAAACAGTAGCGGGCACAACTCATTGGCCAAAGGGTTTTATCAGGCTCTAATAACCGACAACACCACAGACTTCGGAGCCGTGACTCTGGCTAGTAAACTATTCCTTTATGGAACGGGAAATAATTACGACTTACTCCATACATTCACGCTTTTTGGAGACCCCGCCCTTCAAATTCAGACATCACCAAATAGAACTATGGCCGATTTCAATGGAGATGGTGATACAGACGTTTCTGTGTATCGCCCCTCCAATGGGAGATGGTTCAGCATGGATGAAGGACAAATTCAATGGGGACGAACTGGCGACCTGCCCGTCCCCGGCAACTACGATGGAGATGGAGATACAGATATAGCCATCTTCCGCCCCTCAAATGGAAAATGGTACGTCTATGGAGAAACTCCCATAAAATGGGGCGCAGCAGGCGATGTGCCCATGCCTTGCGACTACAACGGCGATGGGATTGATGAATTCGCTGTCTACCGCCCCACAAATGGAAACTGGTACATCCAAGGACAAAGTTTTATTCCCTGGGGTATACCAAACGACATCCCAGCCCCAGCGGATTACGATGGCGATGGGACTTGTGACATAGCCATCTACCGCCCTTCAAACGGGAAGTGGTACATCTACGGACAAGCACCAGTAAAATGGGGCGCCTTAGACGACATCCCCGTCCCTGGCGATTACGATGGCGATGGCGATGACGATATTGCCGTCTACCGCCCCTCAAATGGAAACTGGTACATCATGGGCCAAAGTTTTGTGTCTTGGGGCCTTCCAGGAGACATTCCAGTCCCCGGTGATTACAATGAAAATGGGGAAATAGACATAGCTATATTGAGACCCTCAAACGGTAAATGGTATATCCTGGGATTATCTCCGCTAAAGTGGTACGTTGCTGGCGACTATCCCCTCCCCGTGCGAGACACCAACGCCGATGGAGACGCACATCACTAAATGAAAGCATCTAACACTGCTGCATTTGAAAAACAACTAATTGCTATCCTCAAAGAAACTCTTGCTTCTGGCGGTCCAGTACACCTAAACGTTATTAGCCAAAGCATGTCGCCTCTCTTAATAACTGGCGATACCGTAATTGTGGAACATGGCGCTAAAAATAACTATCAGGCTGGTGATATAATCGTCTTTGAAAACTATCAATCCCTGTTTACGCACCGATTGCTTGCCAAACAAAAAGACCATTGGCTTACTAAAGGCGATAACGCCCTTAAACTTGACCCTCCTCTAAAGCCAGACTTAGTCCTCGGCAGGGTATGTGCCATTCAGAAAAAAGGCCTCTCCCTAGAAAGACAATCGCAGGTCTGGCAAAACAACAATCGAACTATTGCCAAAATCAATCTTTGCCAAGTTCAATTACTTAACTTTGTTGACCGAATTACCTCTCAGATATTTGGCGAAAAACAAATCCGAGGCGTCTCGTTATTGCATAAACTACTCGCCTTTCCCTTTAGACTAGCCACCAAACTTTTAATCTTAGGCAGTTTCAAAATTTAGCGCATCTATTAGGAATACAACTATGTTTAATTTAGAATCAATCCCTACCCCCAACCCAGATATTGTAGGACGCACTGTCGATAATGAAGCCGTTCTAGTTCTCCCCGTGCAGGGCAAGGTAAAAGTTCTTAATGAAGTTGGCACTCGTGTATGGGAACTTTTAGATGGAAATCGAAGCGTTAAAGAAATCGCGTCTGCTTTGCATCAGGAATACACAGTCGACCAAGCTACGGCAGAAGAAGACGTTTTGGAATTCATCAATGATCTCGCAAAAAAAGAGATGCTTGAGACAATATAAAAACAACAAGAAACCCATGAGCTTACACTTCCAGCATAAACCATCTTTTGCCCCTGCCGTACGGGCAATATCTCTCATACTTGTGCTGTTCCTCACCCTCTCTATCGCAATCACAGTCGTTAGCGCGGCCATTACCTTAAACTACTTCACAGCTACTTTAGAAGGAGAAGAGGTGTACCTAGAATGGGAAACCGCCTCAGAAATGGATCTTGCGGGTTTTTATGTTGTTCGCAGTTTAAGCCCAGACGCCGAGTACACACGCATCAGTAGCTTTATATACGGTGAAGGCGATATAACTGGAGCACTATATAATTTCACCGATACCGACATCATCCTCAATACAAATTACTATTACAAACTTGAAGACGTAGACATCAATAACAACTCAAGTTTTCACGGGCCGGTCGTAGTAGGCCCCGCAACGCCAACACCATCCCTTACACCTACCTCTACGCCAGAAACACCTACCATCACTAGCACACCTACAAAAACCACCCAGCCCAGCAAAACGCCCACTTTCAACCCCTCCGCCAGCCCCTCGCTTACCCCCACGCCCACCATCTCCCCTACTCCCTCAGTCAGCCCTACAGCTAGCACAACACCAACTGCCACCCCGCCCGAGGCAGAAATATCCCTCCCTGAGCAACTCAGTTTTCCGACCAAAACCCCCACTGCCAAACCCCTCCCCGGCGCGCAGCCAACCCAATCTCACACTGAAACTAGCTCCCCTTTAGCCAAACTCACCTCCACTTTTAGCATCATCGGCGGAATTATCATCTTTTGGGTACTCTTAGGTGTCGCCTACTTCAAATTCATCCGCCCCAACAACTAGCATGACGCTCTTCAAACAATCGCAACTTTCACTCCTCGGGGTCATCCTGTTCTTTATCCTAGGGGGATGCACACCAAACACACCTCTTTCAAGCCCTGCTGGCGTGAAAATACTAACCTCCGAAGAGGGAATTTACCGCGTCACCGCCCAAGAACTAGGTTGGTCTGAAATACCTGCTAAACTCCACCTCACTTTACGGGGAGATGTGCAACCCTTTTGGATAGAGCAATCCGCGGTTTATTTTTACGCTCCCGAACCTGACAGTCTCTATACAAACTACAACTCGTTCATTCTCGTCCCCGGGCAAGGGGAAAGTTCCAGCCCCACAGAAACGTACCAAGCTTCCCTATCCCCGCCCAACGACTCCTACACTGCCCACCTCCACTTAGAACAAAACGATTTCTACGAGCCACTCGCTCCCGAAAGCTCATGGCTGGGGCAAAGGTTCATCGCGCCCCAAACTATTGCCATCCCCTTCACGCTTGACAATGCCGCCGCCGGAACTGGGACTCTCCAGGCCAAGTTTTGGGGAAGCACCCAAGCGTCTTCCGAGCCCAATCACCACATTCAAATAAGTATTAACGAAAACCTTATTGCCGACCAAACTTGGAATGGAAAAATTGTAGAAACTATCGCGGCGAAAATCCCCGAAAACGTCCTCCACTCAGGAGAAAATACCCTAGAGATTACTGCTCCCGGCGACATAGAAAACATTGTTGATATTACATTTTTAGATTGGGTGGAAATTACCTACCCGCGGGAAGCGCAAGCCCAAAACGATGTGCTATTTTTTGAAGGGGGCGACACTCCCTTGCGACTAACCAGATTTGGTGGTGATCCCGTCATCTTTGACGTTACCTCTTCCCCAGCGGCCAAACAACTCACCGCCGCCGCAGAGTCAATTTTCCAGGGAGAACCAGACCACCATTACATAGCCGTTGGCTCCAAGGGCTACCTTTCACCCTCCCAAATTTTGCCCCTTGCCCTAACACCTAACCTCAAAGACCCCAGCCAGGGAGCGGATTATTTAGTCATTGGACCAGACGAATTGCTTGCCAATTTAGAGCCGCTCATCGCCCATCGTCAGGCGCAAGGCTTATTGTCCCAAGGCATCTCCGCAGAAGCAATTTACGATCAATTTGGAGACGGGTTTCCAGACCCAATGGCCATCCGCCGATTTTTGCAACACGCTGCTGAAAGGTGGAACCCCGCCCCACGGTACATCCTCTTGGTGGGTGATGCCACCTACGATCCCAAGGGGTATAAATTCCCCACAGAGGGGCATATACTGCCCACTTGTTTCGTTGACACTATCTATGGCGGCCAAACCAGCAGCGATATTCCTCTAAGCCAACTGAACGACTCTGAAAAAGACCCCTGGCCAGATATAGCTATTGGCCGTATCCCTGTTCGCACGGCCAAACAGGCGCGAATATTCGTTGAAAAAACTATCGCTTACGAAGAAACGCCTCCCGCCTCCGATTGGAGAAAACATATTGTCGCTGTAGCCGATGGGCAAGAAGATTCTTTCAAAACGCATGCTCAAACATTCTTAGAACACTTCCATCTCCCCTACCAAACCACGCTCATCGCTCCAGAAGCAGGCAATACTACTGCCGCTCAAGAAATCCAAAGAGAACTTGAAGAAGGTGTTTTTCTGATGGCTTATTTCGGGCACGGAAGCATGAAAATGTGGAGCAAAGACCAATTTTTTACCTCAGAAAACGCGGCAGAACTTAAAAACACGGAGCGGCTTCCCATTATCCTTAATTTCACCTGTTTAGCAGGTTTTTTTACTCACCCTGAGATAGAATCTCTCACTGAAAGTTTGCTCTGGAATCCCCAGGGAGGAGCAGTGGCAGTGCTGGCGCCTTCAAGCCTGACTCTGCCGACCAACCAAAATGCTCTCAGTGATGCATTGGCAGAAACTTTACTTTCTTCATCCTCTCCGCGTCTGGGTGATATTGTTCTTCAGGCCTGGCGGCAAATCCCCGCCGATTCACATGACGTTATGCAAACGTTCATGCTCTTCGGCGACCCTGCTTTGCAAATGGTGCAGCCCTAAAAACTACAAAAACCTCTTAATCCACTAAAACAACTATTGACCGTTTTTTAGGAAAGATTTACCATTGCAAAATGACAAACCCCACTGTCCCTATCTCTCAAAATACTATCCTCATCGTAGACGATAATGATAATGTCCGTCAAGCGATTTCACGCGCGCTGCAAATTGAGAACTATGCCACTCGCCAAGCCGAAAATGGTCTAGAAGCGTTAGAAATGCTTGGACAATTCACACCCGACTTAATTCTCTCTGATATTAACATGCCCCAAATGGATGGAATTGAATTTTTTAAAGCTATACGCAGAAATGAGGAGTGGGCGCCTATTCCTTTTATCTTTCTCACGTCTGCCGCATCTCCACAAGATATTCAAACCGGCAAAGAATTGGGGGTGGAAGACTATTTGACCAAGCCCATTGATACCAAAGATTTGGTGGCTATTATTAATGCTCGCATGTTGCGCAGTTCTGAAGTGAGAATATCTCACATCAATCGCGCTTATTTAGAAACAGTGACTGTTTTAGCCAACGCTATTGAAGGCAGAGACCAATACACCGGTGGTCATGTAGGCCGCGTCACCCAATACGCTCTCTGGCTCGCAGAAGATCTATTCTGGCCTCCAGACTATTTGCGCCGCCTAGAATTTAGCGCTCGGCTCCATGACATCGGGAAAATCATCATCCCAGACAGAATATTAAATAAACCAGGCAAGCTTACCCAGCAAGAATGGCTTTTGATGCGCCAACATCCCGCCGCGGGAGTAGAAATATTACAGGGAGTAAGTCATTTGCACGATATTTTGCCGTACATTTATCACCATCATGAACGCTGGGATGGGAAAGGATACCCAAACGGGTTAAAAGGAAAAGGGATATCAATTGGCGGGAGAATCCTAGCACTTGCCGATGTATATGATGCTCTCACTACCGCCCGCCCTTACCATCCCGCACGCCCAAAAGAAGAAGTTCTTCTCTTTATCCAATCTCAAGCTGGAAAACATTTTGATCCCGATCTGGTTCCCGTTTTCATAAGAACGATGAAAAAACACTAGCTACCGGAGACACTTTGGCAAAAGCAGGAAAATAGAACACGGATAGGCCTACGGCCTCGCGGATGTAGCGGATAAACGCGGATTAAAAACTTAAAAATGATTGAAATCCGCGCAAACCTGCCCAATCAGCGTCATCCGCGTTCTATCACCAAGGCTAATTTTTAAACTGTCAGGTAGCTAGAAAAAACATTCTTCGCAGTAACATATTGGTTTGGAAAGTGTCTACATATTTGTGAACCATCCCGTATTTTCCGCGTTCAACTTCTGCTTGATGGCCTGAAAGCTCCCTGCTGAATTGAACAATACTAACTCAACAGAAACCCTACTTTTTAGTTTCCCCAAGGAAAAAAATCATGGATATTCTAATTCTAATTGCCGCAATGATTGTTGTTGGTTTAATCGTAGGCGCAGCCGCAGGGGCTATTTGGAAAGATAACCGCCCCATTGGCGTCAAAGGTGATTATATTGTCGCGGTTATCGCCGCTATCCTCACTGGTCTTCTGGATTGGTACGTAATTCCCGCCATGGGGTTTAGCAACACATTGAAATATTTCGGTGTAGCTCTTGAGCCTCCAATGGCATCCCTAGCCGTCCTTTGGCTTATTCGCGTCGCTAAAAAATAGTAGACTTCCAAACAGGAAAGATATGGTTGACACGCCTATCATCGAAACAAGAAAGCTTACTCGACTTTTCAAGGAAACACGCGCAGTAGATGCCTTGGATTTAACGATTCAGCCAGGGGAACTCTTTGGCCTGGTTGGGCCTGACGGGGCTGGCAAAACCTCCACGCTCCGGTTATTGGCCGGGTTACTGAACATCACAGAAGGTTCGGCTAGTGTTGCTGGCTATGATCTAGCCACTCAAGCAGAGACAATAAAGTCCAAAATTGGTTACATGGCGCAGGAATTCAGTCTCTACGCTAAATTATCGGTTATCGAAAACTTGTTGTTCTTTGCTGAACTCTATGATGTGAATACCAATCAACAAAAAGAGCGCACAGAAAAACTGTTGTCTTTTGCAGGACTGACAGAATTTAAAAACCGGCGCGCGCTCCATCTATCGGGCGGGATGCAGAAAAAATTAGCCCTGGCCTGCACTCTAATCCATCAACCGCCAATTTTGTTGCTTGATGAGCCAACCACAGGCGTTGACCCTGTTTCGCGCCGTGAATTCTGGAACATCCTCACTGAGCTGCACCTTGAAGGCACTACCATTCTGGTTAGCACGCCGTATATGGATGAAGCTGACCGCTGTTCACGGGTGGGGCTGATGTATGAGGGTAAACTTGTCAAATGCGCTCCACCCCGCCAGATACGCGCAGAAATCAAGGGCGAACTGGTCGAGATCCATTCTGATCATTGGCGAGACGCTAGTGATTTGATTAGCTCGTTGTCGGGCGTGTTAGAAATCCAAACTTATGGGGAGGCACTCCATATTTTGGTTGATGATGGAAAAAAACGATTACATCAAATTAAGAAGGCATTAAAAAAAGAGAATATCAGTTACCAATCAGCCAGAATAGCCCCTACCCGTATGGAAGAGGCGTTCATTTCCCTTATCCGCCAAATGGATGGCGCTAATTAGGCTGTTCCAGAAAGCTGGAACCGACAACTATGTCAATTCGACACCTTTGGGCGATTGCCCGCAAAGAAATCCAACATATCCTCCGAGATAGAAGCACTTTGTTCTTGGTCTTAGCCGCTCCTTTGGCCATGTTGTTATTGTTCGCCTATGCTCTCACTGTTGATATAAGCCATGTTCCCATTGCTGTGCTAGACCACGATCGGAGCAAATTGTCGCGCACCTTTGTTCAGCAAATTACCGCCGGCGAAGACATTGACCTCTATGCCCAGGTTGAGACAATAGAAGAAATTGAAAACATGCTTATGTCAGAGGATATCAAAGCGGCCTTGATATTGGCTCCTGACTTCGCCAATGAGATTTATGCTTTACAAGGCATGCCGCTACAAGTCATCATTGACGGCACAGAGCCAGAAAGCGGCGCTTTTGCCGTTGACCACATAGCTTGGCGGGCTGAAGAATTCATCAACCAAGCTGTCTCTGAGCAACTTCAAGCCATGGGGATGGCTATAGACTCACTTCAACCCATAGATCTCCGAGTTCGCACCTGGTTCAATCCCAGCCTAAAACCCCGCAACGACCTTATTCCAGGGTTGATTTCTATGGTCTTGGGACTGCCTGCCCTTTCGGTCGCCCTCACAATAGCGCACGAACGAGAACATGGAACCTTAGAGCAATTGATGGCAACTCCAATTAGTCGCGCAGAACTGCTAATTGGAAAAATGATTCCATACATATTCGCGGGATTGGTCAATGTTATCGTCATCCCTGCCGTTGCCATGCTATGGTTCAAGATTCCTTTTAATGGGAACTTTTTGCTCTTCTTCTTTCTCTCAACGCTGTTTCTCTTTGGCGTGCTAAGTATGGGTTTAATTGTAGGCGTTTTTATGCCCACTCAGGCCTCTGCTTTAGCCCTTTCGTTCTTAGTGATTTTCTTTCCCGGTTTCTTCCTAACCGGCATTTTCTTCCCTTTGGCATCCATGCCTGAAATAATGCGCATGGAAGCCTTATTCCTGCCAGGCTCCCACTATGCCATTATTACGCGAGGCATTTTCCTCACTGGCGTGGGACTAGAAGTACTCTGGCCCTATGCCGTAATGCTAACCGGATTGGGATTTGCATTCACAGGAGTCGCGGCTTTATTCTTCAAGAAAAAATTGGGATAGTGAGCAGAGCAACCAAAGAACGCAAAGGAACTAACCCACCAATTTACTAATATTACCGACTTACCATACTACTCAACCCAGAGACAATACCATGTTCAGACGGATACGAGCCCTTGTAAAAAAAGAATTCATTCATCTCCTAAACGATTGGTGGATGCCGGCATTCATGCTTTTTGGAGGCATGCTTGAATTGCTGCTGGTAGGGTGGGCAACTTCCCGTCCAATGACTAATCTCCCACTTATGATTTGGAACCAGGATCAAAGCGCGGCCAGCCGCCAGATCATCACCGCTCTAGAGAATACAGGGACATTTCGTCTTGATTATGCAGAGTCGATGGAACCCATTACCTACGCACTAGACCGAGGAAAAATCAACGCCGCAATAATTATCCCGCCCAATTATTCCGAAGAAATAGCGTCCTTTGATGGACACCCCACTCTCTCCGTCATCCTGAATGGAGCAGAAAGCATTCCCGCTATGGAGGCGTGGCGGGCCATTGAAGGGGTAACCAGAGACATTGGAGAAAACATCATCGTCAATCGAATGGGCATAGACCCCGATGCGTTCCAAGGTTTTGGATTAAGTCTACGAGTCTGGTTCAACGAAGCCCTTAGCGAAGCACTCTACTCAACGCCAGCCGAATTAGGCCTAATGCTTGAATTCACCACCCTCCTCTTTGCCGCCTTAGCCTTTTCGCGCGAACGGGAACTAGGCACATTAGAACAACTGCTGGTCATGCCTTTCTCTTCCTTTGAGTTAATAATTGGAAAAGCTATCCCCGTCATCATGATCGGCCTATCCGATTTCGCTCTCATGCTTGGGATGGTACACTTAGCTTTCAAGGTTCCCATCCGCGGGTCATTGCTTCTCTTGTTCGTGCTCGCATTCGTGTATTTACTGGTAGAACTAAGCAAAGGCATGGTTATATCTATAATTTCTAAATCCCAGCACCAAGCCTTTTTATTGGTTATGCTAATAGGAATGGGAGATTTCATATTTACCGGATACGCCGCCCCAGTAGAAAGCATGCCAATGGTCATTCAACATGTCGCTAAAATAATCCCCGCGCACCACTGGCTAACCATCATGCGCGGCATCCTCCTCAAAGGCGCGGGAATAAATGTGCTGTGGCCAAACGTACTTGCCCTCCTTGGCATCGGCCTAGTCGTCATCACCTTCTCTTGGCGTTTTATCCGCCGCAATATAGATTGAGATAATTATGAAAGACACTAACCAACCAGCAATTTCCATTAATGGCCTAACCAAAAGATTTGACCACTTTACAGCTGTAGATAACATCAGCTTCAACGTCAAACGCGGAGAGATTTTTGGCTTTCTCGGTCCCAACGGATCGGGGAAAACAACCACCATCCGCATGATGCTAGGTTTGCTAACCCCATCTTCAGGCAGCGTAAACGTCTTAGGGCTACCCGTCAGCCACGGCCACCGAGAAATTCGCCCCCTAGTAGGCTATATGTCCCAACGCTTTAGCCTCTACAATGACCTGACCGTGCTCCAAAATTTGAACTTCTACGGTCAATCCTATGGATTAAGCAACGAACAGCTAAAAAGTAGAATTGCTGAAGCTATTGAAATGTCAGGCTTAGAGGAACACGAAAACGCCCCCACCAAGGCTCTGTCTGGGGGTTGGCGTCAACGCCTAGCCCTAAGTTCTGCCATCCTCCATCGTCCCAAAATACTCTTCTTAGACGAGCCAACCGCCGGCGTTGACCCCATCTCTCGGCGGGCTTTCTGGAATTTATTATACAACTTAGTAGCAGAAGGCATCACTGTCTTCATCACCACCCACTACATGGACGAAGCCGAACACTGTCACCGATTAGCCTTCATTCAACAAGGAAAAATGATTGCCTTCGGGTCGCCAGGAAAAATCAAAAAAGATGTCATGGCTGGGAAAGTTTTAGAAATCGAAACTTCAGACCCATTACGCATCATAAAAATCTTACGAAAAGCAAACCAGCGCGGGAAAATCTCCTGCGCGGAGATTGAACTTTATGGAGACCTTGTACACTTAATAGCTCCAGACTTAAAAAAGCAAAAAAGTACCATTCGCAAAATCATCAAAAAATCTAATATCCGCTTAAGCTCAATGACCATTATTGAACCATCCCTAGAAGACGTGTTTATCGCTTGCATGCAAGACGCATAAATGGAGGCAGATCATGAAAAACAAAAATATCATCGCCCTAACCTTAGCATTATTGTTATTACTAATTTCCCTTACCAGCTGTGACGCCCTCCCCATGACAACCGCCAGCGAAGAAGAAGATGCCATTACCGCCTCTGGTGTGGTAGAAGCCATTGAGGTATCCGTTTCTTCTGAATTAAGCGGGCGAATAGTGGAAATATACGTCAGCGAAGGCAACCACGTTGAGGCTGGCGATCCCTTGTACAAACTTAACGATGAGCTATTAAAAGTTCAAAAAAACCAAGCCCAAGCTCAACTAGAATCCGCTCACACAGCCCTGCAAGGAGCAGAAGCCGCGCTTATTGTCGCGCAATCAGTAAAAACAGAAGCGGAAATAGCGGTAGAAGCCGCCAAAATTGGCTATGAACTAGCTATCAACGAAGCCCGCGCCCTCGAAGCCCCCGAACGTGTAGCAGCCTGGAACGAATCCCTCCCAAACTTGATCGAACTCCCAGCATGGTATTTCCACAATGAAGAAAAAATAGCCGCCGCCGAACTAACACTAGAATCCTACCTAGAAGACTACGAAACCGAGCAAAAGAATTTCGAGGATGTCATTCAAGACATTGGCCACGAGAAACTCATTGCCGCCGAAAAGAGACTCGCCAAAGCGCAGGCATCATTCATGGTCGCCGAATCCCTGCGTGACCATAAAGTAGGCTCAGAAGGCAAAGCGGAAATTGACGATTACACGCAGACCCTCTATGATGTAGCAGAGACAGAACTAAAAGCCGCCCAAGAGGCTTATAACAACTTACTTTCGGGAACAGATGCGGAAGACCTCTTAGAAATCCGTTCTCGCCTTACCGTGACCCAAGAACAATATGAACTAGCCTTAGACCAACTTCAAGCGTTGCAAACTGGCGAAGACTCACTCCCCGTGAGGGCTGCCCAAATAACCGTCAAACAAGCCGAAGCCGCCGTAGACCGGGCTGACGCTCAAATTGCCCAAGCAGAAGCAAGCCTAGAAGCCGCCGAAAAAGGCATTGCTCAAGCCGAAGCCGCTCTAGACTTAATAAACTTACAAATTGAGAAATTAACCGTTTACGCCCCCGTTGATGGCGTCATCCTCACCCGCAACATTGAACCCGGCGAGGTGACCCAGGCCGGAACATCAGCCCTCATCATTGGTCAACTGGACGAATTAACAGTGACTGTTTACATTCCCGAAAATCGCTACGGACAGATTCAGGTTGGAGACACCGTTCAACTCAACTTTGATTCTTTCCCAGGCGAGAGTTTTGAAGGTGAAGTCATCCGCATCGCGGATCAAGCCGAATACACCCCTCGTAACGTCCAAACCCAAGAAGAGCGCCAAAAAACGGTCTACGCGGTCAAACTATCCGTGAAAGACCCCCAAGGCAAACTAAAACCCGGCATGCCAACTGATGTGATATTCACCAAATAACGAAAAACTACTCAGTGGTATATCAAGTGTAATTTAACGTGTTCATAGTAGGGCACAAGAGTGCCCGTTTCAGGCACAGGAGAACTCTCGTTCGCTCTACAAACCATCATTTCATGCTTGACAAACTATTAGCCCTCAGACTTTAAAAACCTTTATGACTAAACCTCGGAGGTCTCCAAGACCTCCGAGGTTTCAGTTTCCAGGGTTATTCAGTTCTACGCCGGCCAAACCGCCGAAGTTTTTTGCCCAAGCGCCTGAGTAGTTACACTGTTTCCTTATAAGCGTCTTGCAAACGCCGCGTCATCTCCCCTGCCTCCCCATCCCCAATCCTCCACCCGTTCACAATCACCAAGGGCTGAATCTCTATTAGGCTGTTGGTCAGAAACGCTTCCTGGGCGGTGAAAAGCCGCTCTGGAGCAAGAGAGGCTTCCACAACAACGGGGATGTCCAATCCCTGGGCCAATTCCATGACTACAGCGCGGGTTACGCCAGGGAGAGCACCATCGCCCATGGGAGGGGTGTGCAAAACCCCATCGAAAACAGCGAAAAGGTTGGCCGCGCTAGCCTCGGCGAGATTCTCAGCCGTGTTGAGCATCAGCGCCTCGTCAGCGCCAGCTCCTACCGCCTCCCTGCGGGCAAGGACGTTATCTAAAAAGTTGAGCGTCTTAAGATTGGCGAGAGGGGAATGTTCGTTACGCCGCACACTAGCAATGATGGCTGTGGCCGAGGGATGGACAATCGCCTTTAGAGGGGAAGCGGTGATAAGCAAGGTAGGCCGCGCGTTGGGGGATGGCACCAGGCCGCGGGGACCAGTTCCCCGCGTTAGCGTGAGGCGCAAGGAGGCATCGCTCTGGGCCAAGCCATTTGCCTCCAATGTGCGCGACAACGCTCGGAGCAAATCTTCCTCCCCCACCGGCACATCTATCCCCAAAAATTCCGCCCCTGCCAAGAGACGCGCCAAATGAGCATCCGCTCGAAAAATATGCCCCTGATAAGCCCGCATGGTTTCAAAAAGGCCATCTCCTAAAAGCAGCCCTCTGTCAGACGGGGAAATGCAAGCTTCGCTATCGGGGAGTAGTTTCCCATTAAGATAAATCATGCTCTCTCCAAGAAATTACTCAAAAGCTGGTGACCGCTATCGGTGAGAACGGCTTCGGGGTGGAATTGCACGCCCACCACGGGATGCACTCTGTGCCGCAGAGCCATAATTTCGCCATCGGGGCTATTGGCGGTGATTTTCAAATCAGTGGGGAATGTCTGGCGGTCAACGACTAGGGAGTGGTAACGGGTGACACGCAAAGGAGATGGTAAGCCTCGAAAAACGCCCAGCTCATCGTGCGTGATTGGTGAGGTTTTGCCGTGCATGGGACGCCCGGCCCGCACCACTTTTCCGCCGTAAACTTGCCCAATGCACTGATGCCCCAAGCATACGCCCAAAATGGGAATGCGGGGGCCAAAGTGGCGGATGACGGCATTGGAAATTCCGGCCTCGTTGGGCGTGCAAGGGCCTGGGGAAATGATGATATGCGTAGGGGCGAGGGCTTCGATTTCTTTTAGCGTGATGGCGTCATTGCGCACCACTTCCCGCTCCCAGCCGAGTTCGCTGACGTAGCGGGCGAGGTTGTAGACGAATGAGTCGTAGTTGTCGATGAGTAAGAGCATGGGAGTTAGTTGGTGAGGTAATGAGGT
>QMOK01000062.1 GCA_003648195.1 Chloroflexota bacterium | reverse complement strand
CTTGGGGTAAACTAAAAACAACAAAAAATCCGCGTTCAAAACACTTTGTTTTCAAACGCCGTGCAATTATATCGGGGATAGGTATGGCTGTCAATGAAAAAAAATGCTGTGGACAGGGCAATCGCATATGGAATATGGCATCATTTTTGATGACCATATGTGGTTCGCGCAAAAGTATTAGTGCCGCATATGGTGGTAGCATGAAGAGGCAATGCCCTAAATTTGGTCATATGCGTTTGCCCTGTGCTAGGTTTTTCCGAGGCTGGACGAAATAAAACTACCATGATATACTGCATCCGTTCTCGCCCAGGCGGCGAGATGTTTTCTAACCCCACACGTTTCTTGACCTAACGGTGCGTGCTACGAGGGATTTGCCCTCTAGTGCCGGGAAGGAATGACGGAAACGGAGGCTAAACGCATTAGTATAAGGAGATTTTGTATGTCTGTTGTATCAATGAAACAACTGTTAGAAAGTGGCGTCCATTTTGGGCATCGAACCCATAAATGGAATCCATACATGAAGCCTTACATTTTCACAGATCGTAATGATATTCATATCATTGATCTTGAACAAACTGTGAGATGTTTGGAAGAAGCTTATGCTTTAGTCCGAGATACAGTTGCCAAAGGCGGCAGCATTATCTTCGTTGGCACAAAGCGGCAAGCGCAAGACATCATCAAGAAAAATGCCAGTAAGGTAGGAATGCCTTATGTAATTGGACGTTGGCTTGGTGGAACGTTGACAAACTGGCAAACCATTCGTAAACGAATCCATGAATTAGAAAGATTAGAAGATATGCGCGATAAAGGCGAATTTGAACTGCGGTCTAAAAAAGAGGCCCTGGGCATGACGCGCCAAATTGAACGTCTAGAAAGCCGCTTGGGTGGTATCCGTGAGATGAACGATCTCCCAGACTTGCTTTTTGCGGTAGATGTATATCGTGAAGAAATTCCTATTCACGAAGCAAATCTGCTCAAAATCCCTGTCATTGCGATGGTGGATACCAATTCTAACCCCAAAAATATTGACTATGTTATTCCTTCTAATGATGATGCCATTCGAGCTATTCAATTGATTACAGAAAAAATAGCGCAAGCTGTACAAGAAGGGCAAGGGCTTCGGAAAGATCACGATGCCGACATGGAAGCTGCCAGATCTATGGCGCAACTTCCTCCTGAAAGGCAAGGAGAGCTTAGTGATGAGGATCTCTTAGGAGAAGCCACACTTGCCAAATTAGAAGAAGCAGAAGCTCAGGAAGCGGAGTTAGCGGAAAAAGAGGAAAAAACCGAAGTAGTAGAAGGAAGCGAGGAATAATCAAGATGGCTGTTTCTGTAACACAAATTAAAGAATTGCGAGACGCGACTGGTTCAGGTATTTTAGATTGCCGCCAGGCGTTAGAAAAAGCGGACGGAGATTATAAAAAAGCGGTTGATATTTTACGTCAGAAGGGTTTGGCCAAAGCTGCCAAACGCGCTGACCGTGAGGCTTCCGAAGGCAAGCTAGAACTTTACTCACACTCCAATGGGCGCATAGGCGTGATGGTTGAAATTAACTGTGAAACAGATTTTGTTGCCCGCTCGGACGGTTTTCAAAAGCTCGCTCACGAGGTTGCATTACAAATTGCAGCCGCAGCCCCTTTATGGATTAAAGAAGAAGATATCCCCGCCGAAGCAATAGAACACGAAAAAGCGATTGCTCGTAAACGCTACCAAGAACAAGGCAAACCAGAGCATATTATTGACCGCATTTTGGATGGTGTAGTAGAGAAGTTCAAAAATGAGAAATGTCTGATGCGTCAAGAGTATATTCGAGATGATGAGCTTACCATCGAAAAAATGCTTCATGAAAACATTGCTGCTATGGGAGAAAACATCGTCATTAGACGGTTTGAACGCTGGGAACGCGGCGAAAGCATTGATGACTAATTTCTAATAAAGAAGAGACCAGCCTTAGGGTTGGTCTTTTTTTTCGGCTTGAATCTGTATCTTCTCAAAAGAACAAAGAGATTTTCGAAGTTTATGAGTAAGGTACGCTATTCCTGTAAAAAAGAGAGGTGCAGCATGAAAGAAGACCTTGTTTACAAACGCATTTTGCTCAAGATCAGCGGAGAAGCGTTGTCTGGTTCACAAGGATTTGGAATAGACCCCTTGCGTGCTGAAGATTTAGCGGAACACATTCGGGGAGTTTATGAGTTAGGAGTAGAAATAGCCATTGTCATTGGAGCGGGGAATCTTTGGCGCGGACGTCAAGGTCTAGCGCGAGGTATGGATAGGTCCACAGCTGACTACATGGGAATGTTAGCCACTGTGATGAATGCCCTGGCCCTTATGGATGCCTTAGAGCAACAAGGCGTGGTAACACGAGTGCTATCGGCTATAGAAATGCGTGCCGTTGCCGAACCTCATATCCGCCGCCGGGCGATTCGCCACCTAGAGAAGAGACGTGTCGTTATCTTTGGCGCTGGGACCGGCAATCCGTACTTTTCGACTGACACCGCCGCCGCTCTTCGGGCCATGGAAGTAAGTGCGGACGTGCTAATAAAAGCTACCAAAGTAGATGGAGTTTACGATGCCGATCCAGTCAAAGACTCAAACGCAATATTCTTCGACCACCTAACGTATATGGATGTACTCAATCAGCGTTTACAGGTTATGGATAGCACGGCTCTTTCTTTGTGTATGGATAACGAACTCCCAATCCTTGTGCTAAATATGTGGGACCCAAACGCGCTCAAAGATTGTCTAGTCGGAAAGAAAGTAGGGACACTTGTCTCTTCAGCAACTCCCGATTAAGAGAAAAGCCTTAAAAACTTCCCCTTCCTTTAGTGGGGAAGTTTTTCTTTTGTGGGCAAAGAGGTATCTTAAAAGAACGAGTATTTGGGGGGTAGGCGTTTTATTTTGGAACCCAGTAATTCTGAAAAAACTTTACCTGCCAATTATTACCATCAAAGTTACAAAAATAACGCTTGAATAGAGAGCAAAACATTCTATAATACTCTTACCTCATTGCCAAAGAAAATTCATTTGTTTGGTAGACCTAAGAGTTCATTTTTAACTAGCTACCCGACAGTTTTAATTTGGGCACAGATTGACATTGATTTTCACGGATTCTTTTTTGTTTTTTACAGGAAAATCCGCGTTTTCCGTGTTCATCCGTATCCGAAAAAATTTTTCAGCATAAGTGTCATGTGGCTAGATTTTTAAATGTTTTATATATTTAATTTGGCTCATATATAATATTGTGCAAAGCGACATGAATGTCGCACTGCGAAAGCGTAACGCGATATTTATATCGCCTCCCCCCGCACAATTTCAACAATGAACCTTTAATTTTTCGCAGCCTAATAACTTTATTACTCAGTGCCGTATCCTTGGAGGCCGACTATGCTTGCCGATGTCTATAAAGAAACAGAAGCTCGTATGAAAAATGCTATTAAAGCTTTGCAAAATGAATTTAATGCCATTCGCACAGGAAGAGCAAATCCCGCTTTGGTAGAAATGCTTCCCGTTGAATATTATGGGACTAATACCCCCTTGCGTGAATTGGCTAGCATTAGCGTACCTGAAGCAAGATCGTTGTTAATCCGCCCCTTTGACCGCAACACGCTAAAAGATATTGAGCGTGCCATCTTAAAATCAGATTTAGGGCTTACGCCGAACACTGACAGAGAGAACATTCATCTCAATTTGCCAGTTCTTACAGAAGAGCGGCGCAGAGAGTTGGTTCGAGTTGTTAACGCAAAATCTGAAGAAGCGCGGGTGTCGCTTCGCAATATCCGCCGTGAAAGCATCCGTGACTTGCGAAGTTTTGAGGAAGAACATTGGATCACTGAAGACGATCTACATAGAGGAAAAGAAAAAATTCAGGAAATTACAGACCGTTTTTCTGATGAAATTGACGTGATCTGTGAACGTAAAGAAAAAGAAGTGATGGAAGTTTAGGCTATAAACATTTCGCTTTTAGCCTTAAACAATTATGAACACAGACACCAACAAAAACCTTCCTGAAAAAATCCCGCAGCACGTCGCCATCATCATGGATGGGAATGGGCGCTGGGCACGCGCTAGAGGGCTGCCACGGTTAGCCGGTCACCGAGCGGGAACAGAAAACCTCAGAGAAATACTAGAAGCCAGCGCTGAATTTGGCATAAAATACCTCACTATCTACGCCTTCTCCACCGAAAACTGGGACAGACCAGAAGCAGAAGTAACCGGTCTTATGCGCCTCTTTACTACCATGTTCAAGCGAGAACTTAAAAACTTGCATGAAAACGGCGTCCAACTAAGGCACATTGGCAAACTAGACCGAATTGATACCGCTCTTCAACAACAAGTAAACGAAGCCGTTGAACTCACAAAAAACAACGACCGTCTCATTCTCAATGTAGCCTTTAACTATGGAGGACGAGACGAAATTGTCCATGCTGTTCGAGAAATCATCAGAGACAAAAAAAAACCAGAAGAAATAAATATCGAGCTAATCAGCAAATATCTCTACACCGCCGACTCCCCAGACCCAGACCTCATCATCCGCACCTCCGGCGAACTGCGCTCTAGCAACTTTCTCATTTGGCAAGGAGCATACGCAGAATGGTACTTCCCCTCCGCATATTGGCCTGACTTTGGGAAAGAAGAGCTAAGAAAAGCCTTATTCGATTACAGCGAACGAGACCGCCGTTTTGGTCGCGTTTTCACTGGAGACGCATAACACCTATGTTACGACAACGAACAATAGTAGCCCTCATCCTCGCCCCAGTCACCCTTCTGGCAACCTACTATGGAGGAGTAGCGTATAACCTCCTCATCATCACCGTGCTGCTAATTGCGGCTTGGGAATACACACAACTTCTACGTTCGGCCAAACTTGAACCAGCCCTATTTCTCATCATTGGCGGCGTACTCTTGTTAGTTTTAGGAAGAACTCTTACCGAATTTAAGAGCGCTCACTGGAGTCTTACCCTTTTACTCATCGCCAGCATAATTTACCACCTCGTTCGCTTCGAACAAAATCGCGATACAGCAGCCACCGACTTTGGAGCCACCATCTCTGCCATACTCTACATTGGTTGGCTTGGCGCCTACTTCATCTCCCTGCGGCACCTAGAAGGCGGAAGCTGGTGGGTTATGTTTATCTTCTTCATTGTCTGGCTAACAGATTCAGGCGCATATTTCATTGGCTCTTATTTTGGAAAACATCCCTTAGCTCCTCGACTAAGCCCCAGAAAAACTTGGGAAGGCTTTTGGGGAGGAGTAGTAGTTGGTATTTTAGGAGGTGCGTTATTACCTTTTGCATTTAAAAATACTGGGATAGATATCACCCCCTTGCGTGGAGCCGTTTTAGGGCTTGTTCTAGCCCCAATCATTCCGCTGGGAGATTTGGCGGAAAGCATGGTCAAGCGTCAAGCAGCCAAAAAAGACTCGGGGACGCTCCTCCCCGGCCACGGCGGCGCATTTGACCGTATTGATACATTACTGTGGGCCATGCCTATTAGCTATTACTTAATCGTATACCTCCTACCAAAACTATGAAAACTACACACCAAAAACCAACTCGTAACTTAGCCTTAGAATTAGTACGCGTAACCGAATCCGCTGCCCTTTCAGCAGGCCGTTTCATGGGACGAGGCGACAAAGAAGCCGCCGACAAAGCCGCCGTTGACGCCATGCGTTTAGTCCTAAACTCCATTGAAATGGATGCCTTAGTTATCATTGGCGAAGGCGAAAAAGACGAAGCCCCCATGCTTTATAATGGCGAGAAACTTGGCACCGGAAAACCGCCTCTCTTAGACCTTGCCGTTGACCCCGTTGACGGGACACGCCCCTTGGCAAACGGCTTTCTGAATTCCATTGCCACCGCCTCCCTCGCCCCCAGAGGCACAATGTACGACCCTGGCCCATTTGTTTACATGAACAAAATAGCCGTTGGCCCCAAAGCAAAAGGCATTATCGATATTAATGTTTCCGTAACAGAAAACTTAATCCGCATTGCCAAGGCAGAAGACAAACAAATTGATGACCTGACAGTCATTGTTTTAGATCGTCCCCGTCACCAAGAACTAATTGCCGAAATTAGAGAAGCTGGCGCGCGTATTCGCCTTATACCCGATGGGGATGTGGCCGCCGCGCTTATGACCTGTTTGCCCGAAGCTGGCATTGACGTTCTTATGGGAATTGGCGGAACCCCCGAAGGTGTTCTGGCCGCCTGCGCTTTGCGGGCTATGGGGGGAGAAATCCAAGGGAAGTTATACGCCCGCAGCCCAGAAGAACGCCAACAAGGTAAAAAAATGGGCTACGACTTTGACGCGGTTATCACCATGAATGACTTAGTCTCTACTGATGATGTTTTCTTTGCCGCGACAGGTATTACAGACGGTGAACTCCTTGACGGCGTAAGGTATTCTGGACACGGCGCGGATACAGCTAGCTTGGTAATACGTGGCAAAACCGGAAGTGTACGCTGGATTTCGGCGCACCACAATTTTGACAAACTAAATCCCATTAGTGAGATTGAATATTAGGATTGTATGACCTGTTTGTAGTAGGGCACGAAAGTGCCCGTTTTAGGCGCAAGTGAACTCTCGTTCGTATTTGACAGACTATTAGTACAGTCGGGCATAAATTCTTGGCTCATCTGTAAAAAATGTGCCAGGGCGACATAAATGTCGCGCTACGTTCCGTAACGCAAGATTTATCTTGACCTTTTGCACAAATACTACACAAGAGCCAAATTCTTCAACAGTTAATTTGCCCGTTTCTCAGGACATTTGAGGTTATAAAACCATAAACCTCTAAGGGCTGTCCAGTGTCCCTCGCTTTTTCTCATTGAGTTAGTTAAATAAAATAACCCGCTGTTTCAAACATTTACTTGAAACAGTGGGTTTATTTTTTGTGCCTTAGTTGGTAAATTAAGCGTCTATTTCGCGCAGGGCTTGCAACGCGGCAGTATGGAGGTTTCCGTTGGTAACGCACACGCCGCGATTGTTAATAAGCCTACGCCCAATCGAAAAGTCGAGGGGCTTTCCATCCAGGTCGGTCACTTTTCCACCAGCGGCTTCCACAATTAGCGACCCAGCGGCTTGGTCCCAAACTTTTTCGCGGTAGTCTTCGCGCCCAGGGGATAGCAGGCGTAAGTATATTTCTCCCTGCCCAGCTGCCAGCACGCCGTATTTGGCTTGGCTGTCCATGCGTACGGGTTCGGCTTCTCCGCCTAGGGCTTGGTTGAAGTAATCTATTTGCCCCGCGTTGGTATGTCCCGATTCGAATGAGCGCAGGAGCCTGGCTTGAGAATGGTCTACCCGCTCGGAAACGCGTAAACGCTTGAACTGCTCTGTGGTTTTCGTCAGGGGGGTGACCCAACTTCCTTCGCCGCGTGCGGCCACGAGGAGCGAGCCTTCCCCATCCAGGTTTACTTTGTAGCCGTCAGTTAAGTTAGGGCATCCGAGAACGCCTACCTGCACCTCCCCATCTACCACAAAGGCTAGGGCTATGGCGTATTGCATGCCGCGTAGGAAGCCTTTTGTGCCGTCAATGGGGTCTAGTGTCCAATAGCTGTTTTCTACTTCGCCTGCTCCACGGTCAATCCAGACGCAGACTTTTTCGGGTGTGGTCTGGGGGATTGTTTCGCTAAGGAAGCGGGTGATTGTGAGCAGGGTTTCTTGCTCGGCGGGTGTTTGCAAGACCTTTGAGTTTTCTTCGCCGACTAGGGAAACGCTGGGGAAGGTTTGCTCTAGTAAATATCCCACTAGGGCTTGAGCCGCGAAATCGGCGACTGTGACAGGGGAGCGGTCATCTTTGGTGAGCGCGGAGGTGACCATTTTGGATTGGATGTGTTTGACGAGCAATGACGCCTGACGGACAGCGTTGAGGGCAAAGGCGGTTTCGGGCTTGTTGAGGTTAATCATTTTTTCTCCAGATTGATGTTCTTGGGTAATGTGGGCAAATTGCGGTCTGACGTTTTTTAAACTGACCGCCTATTATAGCTTATGCCTCTGTTTGCTCAATAGTATTGTTCCGGCTAAAATGATTGCCGCGCTTAGGAATAGGGCAAGTGGCTGCCAATTGTTTCGTGCTGAGGTTGCGGTGAGGTTGCGGATGGTGATGGCGGTGGGGCCTACGTTATCTCCGGGCGCCCAATCGGAGAAAGCTGTTACTCCTGTGCGGGTTACGGTGGTGGCGTCGTAGCTGTTTGCGGCGTCTGTACCACAATCCCAGCCGTAAGTTCCTGTGCCGGTATAGCGGCAAGCGCGTACGTTGTTTGGGGATGAGATGTTATGGGGCAAGGTAACAGTTACTACGTCTCCAGAAAGCCCTGTTGGCGTAATAGTCCAATATTTTCCATTTCCTATGCGGGATGTTTTTCCTGCGTGATCTGAATCGGCGAGGTCAACTTGCAAGTTGGTTAAACCTCCGTGCGTTGTGACGTTAATTTCAACTCCGGTTAATCCAAAGGATATAGCGCCTGTCCCTGCTACTGACTGCGTTTTGCGGATAGTGCCTTCGTTGCTGATGGTTGTCGCGGTCACATTATTCGCTGATTGAGTTTCTACTAAGGTTGACCCGCTGGTAACAGCTAAAGTGCTAAAAGCAATGGGGCTAGCGGCATCTAGGTCTTGAGTGCCAGTGCCCGCGTCAAAGGTGATTGTGCCGCCATTGGCATCAAAGGTGCCAGAAGTGATATTGCTATCAAAACCCCCTGCGATTGTGAATGTGACTTCTCCGCTTGGGGCGGTGAAATTACTAGTGGCGTTATTGATTACAAAGTTTTCGTTTACATCAATTGTGCCTTCTGAGCCGCTAGCATCCATGTTACGAATTATTAAACGGTCAAAAGTGCATGTTCCATCGCAATCTAATACGCCAGCATCGGATATTTCCTGCTCGAAGTTGGGCGTGCCACTTGTTTGGAATGTGCTTCCGCTATCAACTTGCAAACCGCTTTCAACACCTACATTGTTATTAAAAGTAACCGTGGAGTTATTGGTAACGATAATGCGTTCAAAGCGATTGCTAGAACCGCTTAGGGCACCAGTGATGTTTTGACTTCCACCACCATTGAAATAAACATAACTGCCATTATTGGTAAATGAGCCGCCTGACTGTTTGGTGAAGTCGCCACCGACTTTTAGGTTGCCGCTTCCCCCGGCTAATGCGAGCGTGCCGTAGATATTGACTTCTCCATCGATAGTGAGATCGGCGTTCATGCCTGCCCCCATGTTCAGAGTAGAACCGCTGGCGATGGTTAAATCTCCTAGTATGGTTCGCGCGGTGGAGTTGTCGCCGTTTGCCAGGTCTAAGGTTGTATTGTTGCCAAATTGCACATGGTATGGGTTGTTCTCTCCGCTCCATTCTGTGGAGCGTCCGTAAGTTCCGCCGGTATTATATTTAAGAATGGAATCGCTGGCATAGGTGGGGGCATTTGTGTCCACGTAACCCCCAGAATTAATTTGTAACATGCCGTTAATTGTGGAGCTAGCGCCAAAGTCTACTCCACCGGCGAGGGTAACATCGTTGAATGTCACGGTTCCCGCCACTGTGCCATCCCCAGCGAAAGCGACTGTGCCATTACTGGCGGTGAATGTACCGTTGTTTTCTAAGGTTCCTTTATCCGCTATTGTTAACGTGTCTATTCCTAAATTTAAAGTTCCCTCAACCACCAAGTGCATGGCATTGGCTGCTCCATCTAAGGCCACGGTGTGACCACTTGCAATCTCAACAGGCTCGGTTGAGGTTGGTTCGTGCCCGTAAGACCAGGTGATAGCGTCCCAGTCGCCGCTGCCCTGGCTTGTGTTCGCTAAAACGGTAAAAGTAGCCTGATAAGCATCTTCCGCGTTACCATCATAGGCATAGCCACCGCTATCTTCATGTGCTCTGAAATATACTTCAAGATAATAGTCGCCGGCTTCAAGTCCGCTTAGTAAATTTATTCCGGCATCTGTATCTTCGTATTGCTCGTCGTTGCCTCCTAAATCCAAATAATCAGGGAGATTTACTGATGTAAAAGAGCCGCCAGTCTCGCTAGTGAGATAAAGCCTATAGAACATTTCTGCGCTATCAAGGTTATCTCCATCGTTTTCCCATGCCTTTACTTGAGCGCCGTTCAATGTCAGCGTATCGGTAACTTTGTAGTCGCCAAGATCATTGCCGTCAAAGTCGGGGTTACTTGTATCTGCGTTGCAATCATAAAATGTATTGCCGCTGCCTGTATCAAGTATCGTGTATGATTCAAAGATGCCATACCCAGCGTAGGCTATTCTATTTACCCATGTCAGCGAAACACTAAGCGCCAATGTAATGGCTAGAACAAAATTAACAATCCTGCGTAATTGATGCTGGGTTTTCATATTTCACCTCGTAAGTTAATTATTTTCAAGGAAATCAATGATATGGCTTTAAGCTAACTGTTCTTCGCTACAAAATTGTCTGTCTGCACGGCTCTTTGTTCATTATACTTGATTAGCGTTGCAGTTACCTATCTCGCGGCATAATTTTAAGATTAACAAACAAGCTATTTGACCCTTGTTGTGCCCACCAAATCATAAACCATTGCTCCGGTGATACGCACGGGGATAATCTCGCCCACGGGGGCGGCGTCTTCAACTATGACCATCCCATCAATTTCGGGCGCGTCACGGTAAGAGCGGCCTAAGGAGATGATATCGTTGCTTGCCTCTACCATTCCCTGGCCTTCTATTAATACGTTTAGCGTTTTGCCCACCAGGGCTTGGTTTCTCGTCAGGGATATGTTTTGCTGCGCGAGCATGAGACGCTCCTTACGCTCGGTTTTGACTTCGGCAGGGATGGGGTCTCCCAAAGGCTCGGACGGGGTGCCAGTCTCAAACGAGAACTCAAAAACGCCTACCCTGTCAAAGTGGATCTCTTCTACAAAATCAAGCAAAGCTTGGAATTCCTCTTCCGTTTCGTTGGGGTAGCCAACGATGAAAGTTGTTCGCAGGGCTAGGTTAGGCATGGCTTTTCGCAACTTGGCAACTGTTTTATGCACCCAGTCTATATTGGACGGTCGCTGCATACGGCGCAAAACGCTGGGGTGGGCGTGCTGGAGAGGAATATCAATGTAAGGGAGTATATTTTCGTGCGCGGCCATGACGTTAATTAATTGGTCGGTGATAGCACCCGGAAAAGCGTATAAAATCCGTATCCAATCTAAGTTGGGGATGGAGACCGCGAGCGTTTCTAGTAATTTTGCTAACCCATCTTTGATGCCTAGGTCGCGGGCATAGTCTGTGGTGTCTTGAGAGATGAGGTTTATTTCACGGACGCCGTTCTTTTGTAAAAACAACGCTTCTTGAACAATATCTTCCATAGGCCGGCTGATGGAAGTCCCTTTGATGAGCGGGATGGCGCAGTAGGCGCACGCCCGGCGGCAGCCATCCGCTATTTTGAGGTACGCGCTCCCCCCTTGGATGTGCGCCAGTATTGCTCCACGGGTGTCTTGCCCAATTGTCTCTCCCGCAGGGAGATGGCAAAGTGGCCGGGGATGACTTTCCTTCCGAAGAGAGGTGACAACTTCTACTATATCCATCCACCTGCGGGTTCCCAAAACGCCATCAATGCCAGGCACGCGCCGAATGACCTCCTCCCCATAGCGTTGCGTCAGGCATCCAGCTGCAATTAGCAATTGGCCTTTTTGTTTGAGATCTGCCATCTCTTCCAAAACTTGGTAGGACTCTGTTCGAGCGGCTTCAATGAATCCACAGGTGTTAACAATGAGCACCTTGGCATCGAGGGGGTTTTCGACTGGTTGGTAACCCTCGCGGTGGAGGAGTTGGGTCATGGCGTCAGAATCGACTGTGTTTTTCGCGCAACCCAGCGAAATCATGTAAAACGTTTTCTTTTTCATGTGGGGGATACCTCTGATATTCGAGCGTGGTGCTGTAATTTGGTGGTTATTCCCCAGCCTAGTTCTGTGGGGTGGGCGTGATTGTGAATGTGGCCGTGGCCGTGGGCGTAGGTGTGATTGTGGGCGTGGGTGTGATTGTAGGCGTAGGGTCTAAAATGCCATTCCGCGTGAAAATTAGGTTTGCTACTCCCCCATAGATTCCTAATACTCCCAGTTCTCGTTGGTTGTACGTGAGAATTACGCCAGCGGCATTTCCGGTGAGAACTTCAATTTGTTCTTCCCCGCCAAAAACGTGAACACTGCCGGGCAACATGCGGCCACTGAATACTTCTTCGCCATCCACGGTGACGCGCACCCACGTCCGCTGGACAATGGCAAGTTGAACTTGTATTTCCCCTTCTGCGGCTGCTGGGATAAGGGTGCTTTTGATTTCTTCTGCCGAGCTGGCTGCGTTTGTCTCTACGTCTAGTTCAATGCCAACCTGGGGAGTAAAAACGAGCGTTGAGGTCGGCGAAGGTGTAGAAGAAGGTAATAAGACGTCTGCAATTCCTGGAATACTGGGGGGAGACTCAGTTTCCTCTGCTCTTTTTTCAAAAATTTGCACACTCGCCCAAACAATTACTACTATGAGCACAAGTGCGAATAGGCCGCTAACGATAAAATGCTGCGAGAAAACACGTCTAAACCAAGACTGTTTTTCCAGTGCCATTTCTGCGTGTTGGGGGAGATGGGCTTGGTTTGATTGTTTTTCTTTTAGTTGAGCCTGAAAATCTTCCGCGAATCTCAGTAATAGGGGGTCAGGGTCTAAGCCCAGAAAACTGGCGTAGTTTTTGAGCATTCCGCGCCCCTGCACGGGGGAGGGTAGGTCGTCAAATCGGCCTTCTTCTAGGGCGTGCAGATAGCGGGGTTTGACGTGCGTCTGGCGTTCAATGTCATTTATAGAAAAGCCTAAAAGTTCTCGTTGTTTTTTGAGACTTTCTCCAATATCTTCAAGTTTTCCCCCTTCTTTTTTTACTTCTTCGGTTTCTTCGAATTGGAGTTCTACGGCTGTTGCGGGCTTGTCAAACGAGGGACGTTTTCCCTCTTTTAGCCATGTCACCAATGGTTCTGGGGCAATACCCAAACATTTGGCATAAGAGCGTAAAAAACCTCGCTGTTGGGCGGTGGAAGGCAGGGCTTCAAAGTTGTCCGCTTCCATTGCTTGCAAGTAGTGCAAGCGAATCCGAGTAACGAGAGCGATTTCTTCTAATGTTCGCTCTTGTTCTTCGCGTGCCTGGCGCAGTTTTTGACCAATTGAGCCGCTTGTCATGCAACAATTTCCCATAGAAAAACCGGCCTGAAATCGTCCCCAGGCCGGCGTTCAATAAAGTGAAAAGGCGGATTACCTAATTATTCGGTTTCCGGTTCCTCGTCGGCTTCGGCAACTTCTACAGTTTCTTCAGATTCAAGTTCTTCAAGAGCTTTTGCAGCTTTAGAAGCTTCTTGTTCTTCTTCGGTTAAAGCGGATTGGGGTGTTTCGCCTTCTCTGTGTACAATGACATTGATGACGGGAATTAGATCTACGGTAAGGCGAACAGATACTTTGTGTGTACCAAGCATGCGCAAAGGCTGGGTTTCGATTTGCTTAGATTCGATAGTGATTCCAAGTTTCTCGCTGATGGCTTCGGCCAGCATGTGAGTGCTTACCGAACCATATAAGCGGCCAGCCTGACTAGCTCTAGCAGCAAAAGTGAAAAGCATTCCTTCTAGTTGTTCTGCGACGCCGCCCATTTCGTTGTTGAGGCGCGTGCGTTTTACTTCTCCTTGCTTTTGGATGCGCCCAGCTTGTTTGATGGCTCCGGGGGTGGCTAAAATAGCTAATCCTTGCGGCATCAAGTAGTTGCGGTAATAGCCTGGGGCTACTTTCCTAACTTCGCCAGCGCGTCCTAATTTATATACATCTTCAAGTAGTAATATTTTCATAGTTTCAAGCCCTTTCTAAAGATAACTTATACCAATTTAAGGTTGTTCCAGAACCTATGGAATATCCGTTTTCTGGAACGGCCTTATGCGAATTTGCTAGAGCGAAGGGTACAACGCTCCAAAGCGGATGAAATTCTACCAGATAGGCATAATAGCGTCAATAAGAAGGAAGTTTAGGCAGCGGTGAAGAATGCTCAAAGGGAGCAAACAAGGAAGTGGAAGAGAAAAAGGTACAGAAATGAAAGAGTTAGGACAAGGCGCGTTTCAATATTCCATAATCGGTATGGTGAAAAGGCCTCAT
>QMOK01000061.1 GCA_003648195.1 Chloroflexota bacterium | reverse complement strand
CATATCCTTCTCTTGGCGGAAAATCAAACCGGTTATCAAAATCTACTCAAAATTGCTTCCGCATCTCAGCTAGAGGGGTTCTACTATAAGCCAAGAATTGACCATGAGTACTTAGCCAATCACGCCGAGGGTCTCATTGTCACATCTGCTTGCATGGCGGGTGAAATTCCCCGCGCTATACAAGCGGGACAATTTGACAAGGCTCACGAAAAAATGGCCTGGTATTTTGATGTCTTTGGCCGTGACCGTTTCTTTCTGGAACTCCAAGAGCATAACATTCCCGAATTAACCCAAATTAATAAAACGCTCTTAGAAATGGGGAAAGACTTTAACGCTCGTTATGTGGCAACTAACGACGTTCACTACATCAAGCCTTCAGACGCCCGCTTGCAAGACGTTTTGCTGGCTATCCAGACGGGGAAATTATTAGCGGACCCCAACAGAATGCGCATGTCGGGCGCAGACTACTACTTACGCTCTCCGCAAGAGATGAAAGACCTCTTTGGCAATGTCCCTGGAGCCATTGAAAACACGCTTTGGATCGCCGAACGCTGCAACACCGATTTAAGCTTCAAAGAGTACCACCTACCTGAATTCCCCGTCCCAGAAGGAGAAACAGCTAAATCTTATCTCAAAAGCCTTTGTGATAGCGGGCTTCGCAAGCGATATGGTGAGAGGGCTGATGCTCCAGAGGTAAAAGAGCGCTTGGAATACGAATTGAAAATCATCCATGACATGGGCTTTGACGCCTACTTCTTGATTGTCTGGGATATTTGTCAATACGCTCAAAAGCGCAAAATATGGTACAACGCCAGAGGCTCAGCAGCTGGCTCTATTGTTGCCTATTCCTTAGAAATTACCCCTCTTGACCCTCTGCCGCATGACTTAATTTTTGAGCGATTCTTAAATCCCGGGCGCATCAGCATGCCTGATATTGACCTTGACTTTCCAGACGACCGCCGAGCGGAGCTAATGCATTACTGCGCCGACACATACGGGAACGACAAGGTAGCTCAGATTATCACTTTTGGAACTATGAAAGCCCGCGCGGCTATTCGAGACGTGGGCCGGGTGATGGATATTCCTCTTTCGGAAGTTGACCGTGTCGCAAAAACTATCCCCAACCAACCTCCAATGAGCATTACTCAGGCACTAAAAAGCTCTACTGAATTCAAAAAGTTATACGCAGACGCTCCCTATTTACAAGACCTCATAGACACTGCTAGAGAAATGGAAGGCACTATCCGCAACGCTGGGACACATGCCGCGGGCGTGGTCGTCACCGATAAGCCCGTTGTTGAATATGTGCCGCTGAATCGCCCTACAGGCAATACGGGCGATAGCCCTATTAACACCGTCACTCAATTTGAAATGGGCATAGTAGATTATCTTGGCCTTCTCAAAATAGACTTTTTAGGGCTGTCTACTCTAACAATTATGGCGCAGGCTAGTGAACTCATCCAAGAACGCCACGGCATAAAATTTACTCTAGACAACATTCCTGTCGATGACCCAGAAACTTACCAACTTCTTGGGCGCGGGGATGCAATTGGTGTCTTTCAATTAGAAAGTTCTGGAATGAGACGTTACCTAAAATCTATGAAGCCCACCAAACTAGAGCATGTTATTGCCATGGTGGCACTCTACCGCCCAGGGCCCATGGATTTCATTCCAGATTACATTGAACGCATGCACGGAGAACAAGAAGTCACTTACCAACATCCAGACCTTGCCCCTATTTACGAAGAGACCTATGGGCTTCCTGTTTATCAAGAGCAAATCATGCTCAGCGCCGTGGCAGTGGCCGGTTACACTCCCGCCGAATCTGATAGTTTACGCAAAGCAGTCGCCAAAAAGAAAAAGAAAGAAGTTGAAAAACATCGCCTCAAATTTGTCGAAGGCGCAGTTAGCAAAGGCATGGAGAGAAAAACAGCTGCAGCCATCTTTAAGGATTGGGAGAAATTCGCCCGCTACGGTTTTAACAAATCTCACGCCGCCGATTACGGAATGATAGCCGTCCAAACAGCCTACCTCAAAACCCATTATTCCGTAGAATACATGACCGCGCTCTTAACCGTATACCAAGGAAACACAGACAGCGTCACCCTCTACGCTTCTGAATGTCGCCTAATGGGCATTGAAGTTCTTCCCCCCAACGTCAATTACAGCAACTGGGGCTTCACCATTCAAGATGACGCCAAAGGAGAATCTCGTATCCGCTTTGGCTTGGGAGCGGTAAAAAACGTTGGCGAAGGGTCAATAGAAACTATTTGCGCTGGTCGAAAAGGAACACCTTTTGCCGACATTAATGACTTCTTGCACCGTGTTGACCTTCGCAAAGTAGGAAAACGCGCCTTAGAAAGCCTCATTCAAGTAGGTGCCTTAGATGATTTTGGCAGCCGCCCAGCCTTGCTAGAAGCTATGGAGCGTATCATGTCCATTAGCGGCTCTAATTTTGAAGCATCTGAAATTGGGCAACTTTCTATGTTCGGAGAAGCCACCGGCCTAGAAGAGAAAATCACCCTTCCCGAATCCTCAATCGTTGTCAACCGCCGGGCGCAACTAGATTGGGAACGAGAATTAATTGGCCTCTACGTCTCCGACCACCCTCTCAACCCCGTCATGGATATACTCAAAGGCAGCGTCAGCTATTTTGCCCAAGAACTAGGAGAAGCCCGTCACCACGAACCGGTAACCGTGGCCGGCATCGTCACCAAAATTCGCAACCACCAAACCAAAGCCGGCAAACCAATGGCCTTTGTCACCATAGAAGATACGCAAGGTGCCATTGACCTGGTGTTATTTCCCAGAACATGGGCAACATATAGCAGCCAAATTCGCTTTGATGAAATTATTCTAGTAAGAGGAAAAGTGGACGCCGAACGTGGCGAGCCAAAAATACTGGTAGACAGCGTTACCTCCGAGTTAACGCGCGTTCGTCCAGCAGATGAGCCTGCGGCCCCTTCCCCAAAAAACGTTGTGCAAGCGCGGCGAAAAACTATCCGAGAAACGCCAATGCCATTCCCCAGCGCCAAACCAAAACCCTCACCCCAAACGGCTGAACAACCCCAAACGAAAAAGCGAGCAACCCCCTTACCACCCCCAGCTTTTCCGCCAGGGTGGGAAGAAGCGTCTCAAACTTTTGAGTCCCCAGAAGAAAATGACGAAATGCCAACCTTTGACATTGTGCCAACCGAGACGCTCCAAGAAGAGCAACCCGCTCCATCAACTGCTCAACCCTCGGCACAGATTGCAGAAGAGTCATCCCCCGCACAAGAAATTGCGCCTGAAAAAATTGTCCCCACGCCCAAACCGCCATCCCCTTTGTTAGATAAAGACAAAGACGCCATTTATATGGCTACGGTGGTTTTTCATCCCCGCAAAGACAAAATACGTGATAATTTACGCCTCCGCCAAGTGTATGGGACATTCATCAGTTATCCCGGCAATGACAAGTTTGCTTTTCAAATTTTTGAAGGGGAACAGAGTCATTTAATAGAGTTTCCAGACGCAACCACGAATTTGAACGATGAATTGATTAGGCGGTTACGAGATATAGTTGGTAAAGAAAACGTCCAGGTTGAGAAAATTACTTATCACAAAGTGGAAACTTGAGAAAACAGAAGAGCAAGAAGTCAAAAACGCGGTCACTTTTAGTAACCGCGTTTTTTTGTATGGTGAAAACACTAAATTGTATTGGATAACTTTTTAGAGATTCATTTATTCGGTGCGGGCGCGGGTTGCGCCATCACTCTGGCAATATCTCGTAAATCTAGCCACCACTGAGTTTTGGGACGTCCATAGGTTTGGTCAGCCACACGGGGGTAATCTTCCAGCCCCGTAAAGGTTATTTTTCCACCCTGTAAGCCTACAAATGCGCTGCGGGATTCGAAAGATAACGCTTGTTCAATAATGTAATCTACACAATGCACGGCTAGGCGCGTAGACTGAATGCGGTCAAAGGGTGAAGGGCTTCCACCTTGCTGTAAATGCCCTAAGATGGCTTGCCGAACATCGAATACATCTTCCCCTTCTGCCTCAAATACGCGAACCATGAAGTCGGTTGTGTACACAGGGTGAGCCAATTCATTCCGTATTATCAATCCCAGGCGTTTGCCGCGTTTAAACCCTACTACTAGTTGGTCAACATCCGCCTGTATATCTTTTAGATTCAGCTTGTCTTCGTGCAAATAAACTCGTTCAGCTCCTGTCGCTAGCCCGCTCATAAAGGCTAAGTAGCCACAGTATTCGCCCATGGTTTCTACCACAAAACAGCGGCGAGAGGCTACCGCGGATTCTTTGATTTTATCGACAGCAGAAATTATGTTATTTAGAGCTGTGTCAGATCCGATGCTCAATTCAGAGCCGGGGCGGTCGTTATCTATAGTAGCTGGCAGGCAAACAATGGGGATGTTAAAGTTGGGAAAATCCCGGCGGCGGTGGAACATTTCATAAGCGCTATCATACCCAGTTTCACCGCCAATGACCAATAAGCCGTCTATTTCTTGCTGTTCGAGGGTACGGGCAATAGCATAGAATTCACCATCTGCGGGAACGTCACGATTTGTTCCCAGTTCCGCGCCGCCCTTGCAGCACCATCCATTCACATCCATCCAATTTAATTCTTTTACTTCATTGTTTACCAAACCTGGAAAGCCATTATAAACACCTAACATAGTATGTCCCAGATTTCTTCCCCAGCGCACGGCAGCTCGAACGGCGGTGTTCATTCCCGGAGCGGGCCCGCCAGAATGCATCACAGCGATGCGCAGTTTGCGTTCAATTTTTTCTGGGGGATTTGGCCCGGCCTGGAGCAGGACGTGAAGTATTTCATAGACAGATGCAAAGCTTCCCCCACGCAGTTCCATCATTTTTGCGTATTCGTGTTCTTCAGCGTATTTGGCAATGGCATGTGTTCTGTGTACGCAATCCATAAGCGGAGAAGAAGTCACCCGGTTGCCATGAATACCAATAAGTTGCGGCTCGTCTTCTGGCTCAATTTTTGTGAGATGTTCAACTGCGGCATGCCCCAGCAAAGTGCCTAAATTCCGGTCAAAAGCGCTGGGAGCACCTCCACGCTGAACGTGTCCCAAGATAGTGATGCGGGTATCTTCTCCTAGGCGTTCTTCGATAACGTGTTTCACCTCTTGGCTGGTGATGGGGGTGCCATCACTATCGCGTGCGCCTTCTGCTAAGATAACGGTGTTATCTCGGCGCCCCGCTTCTCTTCCTGCTTGCAGGGCTTGGCACATATCTGTTTTCCACTCTTCGGGAGCGGGTGGGTTTTCTGGCACAAAGACCCAATCTGCGCCCGTGGCCAACGCGCTCATAATTGCCAAGTAGCCACAATGCCGCCCCATTACTTCAACCACAAAGCTGCGTTTGTGGCTGGCAGCGGTGCTGCTAATGGCGTCTATAGCTTCTGTAATGCGATGCAAAGCGGTGTCAGCGCCAATGGTCATATCAGAGCCATACATGTCATTGTCTATAGAACCAGGCAAACCCACAACCCGCAAATTGGAATAACTGTGAGCGGTTTCTGGCGTGATTTTGCTCTCTGCTAGCAATTCGCTAAGCAGTTCAGGCCACTCTTCTCGGAAGAGATTGGCTCCGGTGAGACTGCCGTCTCCACCGATGACTATGAGAGCGTCAATCCCTTTTTTTACTAGATTGTGGGCTGCCTGACACCGCCCTTCGCGGGTGCGAAAACGCTGGCAGCGAGCCGTACCTATAAACGTGCCTCCTTGCTGTAAGATTCCGCCTACGTCATTCCAAGCCATTTTTTTAATCTTATCACCACCTTCTACTAATCCACGATAACCTTCGTAAATGACATAGGTGTCTACACCTAAGTTTAAAGCGGTGCGAACAGCTGAGCGTAAGGCAGAGTTCATGCCAGATGAATCTCCGCCGCTTGTGAAAATTCCCATTCTGTGCATAATGTTTTTGCTCCTAAGGTTTTGTTTATTCGCTAATTTGCGCCAGCTTGTAATAGACTACGAAAGTAGCCGTGGCAGTTTTACGACACACTTCGGGCACTTTCGTGCCCTGCTACGAACGCGCCGTGGTTAGTTTTACGATGCACTACGAACGCAGCATTGGCATTTTAATTCCGTGCCGTTTGGCCGCAGCAATGGCCTGCTCGTAACCAGCGTCTGCGTGGCGGACAATGCCCAAGCCGGGATCGGTGGTGAGAACGCGTTCCAAGCGGCGGGCCGCTTCGGCTGTCCCATCGGCGACAATGACTTGCCCAGCGTGTTGACTGTAACCTATGCCTACTCCGCCGCCGTGGTGGAACGAAACCCAGGTGGCGCCGCCAACGGCATTGAGCATGGCGTTGAGGAGGGGCCAATCGCTTACCGCGTCAGTGCCATCTCGCATGCCCTCTGTTTCTCGGTTGGGAGAAGCCACAGAGCCCGCGTCAAGGTGATCACGCCCAATAACGATGGGCGCTTTTACTATTCCCTCACCAACCAGGTTGTTGAAAGCCAATCCCGCTTGAACGCGTTCTCCGTATCCCAACCAGCAAATCCGAGAGGGCAATCCTTGAAATGGGACTTGTTTTTGGGCCATCTTTATCCAGCGGGTGAGATGTTCGTCTTCAGGGAATAATTCTAAAATGGCTTCGTCTGTGCGGTAAATGTCTTCGGGGTCTCCAGAGAGAGCCACCCACCGGAATGGGCCTTTGCCTTCACAGAAGAGGGGGCGAATGTAAGCGGGGACAAAGCCGGGGAAGTCGAATGCGTTTTCTAGCCCCTGATTGTAGGCTTGTTGACGGATGTTGTTCCCGTAATCGAAGACTTCTGCGCCGCGTTTTTGAAGGTCTAGCATAGCCTGAACGTGTACAACCATAGACGCTTTGGAACGGCGGCGATATTCGTCAGGGTCAGATTCGCGGAGTTTCATGGCTTCTTCAAAGCTCATGCCGTGGGGGATGTAATTAAGGGCATCGTGGGCCGAGGTTTGGTCGGTAACCACATCGGGCGTTATGCCGCGCTCTACAAGAGCAGGGAAAACGTCTGCCGCGTTCCCTATCAACCCAATGGATTTGGCTTTCCCTGCCTCTAGGTATTGATTGACCAAGACCAGGGCTTCATCTAAATTGTCTACGACTTCGTCTACGTAGCCAATATCTAATTTGCGGTAAGCGTGAGCGGGGTCCGCTTCAACTATCAACCCCACTCCCTCATTCATGGTGATGGCCAGGGGTTGGGCCCCGCTCATTTCGCCTAATCCGGCGGTGAGGGTGAATTTCCCTTTCAAAGAAGGCCATCCTTTTTTATGAGCCAAGGAGCCTAATGTTTCATAAGTCCCTTGCAAAATGCCTTGCGTGCCAATATAAATCCAGGAACCGGCTGTCATTTGACCGTACATCATCAGCCCTTTGGCGGATAATTCGTCAAAATGTTCTTGAGTGGCCCAATGAGGCACCAGGTTAGAGTTGGCGAGCAATACGCGAGGGGCATCGGGATGGCTTTTGAAGACTGCGACAGGCTTGCCTGACTGAATGAGAAGCGTCTCATCGTCTTCGAGTTCTTTCAACGTTTCTAGGATAGCATCAAACGCTTCCCAGTTCCGAGCGGCTCGCCCGCTCCCACCGTAAACAATCAGGTTGTTGGGGTCGCCAGCTACTTCGGGATCCAGGTTATTTTGAATCATTCGATAGGGGGCTTCGGTGAGCCATGATTTACAAACTCTTTTTGTGCCGCGAGGGGCACGGACTTCACGTGGACCAGACATAAGAAATCTCCTTGTTGCGGTTTACTGAATTTATGGAAAATGCTAGCTATATTATAAAACAAGAACCGGAGTTTGGGCGGGCAGTTGCGGATGTTTAAGCAGTGCAGAACGACTAATGTTGGGCGTCATCTCGAAAATTAGTGGAAATTCAATCCGCGAAGGTGGGTTTTGCACACGGTGTACACTCCCCTAAATTTATTCGATTCCACGAAAAATGAGAGGTATGGTAAGATTGCCCCGTGTGTATAAAAATGTTGCCGCACGCTTACATTTGATATTGATGCTAATTTTATGGGAGCGGATCTCTCTAATAAGGATAAATAAAAAATGAAAAAAATATGTGTCGTTGGAACTGGCTATGTTGGACTTATTACCGCCGCTTGCTTCGCAGATTTAGGCAACCGCGTCATTGGTTTAGATATTAACGAAAAGAAAATTGAGGGCTTAAAAAATGGCGTTATGCCTATTTATGAACCTGGGTTAAAAGAGCTGGTGGATCGCAATATGAACGCCGGGCGACTTTCTTTCACCACCTCATATACTGAAGCCCTAAAGGATAGCCAATTCGTTTTTATAGCGGTAGGAACTCCTTCTGGCGTAGATGGTGAGGCCGATTTGAGATACGTGGCCGCCGCCGCCCGTTCCGTAGCTCAGAACATGCAAGGGGAGCTGATTATCATTAATAAATCTACTGTCCCCGTGGGAACAGGTGACTGGGTGGCTGGCATTGTCGCCGAACACCAAGCCGAGGCTATTCCATTCTCAGTGGTTTCATGCCCTGAATTTTTGCGTGAGGGAGCGGCCATTGGCGATTTCATGAACCCCCATCGCGTTATCCTTGGATCGCTGGATGAAGAAGCAGCCGATAAAGTTGCTCAACTCCACTTGCCATTGCGAGCGCCCATTGTGGTCACCGACCTGCGTACAGCCGAGATGATAAAATACGCCTCCAATGCTTTCCTAGCCACCAAAATTTCTTTCATCAATGAAATTGCTAATATTTGCGAAGACTTAGGCGCAGATGTGACAGAAGTTGCCGCCGGCATGGGATACGACCAGCGCATTGGCGCTCAGTTCCTGCAAGCCGGAATTGGCTACGGCGGGTCGTGTTTCCCCAAAGATGTCAAAGCCCTAGCCCACATGGCCGAAGAAAAAGGCCGCCATCCCCAGCTTCTCCACTCCGTGATGGAAATTAACGACGACCGCCGAGAAATGGCCGTTCAGCGTGTAAAAGATATGCTGGAAAAAGAATCCTTAGAAGGCATAACAGTCGGGTTGCTTGGTTTAACGTTCAAACCTAATACCGATGACATGAGAGAGTCTCCAGCTGTCAATATAGCCCAAGGCTTGCAAGCCGCTGGCGCCACTGTTCGCGCCTACGACCCCATAGCTATGGAAGAAGCCGCTCAAATGCTGCCCAACGTAAAAATGCTGCCCACTCCTTACCAAATGGCAGAAGGCTGCGATGTACTCATGGTCAACACCGCCTGGAACGAATTCCGACAACTAGATCTAAGACAAATCCGTGACACCATGAAACAGCCCCTTTTATTTGACGGGCGAAATATCTATGACCCCGAAAAAATGGCCGCATTAGGCTTCAAATATCGCGGAGTTGGCCGTGGCTACAACGGGCGCATAGAAAAATAAATGAACTGCGAATGGCAAATAAAAATATGACCCCACAAACACCCCCTGTTTGTAATTACGAAGGCTCCGACTACCAAACCAGTTTCTGGGAAGAGGGCGGGCGCGACTACGAAGATCAAACCGAAGCCATCGCCCTCCGGCGTTTGCTCCCCCCGCGCGGCAACCTGCTCCTAGAAGTGGGGGCCGGAGCCGGGCGAAACACGCCCCGCTACAAAGGTTACCAACGCATCGTCCTCCTGGATTATTCCCTTACCCAGCTTCAACAAGCCCAAACCCGCTTGGGGCGCGGTGACCGCTACATATACGCCGCTGCCGATGCCTACAAACTCCCCTTTGTGAACAACCTCTTTGATGGCGCAACCATGATCCGCACCCTGCACCACATGGCAGACGCCCCCGCCGCTCTCCGCGAAATTCGGCGCGTGATGCAGCCCCAGGGCACATTCATCCTTGAATTCGCCAATAAACTCAACCTGAAAGCCATTGCCCGCTACCTATTAGGCCGCCAAAACTGGAGTCCATTTACGCCAGAGCCAGTGGAATTTGTAGAGCTAAACTTTGACTTTCACCCCAAAACAATCCGCGCTTGGCTAAAGGAAGCGGGATTTCAAGTTGAGCGTCAATTAACAGTTTCCCACTTTCGGATTGGCTTGCTAAAAAAACTCGTTCCCCTAAAAATTTTAGTAGCCATGGATTCCATGGCGCAGTTCACCGGCGGATGGTGGCAGCTCACTCCCAGCGTTTTCACCCGCAACCAAGCCGTGGAGTCTGTAACCGAGGGCAATGCCGTTGTGGATGGGTTCTTCCGTTGCCCGGCGTGCGGGAGCGCAAACCTACGGGAAGAGCAAGACGCCCTGACGTGCTCCTCTTGCTCTAGCGTGTGGCCCGTTAGAGATGGCATCTACGACTTTCGAGGGTAACACGCCAAAAAACAGACAAACCATCACTTATTCCCTATCCCCAAAAAAACAGGAAAAGCATTATGGATTTTCAATATTCTGATGAACACAAAATGGTTGAAAAAATGGTCTATGATTTTGCTCGGAAAGAGATTCGTCCCATCATCAAAGACCATGATCGCGAACACACCTTTCCCATTGAATTAATTCCCAAAATGGCAAATTTAGGGTTTTTAGGAATTTGTCTCCCCGAAAAATATGGCGGAGCGGGGATGGACTATATCTCGCTGGGCATTATTTCTGAAGGTTTAGAATATGCTGACTCTTCACTACGAGAGACAGTCGCCGTCCACTTGGCTTTACACGCTTTGCCCATTTATCAGTGGGGTACCGAAAAACAAAAACAAGAATTTCTTCCTCCATTAGCTGCCGGTGAAAACCTAGCTTGCTTTGGCCTGACCGAACCCAACGCCGGCTCTGATGTGGCGGGACTTCAAAGCACCGCCCGAAAAGACGGGAGCGATTATATTCTCAATGGCGAGAAAATGTGGATCACGTTAGCCGATGTTGCCGACCGTTTTCTGGTTTTTGCCAAAACCGATACAGATAAAGGTTCGCGTGGTATTACGGCCTTTATTTTAGAGCGCGGCTGGAAAGGTCTAACGACGGGCAGTATTGAAGGCAAGATGGGCGTCCGAGCCAGCAACACAGGCTGGATCAGTATGTCAGACGTCCGCGTTCCAGCCAGTCATCGTTTGGGAGAAGAGGGAGAGGGCTTCAAAATTGCCATGGGCGCAATCGACAACGCTCGGTACGCGGTAGCCGCCGGAGCAATTGGCGTCATCAAAGCTTGCCTTGAAGAATCCATCCACTACGCTAAAGAACGCCATACGTTTGGCAAGCCCATAGCGCAATACCAACTTATGCAGCAAATGATCGCCAATATGCAGCAGTCTCTTGATATGGGGCAAATGTTAGTCTGGAAAGCAGGCTGGCTAAAAAACAAAGGCATCCGAAATACGCGCGAAACAAGCATGGCAAAATGGTATTGTACCGAGGCGGCTCGTCAGGCGGCTGACGACGCGGTACAAATACACGGAGCGTATGGGTATTCAGATGAATATAATGTTGAAAGGTATCTGCGCAACACAAAGAGCGCGGTCATCTACGAAGGGACTTCACAAGTCCATATTTTAATCCAAGCCGCCTACGCTATGGGAGACAGGCAAGATAAACCTATTAGGTGTGAGCTTCCCCCTTACGATCCGAATCTGTAACGCTGAAGTGGGTGTTTAGGCTGCTGCAAAAAAAGGCGGATTAGAATGGCGTTGACCATTTCAATCCGCCTCTTACTTTCCAATTTCTCGATTTACCAATATACTAGCCTGCCCCACAGCTGCTTTAGGAGAAAAAGCGTTTATAAGTGTCGTGGTCACCAATCCAAAACCAAGTGACCGTTTCTCCATCAAGAACACCAATGGCCCGATGGCTCAACGTAACTCTTACAGACTAGATATTTTCTTCGCTGTTGATGCACTTAAAATGCAAAGATGGATGAAAAGGATTCTGCGCCCATAAGTAATAGGCCTTTCTGACACTACGCCTAATGGATTTATCAAGGGATGCATATACCTTCCAAAACGAGGGCAATGTGGCGGATTTCATAGCCGGTCATAGTCCATTGATTGCGAATGACCTGCTGCGATTTCTTTTCTAGCTTGCCGCGCGGCAGAGATTAACTGTTTTTGCGTTTTCTTGAATGAAGCATCCCATTGACTTTCATCCAGCGCTTCTGTAATGAAATTACGTAAATGTTCCACTGCTTGTTCCTGGGTGGATTCAGGTAGAGTTTCCATCATTTTCGTTATAGTAGTAATAGCCGCAGATGACATAAAAGTCCTCCTCTTTAGCATAATCCAAATTGCGTTTTTAAAAGTAGCGGGCTAATCATTAACATTATACCAAACTACCACAAGAAAAAAGGCGGAAGAAAACTAACGCATCTCCTCCGCCTCTTACTTTCCTCTTTACCTAATTACCTCATTCCCTGAGCTTTCCCTTTAACTCACGCCCTACACGATAAATGATGCTCTTGCGTATCTTCAAGACGTCTTTATCTGTCAGCGTGCGTTCGGGATGTTGGTACACCAGGCTGTAGGCCAGGCTCTTTTTGCCTTCTCCGACCTGTCCGCCGCGATAAACATCGAACAAACGCAAATCAGAGAGCATCTTTCCGCCGGTTTGGCGAATGAGAGCGGCAACTTTTTCCGCGGGGATGTTTTCGTCCACGACAACGGCCAAATCCTCGAAAACGGGAGGTTGGTTGGGGATGGCATCAACATCAAAGAGGGCGGGTACGGCGGCAATGATGGCAGAGAGATCAAAATCGGCGGCCATGAGCGGCGTTTGGGGGAGATCGTAGTTCTCACGCACCAAGGGGTGCAACACGCCAAAGGAACCGATTTTCGTCTCCCCCAGATAAACCCACGCGCATTTGCCGGGATGGAAGCTGGGGTGTTGACCCGGCTCGCAGCGGATATCACGCAGGTGCAATCCTCCCAAAGCCGTTTCAAGAATACCTTTCAGGTCATAAAAATCCATGGCGGTCGCGCCGGCGTTTCCCCAGTCGGGGAGGGTGCGAGGGCCTGTAAGCGCGATGGCTAGGCGAGTGACCTCATTTGGCAGCTCGGATTGCTCGTCTGGGAGGAAGATTGGCCCAATTTCGAAAATGGCAAGCCGGTCTTGGAGACGGTAATTTTCCTCGATGGTGTTCATGATGCTAGCTAGTAGGCTGTGGCGCAGCACCGAACGCTCAGGCGAAATGGGATTAGCCAACGAGTGGTATTTTTCTTCGGGAGCTTCTCCAGCGGGGAAGCGGCGGGCTTCGTTTTCGGGGGAGGTGAGGCGGTGGTTGATAACCTCTTGCAAGCCGAGATTTACCAACATGTCACGCAGTTTTTCCTCGATTTCCAAGGCGCGATTTCCGCGTTGGGGCGGGAGGGCGTCAGCCATGCGCGTTTCTGGAACGCGATCGTAGCCGTAAACGCGGGCAATTTCTTCCATTAAATCTGCTTGGCCGACTACGCCGGTCCCAATATCAACGCGGTGATTAGGCGTTTTGGCCGCAATTGTGGGGGGAGTTCCCGCCTTTAGCTCACACTCAAATTCTAGGGATTCCAGAATCCCCACGATTTCCTCCGCGCTGAGGTTAATGCCTAGCCAGCGGCGCACATCCACAGGGGTAATTTCCACAATGGGGTCTTCTTGGGGAAGGGGATATTCGTCTACCAAACCTTGGGCTACAGTGCCGCCCGTCCATTGGAGTATCAGTTGTAAGCCGCGCCACACGCCTTGTGGCGCAAGTTCGGGGTGGACGCCGCGCGAGAAGCGATATGCCGCCTCTGAGGGCAAGTTTTGTGATACAACCGTGCGGCGCGTATTAATCATGTTCCAGGCCGCGCCTTCTAGTAGAACGGTGGTGGTTTTTTCATTTATCTCCGAATCCGCGCCGCCCATCACGCCAGCCAACGCCAGCGGGCCAGTTTGATCGGTGACTAAGATGGTGAAGTCGTCCAGGGTGCGTTCTTCATCGTCCAAGGTGACCAGCTTTTCGCCCGCTTTGGCAGAACGGGTGATGATGGTAGGAACTTCGGCTCCGGCAGCCTGGGCGCGTTTTTGGAGAACGTCATAATCGAAAGCGTGGAGAGGTTCACCAATTTCTAGCATGGCGTAGTTAGTGGCGTCTACCAGGGCATCGATAGCCCGCACTCCAGAGAGTTTGAGCCGCAGCTGCGCTTTGTAAGGGCTGGGCTGAATGGTGGCGTTTTCTATCATTCCAAAGCAAAAACGCGGATTAAGGGCGGGGTCGGTGATTT
>QMOK01000060.1 GCA_003648195.1 Chloroflexota bacterium | reverse complement strand
TCCGTGTCCGAAAAAAGTTTTTCAGCATAAGTATCATGTGGCTAGAGTAAAAACTACCCCGTCATGCAATAACAAATCATATTAACACCCCATTCATGCGCCGAACGAATCTTGGCGCGGGGTGTCTTTTCTCCATCTATTTTTCCACTCCAACTTAGGCTGTACCCCGCCGCCGAATAAATAACTTGCTGCCCCAGCAACACGTGACTGCCGTGACTGCCTTCTGGCGGCACGTCAAACAAGAAAGGCTCCACCAAAACACTATCACTTTCGGTAAGCGGATGAAGTTCGCGCCCCAATTTCTTAATCAGAGCCTGACAAGGCTCTTGCGCAGCTTCGTCAAGAGCTTCGATAATAAGTTGTTTTTCTTGGTCTAAATATTCACGTAAAGCCATTACGCCATCACTGTTAATTTTGAACGCGCCCTTGCCTCCCCAATAAACCAAATCATAATCTTTTAGCTCTGTTGTTAAAGGCACATCGTAGTCAATAACCAACTGGTAAGGAGTCTCACGTTGACATTCACGGGCTAAAAATCTCCAACCTCTAGCCGCGTGAGGCAATTCATCGCCCGCGCCGCATAAAGCGACCCGCACAAATTGTTTAGGCTCAGCGCCAATTAGCGTGCGAAAACGCAAATCGAGTTCTTCTGTCTCAGGGTGTGCTGGATTGGCCGCATTCTTAACTGGTGCTTTGGGTTCAGAAAGGGTCACCCGCGCCAGTTCAACCGCAGGGCGTTTGGGCATATTGGAGCGTGCCGCAATCACAAATTCGTTTTGAATGTATCTAACCTCTTTTTGCACCCCGCTTATTTCCCGTTCACCGTGTCCGAGCAGCAAGAACAAAGTGCCTTCGGCCAAAGCCCCAAAATCATAGGCCACAGGCTCAGAGACAACAATTGTATTCCCAGCCGAGTCTACGGCTACGCCAGGCGACACAAAAACATATTGATCGGGGGGATCGTTGGCCACCACTTCCAATCCATTGACAATTCCACTGCCATGAAAAGATGCGTTATGCGCGCGCTCAGCCTGACGATGTTCCTCATGCGCCTGCGCCCAAACATCCGCAGTGACCGACATCCCATCATAAGGCTTAATTTGCGTTTTTGGAAAATTATTCAATCCGCTGGTGGTATCTTTCATCATTGACTCCTTTGTTTTTCTTGAGCATAGAATGCGCAATTTACATCAATGGCCGTGTGCGCCGGGACTATCGCACGAACAATCTCGTTCATTTTTTTGTGGTACATATCTTCTGAATACTGAACACGAGCTAACTCTGTTTCTGAGACGCGCAAGTTAATCAAGATGGAATTAGGTTGATTCTCAGTTCCAAGGGCAATTCCTGCTCCGAGCGTGCTGTCTTGTCCCAGGACGAAATTTTTGGCCCGCTGTTCTACAACCTCTACTTCACCGTCAGTGTAAATTTCTAAATAAGTTTTCAAGGCCTTATAGGTTCCCCTATACTGATAGAACATCATCGCGTTCTTCAATAGTACGCGCATCCGGTTCAATGGCAACGAAGCATCCACAGGAAGTCCTACCCAAGAAGCGAGCCAGGGGATGAATTCATCTGGTGTCAAATCGGGATCGAAATAATCTTCCATTTGGTCAATTTGCTGGCTTATCGGCTTCCAGAAACTTTCAAATAGCATCAAAAATCTTGACATAAAATCATCGCTATCGTAAATATCGGGCAAATTGCGCAAATATTTTCCTTTGCCAAACACAGCCACTTGCACGGTTTCAGACGCGATGGTTTGCGCTTCATCAGTCACTAAACTAGATTCAGTAATCAGATACTGATCCATATAAAACGTATTGATACGCGCTTTAATCTCAACCTCGTAGGACTGCCCAGAGATAAAATATTCATCTAAAGGTATACGAATGACCAATTCTTGTTCTGCTTCTAGCACGGCGGGGAGGTTAATAGGAATATCCGGCGGGAACTGATAAGATTCAACCGCCATCACGTGAGGCATGGCAAATTGCAAGGCAACGCCAGTTTGCTCGGGGACAGTAAACCGCAGGTAATAAGTCACCAGTTCGCCTGGATAGCGGTTATAGTAGTCTACCGCTAGCGATAATTTTTCAGAAATCTCAGGACAGGTTTCAGTATCTTTCATGTTTATTCGCCATTCTCGTACATATCTTGAATGCTGGCTATTTCAACCTCATGCTCCAAGGAACATATCAATCCATCATCTGGGATTTGAAGAATTTTGGCTACTGGCGTAAGCGGCGCAGAATGTCCATCTTCGAACATGGAGTTTTCCTCTACGGGAACGATTGCGCGAGATAGCACTTCAACATCCAAAACATATTTTACAGAAGGAATTTGTTGAATTAGCGAAATCACTTCGGCGGTAAAAAGGTCCTTGCCAAACTGCCAACCTTCCCAGCGTTCGCCGGCTTGGAGCAAGGGTGTGCGTTCATCTAGGGGCAAAGGCGTAAGATAGCGTTGCAGTTCTTCGCGTACTCGCTGCTCCACTTCTAAGGGACGCACAAAATCTTGGGGAACTATTTTGGCTTTGACTTTCACGCCCGTATAGCGCGGCTCACGTATGTTCAGCGAAGTGGTTAACAGTCGATATTGATCTAAAAAGGTGCGTATTTCCGCTCGAAGCGCGTCTTCTAAATGGAGCGAACCTATGCTGCCCGCGTTCAAAGCATCCGCCACAGCTGGCACCACTATTACAGAAACTGTACCAGCCGCTCCCTCGGCTATGTCGTTGGGGGTTAGGCAGCGCGTGCGGGCAACTGCACGGCTACTATTTTTGGTGAATTGCTCGTAATCTTGGGCTGTTACAGCCCGATGTTGAGCTTGTAGTTCGCGCTGGGCACGGAGTTTCATTTCTTCCAGGGTTTCTTGGTCACGTCCGCCTACAGCACGCACAAGATTAGAGACGCGGCTTATGTAAGCCAGTGACATGAGCATAGTTCTCAGGCTGCCTTCAGGCAAGTTTCCGTGTACTCCACCGCCGTATCGATAACGAGTGAAGCGGATTGCTCGTCTGTTTTCGGGGATGCGCCCATATTGGTTCACCGTTCCATCCGATTGCCGAACCGAGGGGCCAAACCGCACCTCGCCAGTTGCCATGTTAAGAACGTAGTGCCTATCGAAGCGGGTAGATCGGGAGAAATCATTCACTTTTTCCCAGGGGACGAAGACCACCTCCGAATGGCGCATTTCCTCAACTTCGAGCGTTTCTCCATCTCGCAGGGTTAGAACAGGGGAGTTGGTTAAGGTGAACGATTGGCCTGGTTCACCACTGCTAACGCCTAGCATATCTTCTGCAACACTAACAGAGTGGGTCGCTAATACAGTTCCTCCCAAGCTGTAGGGTTCAATTTTCTTAACACGGGGAGAAACCGCGTACATCCCTTGTAAAGCGTTACGTTGCTCAATGCGGCAGCGCAGCCAGAAAGCGTTTAGGCCGTGAAGCATCTCTGGCTCAACGTTGAGGGGCAGGTACAACGTCAGGCGACCTTCGGCGTTGTTCAAACCGCCGGTCGTGTCATCTTCGCCTTCTAGCGTACTTAGCTTAATCTCTTGCCAAACGCCATCTCGCCCCAGAACCTCCCAAACCCAAGGGGGGTCTTCGCGCCGAATACCAACCGCCTCGGTGGGGTCACTCTCAAAATATAGTTGAATGATATGCCCAGAAATATTATTCGCGGGGTCAAAGCCCAAATAGAATGTGTCTCCTTCTTGGGGTAAACGTTGATCGAATGGGTAAAAAGTCTCAAGTCCCAAACGCGGCAGATGATTTTTGCTAAAATCTGCCTTTTTGCGCACATGCGCCAAGAGTGGCGGCACAATCTCTAGCACATAATCGGTTGTGAAGAGGACTTCTTCATCGGTTAGCTCAGAGCGGACTTCAAATCCTTGCGGGACTACCACCGTTTGCGTGTTGCCAGGAGTAAGCGGCAACAGTGTAGATAACCAAAAAGTTAATTCAGTCCGCGCGCTGTTTGCTGGCAGCAACTGCATACCAAGCATTTCTAGAAATTTGATGTAGTTTTTCTCTGGCACACGATTTAAGCGATAGGCTAGCAATTCTGTCATCCAAGCGAATAATTCAATTAGCGTGATGCCTGGGTCGCTAAGGTTGTAGTCTGTCCATTCGGGACAATAATGCACAATTCGTTTGCGGGCCTCATCAACTAAGTCTCGCTGAAAGCGAAGGTCATCCAAATTTGGGGCTGGTACGGTCATTGTTGGCTCCTACTTCACACAATTTCTTGTTCGTCTTCAATAAAGAAAGGATACACAATACTGCGAATATCATGCGTGGCTTTGATTTCATATTCAATTTTGGCTACTAAGGCTCCGTCATCGCCTTCATCGGCGGTCACGTCCACTTGAATTATGTTAATGCGTGGTTCCCAAATGCGTAATGCTTCGTAGACGTATTCTTGCAACAAACTGATTGTGGTTGATGAGCGCGGCTCGAAAATTAGCTCATAAGCCCGGCAACCAAACGTGGGACGCATCACACGCTCACCGGGGCGTGTACTGATAATAATGCGAATAGCTTGTTCAATGTCTTGACTGCCCGTACTCATCACTATTTGCCCACGGGCATCTGTGCTTAGAGGAAAACTCAACCCGGTGCCTAAATATTTTTTCGCGTCCAGTGACATCTTATTCTCCGTTCAAATATTCAATGCTCTCAACTAACTACCCGGACAATGTTACTTTAGAATTTTCCTGTCATTGCGAGCCAATTTTTTAGGCAATAGCGAAGCATATTGAGCAAGCAACCCCTCGCATAGTCGGGGAGACTGCCACGCTCCGTAAACTCCGCTCGCAGTGACATTAATCTAACATTGCCAAACTACCTAGTAGTGCTTTGTCAAACATGAAATGATGACTTGTAGCAGCGAACGAGAGTTCGCGTGTCCCCTAAAACGGGCACTTTCGTGCCCTACTACGAACACATCATACTATCCTTGACACAACACTAGGTTTATAAAATTGGTAAAAATTATTCTCGGACGTGTACTAAGCGATTATCACTGTGGGACAGCCCATGACAATAGCAGCGGGGGGACCAGTACAAGTGCAATTATCGCCCATGCGGGCGGCTGGCTGCCCGCCGATGAGGACTGTTGGGCTGCCCGGGCCGATAATAGGGCCTCCCACGTGAGGTACTGGCGGAACGCCGGGCGTCACCATGGGGCAGGTGTGCATGTCACCCACGCGCGCGGCTGGTTGTCCGCCAATCAATACTGTTGGAAAACCAAGGGTAATTGTGCCGCCATGAGCGGTAGGATCACCCAGTCTTGCAGCTGGAGGCATAATTTCACCACCTTTTTTCTAATTGATCTTCACTAATCCGCCTTGGATTTCAACCATGGCGTTGCCCTTAACAGACGCTTGGGCATTGGCTTGCACATCAACTTTGGTGCCTTTTAGCACAGCTCCCGCGGCCTGGAGAGCCAATTCAGACATACCCGCTTTGAGAGACGCGCCCACCTTGCCTTCCATGTCTAGGTTGCTGCTGGCTTTGATGCTTCCCTTGGCCATTGATTCAACGCTAAAGTCTTGCTTGCTCTTGATAATGAGTTTTCCGCCAGCATCAATAGTCAAGTCGCCTGCAGCCTTTATCATCATAGAATTTTGCTTGGAATCAATCTCGATGCTGTTTTTTCCCGTTTTGTCTTGAATTGTGATCTTCTCTTCGCCTTGAGTATCATCAAAAATAATGACATGTCCACTGCGAGAACGCACAATACGCTGATTCACTTTGTTGGAAGCGACAACTTTGCCTTCGGGGGGTTTGTCACTCCCGTTCCATAATGCGCCAACCACATAAGGGTAATTGACATCGCCATTCTCAAAGGCGATAAGTACTTCATCATCAATTTCAGGGGTAAAAAAGACCCCGCGATTGACGCCAGCTCCCGGCGCGGCCAAGCGTGCCCAATTACTGCTGAGATCTGAGCCTTTATATTTTGGTAACCAAGGGTATTTGACCTGCACCCGACCTAATTTTTCGGGATCGCTGATATTGGTTACAACTCCAATTACTACGCCATTGATCTTGTTAAGTGTTTTATCGCGGCCCATCAACAAATGCCTAAATGTGTACGGGTTACGCCCCGAAACCTGGAATTTGACTTTGTAGCCGCCATTGCGGTAAATGTGTTTGGCCTCGGTAACGTAATATTTTCCCATGAACCTAACACCCACATTGGCAATTGTGACCACTGTCCCTGCTAATAGGAATGGGTCTCCGCGTAACTCGCCACTGGCACGCACGTACTCGCTCTCGTGTTCGGCAAAACGCGCCTCGGCCATAACTTTGGCCATACCCGCTGTTCGAGCGGCGGTATCCACGACAAAATCTTCCGCGCTAGAGCGAAAAGCAAACTTAATAGCTTTGCTGCCTTTTAGAAATTCAGAAGTTTTGGCAACAGTATTACTAGAATGAGAACTTACGCTAGATTCTACGCTCTGCTTCTTATCTGAGTCCCAGCCAGTCGCGGTCACCCCCGTTACTTGGCCTAAGGATACTAACCGCGGCTCAAATTCCTTTAGATTTTGCCCCCAAATCAATTTGTCTGGGCCTTTCATGTATCGCTCTTTCCCAGCTTTCTCAAAATATAGTGTTTTATCGTCTACATAAACCTGATACCCCAAAAGTTGCGCACGCGCCCACAAGAAATCCCAATTATTTTGGTTATACTGCATCACATAGTGATAGCGAGCCTTGCCTAAACCACTCATATCTATTTTTGGGATTAAACCCACGCTGCTAGCAATATCCTTTACAATTTGAGCCTCTGTAATCGTGGCGACACGGGGATTGGCATCTCCGAATGTGCGCGTGTTCCTGCCCATAGTCAAACGATGTGAACGGTCATATCCCCGAATACGCAACAATACACGCCCGTCTTGGCTAAATATCGGTTCAACAGCAGTTATTTCTCCTTTGATGAGCGTATTTTTTTTAGTGCTTATGCTCATAGGCGAGCTAGTTTCAGCGCTGATTTCAACCGATGTGCCAATTTTAAATTTGAGCATATTGTCAGTATAGGTAAGCGCTGGAAGCCCAGGTACAACCTGCTTATCTTCAATAAGAATTGTGAACATCCCCGGCAAGTATATGTTGGTATCAACAACTACTTCTATCACATCCCCAAACAGTGATGCGTCAGACATTCCGCCAATCTTTATGGTAAATTTCTTGAGCATGGATACCTCTATTAATTTCTAGTCATTTTGTGGAATGACCAAAAGTTGACCATCTACCAAACTAAATGGATCATCCATCTTATTGGCCTCTGCCAATGTGCGCCAGTGGCGAGCATCCCCATATTCTTCGTAAGCAATCTGATCCAATCGCTGCCCAGCATGAACAAAGCGCGTTTTTCTGGCATCGGTGCGGCTGGTTGGGTTCTGGAAGGGGATAAGATCATCGCTAAGCCCAATAAAATCATTTTGCTTAAAAGCCACCTTAGCCTTAGCGCGAATGGGAACGCCCTCCGGAGCAAACATGGTATAGCTAATTTCTACCTTTTCTACAATAGCCGTAAAAAGGACAATTTTGCCCCAGATGAACTTCACAAAGGGAGGAGCAGCGTAGGGAAGTTTGAACATGGCATTGCCCGCGCCGCGCAATGACAATTGCAATAACTGATTAGTGTATTCGCGAACATCTACCGGTTTGCTCGAATCCGCGTAACTGTCGAAAAAGAGGTCCAGGTCATAGGTCGCATTCTTACCACCTTTAAACCTCAAAAACGGAGCGTTGAAATTAGTTGATTGATCGCTATCCCACTCATTCTCTTTTTTTATGGTAATAGAAGATGGATTGAATTGACAATCTATTTTCCCGCCAAATGGGGGAACCAAAGTCCACCAAACTAACATCGCTTTTTCCATGACTTCACCTCAATATTTTCATCGCAAATTACTAGACAGTCTCTCAGATTCAATTTCCAAAATACGCTTCACCAGAGGAAGTACATCCTCTGCCAGTTGGTCCAAATTTAACTTAATTTTTTCAAAACCTTTAGAAGAGCTTATTTCATCTTCCTCGGCTTTACGCCTAACAACCCCATCGTCTGAGGGGGCAATATCATCTTCGCCAAAATTTTGCACAATGGCTACTCCCTGTTCGGGCACTGGGGGCGGCTGGGGGAGCTGTTCTTCCTCTGTAAGAGGCAAATCCACGGGGGGTTGGGGAGTGGTTAGGCCAGGAACATTGGCTGGGGGCGGGCTAGCCGGTGAAACTGCTTGACCGGGCAAATGGGCATGCGCCAACGCCATGGGCAATGCTTCAGTTAGCGCAGATGGCGCGGCAGAAATCGGTTTCGCTAGACTATCTTCGGGTTGAGGCTGGCTTTCGGCAACGCTTTCTGGCCTCGAATGCCGCGCAAGGTCTAATTCTAATTGCGGCGGCGATTTTATAAATCCCGCAAAGGCGTCTTCGGCAGGAGATTCAGGCACATCCGTTTTCTTCGGCGCGGGTTGATATTTATCGCTAGAAATTAGGGGGTGCTCCCGCTTCGTTTGTATTGGAGGCGCAACCCGGTGAACAAGCTTTTCTGGCCGCAATGCCTTTATGGCCTGGCCAACTCGCTTATGAGACTCAACTCTTTTGCGCAGCGTCATTTCTGGCGAAGTGGTTGGGGTTAAAGCCTCAGGCCGCAAAGCTCTTAAAACACTATCTTTTGGCTCTGGTCGAGAGGGTTGGGGAATTTCTTCTTGCCGCTCTAATGGAGGTATTTCAGGAACCTCTTCCTCCGTTGGTTTTAGCGGGGACGCTTGTGGAGGGGGTTCTTTTTTCGGTTCTGAGCGAAGTATTCGCGGAGGAGGTTCTTCTTCTGATTTTGGGCGAATCGCTGGGGGAGGGGCATCTACTTCTGATTTCGGGCGAATCGCTGGAGGAGGGGCATCTGCCGCTGGTTTTGGGGGAAGCGCCTGTGCGAGGGCGTCCACTTCTGATTTCGGGCGAATCGCTGGGGGAGGGGCATCTGCCACTGGTTTGGGGCGAGGTGTCCGTGGGGGGGCGTCCGCCTTTAACTCTGGGCGAAGTGCTTGCGTGGGCGTGTCTTCTTGCGTCTCCGGCTCCGAAACGGGATGCAATTGTGGGGGAAGAGCCAGCTTGAGCGTTTTTTGAGGCGCGGGTTTATCGGGTTTGCGCTGCACAATTTGCCGCGCGGGCAAACTGGGTTTTGCCCGCAATAATGGCGTTCCCGAAGGGGGCGTTTTGGCCTTTTTGGGTGCAGGTTTGGCTTTAGGCAACTGGCGGAGAACTGGCTTTTCCAACCGATCTTTTTTTGCCGGTTCAGCCATTTTTAGCTGCGGTTCGGGCGGGGGCGCAAGATCATCGACTGGAGCTGGCGGTTCTATAACGTCTTGGTCAAGAGGAGTATCTAAATCGGGCAGTTCGGCAATGGGCTGGCTATCGGGCTGACGTTGAATGTTATCGGTATTTATTGGCGCTTCAATTTGGCTTTCTTCGGGCGTTTCTGGTATTTCTAAAGGGATTTCCTCGTTGGCTTGGTCGTGGTCGGTAACTTCTTGAATGCGCGCGAACATCCGAGATTTTGGAGCTAGCTTAGGCGGCGGGGTTGGTGTTTTACGTTTTTTAGGTTTGGGAATTGATTGCGCTTGTTTTTTAAAGGATTCGTTCGATTGTCCTGGTTGCGGGAACATGGAAAACTTTTGAATAATACTTCCCTGGCGAAGTTCGCCTGCCTGAGGGGGTGTTTCAAACTGGCCGCTTCGTTGCTCTGGTAATGTTTTTTCAAGCTCAGACCAAATGCTAACATCTCGTGAAAAGCCCGGGGAAACATGGATCATTTTTTTTGTATCTCGAAACTTTGCTGGTATCGCTTCGACAAAATTCTTGCGGGCTTCTGTTTGGGAACGTCCCATTTTGTCTGCGTTTAGGAAGCGCATTTTTTTAGCAGCCAGTTTGAATTTTTCTCCCCCGAATTGCGCTGAGACAGGGGATAACCGCGCGGCGCTTTGACTGTCTGGTCTTTTAGAGCCAGGTTTTAGCATGCCCGCGATGCGGCTTTTATACCCTTGTATGCGGTTAATGATTGATTTTTGCGCTGCTGCCATGTTAATATTTCCCGTAATTACCGTGACGTCTTTTGAAAAGCTGAGTAGTAACGAACGAGAGTTCGCCTGTCCCCTAAAACGGGCACTCTCGTGCCCTACTACGAACACATCAAATTGCACTTGACATACCAGTAGTTGTTATTGGCTCTTGTGTAGTATTTGTGCAAAAAGGCAAGATAAATCTTGCATTACGAAACGTAGCGCGACATTTATGTCGCTCTTGCACATTTTTTACAGATGAGCCTTATTATTTTATTTAAGGTTTTTCGTAACTACTCAAGCATATCATTGCGAAGCGGTGTTTTCCCGCTGAAGCAATCTCCTAGAGCGTCTGGGAGACTGCTTCGGGGTAAAAAATGCCCCTCGCAGTGACATTTCAAGGGTGGGCTGAGTAGTTATGGTTTTTCTAACGTGAAAAAGTTAAAGGACAATTCTAATTTTTCGATGACAATATTTTTTGAGTTACCGACATCTAAACTAGAAATTTGCCATTTTACGGGGAAAGCGCCATCAAATTTCCAGCTTTTAGGCTTGTCTGCGGGTTTATCTGGATACCTTTGTTTCAAGACAAAATCTTTGCCTAATGCGAATCCTTGTTCTTTTCCAAACATCATCCAGTTGTAAAAGAAGTCTGAAGATGTTAGGCCAACTTCAAAGGTGATGTGATTATATGAAAATTCTCTTGGAAATTCGTAGGTATATTCGTTGAAACCACCCTCGGTAAGAGAGTCAATTCCTCGTTCAACGACTATGCCCGAAACTTTTTGGAAAAAAGCCACATCACATTTATCAATTTCGATTGTGAATTGGAAATTGGCAATAGGATACTCTTCAACGTCTGTCATAGGCGTTGGCGAGAAACCATCTAGTGGTTTAGGAGTGGCTTTTACTAAGCTATCGCGTAATCCCATAATCACCTTCCCGTGCGTTCAACTTCTATACTTAATTCTCTCAGCAATAAAGCAACTACCCTGTCTGCCAGTTCGCGCAGATCAATACTTTCTTGCAAGCCATCATTCTTATCCGAGCTTGAAGCAGGAGATAGAATTGTTTCTTCTTCTGGCATAGGTTCAGGCTCCTCGATTCAGCTTCTGGTTAATATCAGAGATTTCTGTCACCCAACGCCGGCGGAAACGGTGTTCCAGGGATAATATCGCTTCTGGGCTCCAGTGAAAATAATAGGCTATGTAGGCCATCTCCTGGTAAATCTGTTCCAGGGGATAGCCTATCATTCCCCCCCCAAGGTGGATAACTCCAGCTCAAAAGGTTTCTGGCAATGGGGGCAAATGTACTCACGCCGGGTATGACCGCTTTCATTGATCTGTTGGTAGAATTCCTGTAAAAAGGTCAGGTCGGCAGCAAATAGATTTTCGATCACGTTGGTATTGATGGCTTTTAGAGATCCCAGACTGGTTATCACTCGTGCTAACAGCACAATCACTATATAAGCTTCGTTGGTCTGAACGCGCATATCGTTGAGGATAGTGATTTCATCCATGGCGGTCGCTAGCCGCATAGTTCCGTGTTTGTGAAGCGTACCTTCTTTATCCACGTACCCCATGGGAAGCTCAAACTCGAACTCTGTTTTTAGATTCATAATATTCCTTCTTTATTATTCCTAAGGCTACGGCGCAACATAAGTGATGATTATTTCTTCTGCCTGAAGCGTTAATTTATATTTGGTGGAGGTTGTGCCACGGTAAGAATTATAAGAGAATCCAGGTTGGGCTATAGGCAGAGTGTTAATTAAATCCCAAATCGTCAATAGATGTACGCCCTCATTCTCAACCAGTTCAATTTGGGCAATACTACAATTCTTCTTTTCAATCTTTCCCGCAGCCGTATCCTCAAACCACTTCATTAGAGGTACGCATTTATCATCTAGGTGACGATATAAGGTAATAGGCGCAAAACTAATCTGCCCTGGAAAGTACCGCTCCATTGAGCCTCCGTTCGGAAAGACAGATGTATACGAGACCATTGAAATAGTCTTAGAGCCACCTATTATTGATACAAATTGGGCCAAGGCTTTAGTGCTCGCTTTCACTTCATCTGATGGTAAATCATAAAAATCGTAGTAGGTATCATTAGCCATAACCACATCCATTCCACAAAACTATCTAGGGAACAACAATTGCTCAATACACAGCTCTAAGCGAGCGAAGAGTCATGCAAGTATTTTGCGTTAACAAGACTCTCCGCTGCGCTCAAATAGGGTGTATCGCGTTCCAGAGTACGGGCGTTCTCAAAAGTCACTCGCCATAGGCAAATAGAGCGTTTTGAGAAGTTTAGTGTTCTGAAACAATTTTAGCTAACACGCTCCACGCCCTCATGGACAATGGTGACATCTTCCATCATGTAAGTTGTTGAGCCAGAATCCATTTCAGGGCCAACAACCTTGCTGGGCCAAGCGTTCTCAAAGTTCCAGCGGGCAATTTCTGTATTATCTTGTGCATAAGCAATAATGGAACAATTGGTACGCGCGCCTTCAATATCGCCTTTCACAACAGCCTGACGCCATTCCCAAATATCCATGCTGCTAGTAACGCCGCGCTTTAAGGTCACTGGTGTCCAAGTCAGACGGCCTGGAATTTGTTGTACAATCGTCTCGCCTGTATCTGGGTTGACGACCTTTTGTGAGACAACTTCAGTCTCCGAGCCAATACCGCTCACAATGGTAAAAAGCCCGCTGAGTTTACCTTCAATTTCAAGTCCAAATTTAAATGCTACAAGAGGATCTTCTCGATCTGCCATAGTTTTATCTCCTTATCTATCTATAACTTGCTACACTTATTCAGATCCCGGACCAGCCCATTGGCTAATGCGGAAGATCACGAACTCAGCTGGTTTGACCGGTGAAAGGCCAATTTCAATAACTAAACGTCCCAAGTCACGCGATTCGGGCGGGTTTAGCTCATCATCCACTTTGACGTAAAAAGCTTCTGCAGGTGAAGAGCCAAACAAAGCTCCATCGCGCCATACCATACGCAAGAAGGCTGTAGTATCTCTCTTTACGCGCGCCCAAAGTTTACGATTATTAGGTTCAAATACAACCCATTGAGTTCCGTTCTCGATTGATTTTTCAACGTAGTTAAACAAACGGCGCACGTTGATGTATCGCCAGGACGGATTGCTGGAAAGGGTGCGTGCGCCCCAAACTCGGATGCCGCGACCAGGGAAAGCCCGAATGCAGTTCACGCCAATGGGATTCAGAGTATCCTGCTCTCCTTTGGTGGTCTGATAAGCCAAACCCACAGCACCTTGCACAACCTCATTGGCCGGCGCTTTGTGTACCCCGCGCGTGTTGTCATTCCGCGCCCACACACCAGCGACATGGCCCGAAGAGGGAATCTGGATTACTTTATCTGTAGCGGGGTCCATAACTTTTATCCAAGGATAGTACATGGCTGCGTAGCTAGAATCGAAGCCTGTTATATCCATGCGCCACTTCTTGACCTCTTGCGGCATAATGTCGGGAGGGGCGTCCAAGATGGCAACCCTATCACCTAGACGTTCACAATGAGCAATCATCATGGTTTGAACTGCTTTTACCATGTCTAGGTCAAGTTCTTCACCAGGCATGGTTGTCATCAGGTCTGGCACGCACACCATGGTAACATCATCCAACACCTCAAGACCTTCAACGCCTTGGCGTTTACTAACATCACCTCTAAAATCACTAGCTTGAGGAGCAGCGAGCAAATTCTTCTGGATGGTTAGGGGTTGTTCCTGTTCGCGCGGCATGGCTTTGGCAAGGGTTGTGGCGGCTTCTACAAATGCCATTTCAATAAATTTGGGCAATTTGTTGTTCTTATAAGCTAACGCGACTTGCTTTTCACCGTCTACTACGGCGGTTTGTACTTTGACTCCCTTGACAGTTTCAAGCGGTTTCCAACCACCAGAAACTGCTTCTTTCTCAACATGCACTGTGAACGAATAATCTTCGCCGGTAGATGGAGCTTCGGGAGCAGTGGCATCGTCTGCTTTATCGGCTGCTGTTTTCTTGGTGGATGCTGGGAGTACCAAATCGGATACACGCAGGCGCATTTTCATACCTTCTACACCAGCCTGAC
>QMOK01000059.1 GCA_003648195.1 Chloroflexota bacterium | reverse complement strand
TTTGGGGGGAAGTTGCTCACCTCCCCTAAATTCGACCGTTTTTTGTCGCATTTGGGGGAGGCAGGGTGGGGGCAGAGTTTTCCAACAACCTTTGAGTGCTCCCTCGGCCTGGGATAAATTGTGCCAAATGCGGGCTGCCTTTCCTCTCGCCGTCTAACAATATTTTAGCACACTCCAACGCTTTGCTCTGCTTGACAATCTTTGGTCAAGCGAGTAGAATGAGCGTTGCGTTTTGGGCAACCAAGCGCATGCCGAGATAGCTCAGTTGGTAGAGCACGCGACTGAAAATTGCGGTGTCGCCAGTTCGATTCTGGCTCTCGGCACTGTTTTGCGGGCGTAGTTCAGTGGTAGAACGTCTCCTTGCCAAGGAGAAGGCCACGAGTTCGAATCTCGTCGCCCGCTCTAGTTTCACCATAGTGGCTGATGGCAAATGGCTGAGATACCAATAGCCATTCACTGTCAGCTTCTTTTATTTTCTGGCGACGTGGCCAAGTGGTAAGGCAGAGGTCTGCAAAACCTTCATCATCGGTTCGAATCCGATCGTCGCCTTTATTTTTTAGCTAGGAATTTAAATCAAAAAAAACGCTGCCAGTGGGCGGCGTTTTTTTGTATACGTAACCGGCCAAGTCGCTGGGGATGAGTGAGTTGCGACTTTTGGAGATGTGCCTCTTAGTTGGTTAGAGGAGGAGCAAAGGGCCAATCCTCGGAGACGCAATCCCTTGTATCAAACGCTTGGGGTTATTTTACGCTAAGCAGCGTTTGTTTCCGCTCCACGTTTTCGTTGGGGGTAACTAAAATTCGAGAGACTACACCCGCGCGCGGGGATTTTAGCTCATTTTGCATTTTCATTGATTCCAAGATAAGCAATACATCACCTTCTTCTATCTCTTGGCCTTCTTGAACTGGGATTTGTACTACCAAGCCAGGCATGGGTGATTTGAGGTAAAAATCGCCTTTGGGGGGACGCGAAGCCCCAGCCGCGGCTCTTAGTTGGCGCTCACGTTCATCGTCTACCTGCACCGAGTAACGCCTTCCTCGCATGAGAACTTCCCATTCCCCGTTTTCCTGATAAATATTGGCCTCATACGATTTGCCATCCACTAGCAATGAGAAAGTTGAATGCCCCCGGATTGACTCAAAGTTTATCTCGCGAACTTCTCCGTTAACCACCGCGTGTTTTTCGTCAATGATTTCTACAGTAAATTCCTGGTTTTCAATTTTGGCAATGTACTTCATGTGTTTTCCTCTAGCGTTGCGTGCGTTCCCAGCGACCAACCCATTTCCAGTTGCTGGTATCTCGTTTGGCGCGTTGAATAACCAACGTAGACCTTTGTGTTTGCTGATGAAAAGCCAGCGCGGCGGCCAAAGCGGCGACCTCAGGTTGGCTGCCTTCATCCTTTATTTGCATGGGAAGCTCTCTTTCAACAAATTGCGTATCGAAATCTCCGGCTATGAACTTGGGATTACGCATCATGTATTGGTGAAAAGGGGTATTCGTTTGCATGCCTACAATTTTATATTCTTCTAAGACGCGCCTCATCCGAGAAATGGCTTGTTCGCGATTCTCCTCAAAGACAATCAATTTAGCCATTAGAGCATCATAATAAGGTGAAATAGCAAATCCAGCGTAAACGCCGCTATCAATTCGCACTCCCGGGCCGGCGGGGAGCATGGCCTGAGAGATAATGCCTGTGGAGGGGATAAAGTTACGGTATGGGTCTTCAGCATTGATGCGACATTCTATTGCCCAGCCTTTCATTTTGATTTCTTCTTGGGAATGAGCAAGTTTATATCCAGCGGCAATCCGAATTTGCTCTTTAACAATATCTACCCCTGTCACGGCTTCAGTGACAGGGTGCTCAACCTGAAGGCGGGTATTCATCTCTAAAAAGTAGAAATTTTTGTCTTTATCGACCAGGAATTCAATCGTCCCGGCGTTCACATAATCAACGGCTTGAGCTGCCTGAACGGCTACCGTGCCCATGCGTTGACGCAGATCTTCGTCTTCGCCCACAAATGGGGAGGGTGCCTCTTCCAGCAATTTTTGGTGTCGCCGTTGAATGGAACATTCCCGTTCCCCAAGGTGGATCACGTTCCCGTGCTGGTCGGCCAAAATTTGAATTTCAATATGACGTGCCCCTTGGATAAGTTTTTCTAGGTATACGTTTCCGTTCCCAAAAGAGGCTTCTGCTTCGCGCCGAGCGGCGTTGAGCAGGTTGGGCATGTGCTTTAGGTCGTGTACCTCGCGCATACCTTTTCCGCCCCCGCCAGCCGTGGCCTTGACCAAGAGCGGAAAGCCAATTTCAGGCGCAACAGCCAATAGTTCCTCGTTAGTAAGGTTTCCCTGGCCGTCTGTGCCGGGAACCACAGGGACATTGGCTTTGGTCATTGTAGCTCGCGCTGCTTGTTTATCTCCCATGGAAGCAATGGAGGAAGGCGGAGGGCCAATGAACACTAACCCCGCATCCTGGCAAGCTTGCGCAAAATCGGCTCGTTCGGCCAAAAAGCCATACCCCGGGTGAATGGCGTCAGCACCGCATTTCTTAGCGATGGCAATGATCTTTTCTCCCCGCAAGTATGAATCACGCGAGGGGGACGGTCCCAAGCGATAGGCTTCATCGGCATAGCGGACATGCAATGCGTGCCTATCTATATCTGAGTATACAGCCACAGACTTAATATCAAATTCGCGGCAAGCGCGAATAACGCGGACGGCAATTTCTCCTCGGTTGGCAATTAGAATCTTTTTAAACATAGGCATTAAAACGCTTTAGCGTTAGAACATTCAACGTTAAAGCGGTATTCCTCCATGTTTCTTGGCTGGATTGTGGTCACGTTTATTGGATAACATTTCTAGGGCATTGATTAGCCGAGGGCGAGTGTCGCGAGGTTCAATAACATCGTCAAGATATCCACGGGAAGCAGCAATGTAGGGACTGGTGAATTTTTCGCGGTATTCCTTTACCAATTCATTTTTACGCTGTACTGGGTTTTCGGCCTGGGCAAGTTCTTTGCGGAAGATGATCTCTACCGCGCCCTCTGACCCCATGACGGCTATTTCCGCGCTGGGCCAGGCGAGGTTGATGTCTCCTCTTATGTGTTTGCTGCTCATTACATCGTAGGCCCCACCATATCCCTTGCGAGTGATAAGCGTTAGTTTGGGAACGGTAGCTTCGCAAAAAGCGTAAAGCAGTTTAGCTCCAGAACTGATGATGCCGCCGTGTTCTTGGTTGACTCCCGGCAAAAAGCCTGGCACATCTACAAAGGTAAGGATGGGGATATTGAATGAGTCGCAAAAGCGGACAAAGCGAGCTGCTTTTTCTGAAGCTTGTATATCTAGTACCCCAGCCAGGACAGCGGGTTGGTTGGCGACAATCCCAATGCAGTGCCCTCCCAAACGGGAAAACCCGATGACTATGTTTTGGGCATATCTTTCTTGTATCTCGTAGAATTCGCCATCATCAACAATTAACTGAATGGCTTTTTTGATGTCGTATGGCTTGCTGGGGTCATTGGGAACGAGAGTGTTAAGGGCAGGTTCTCGGCGAAGAATATTATCATTGGTGGGGACGTAAGGCGGGTCTTCCATGTTGTTTTGGGGAAGATAAGAAAGCAATTTTCGCACGAGGAAAAGGGCATTGGCCTCAGTATCGGCTGCGATGTGGCAAACGCCAGATTTTTCGGCGTGGACATCAGCGCCACCGAGTTCTTCAAAGGTGACATCTTCGTGGGTGACAGTTTTGACGACATCTGGCCCGGTGATGAACATGAATGAAGAACCACGCACCATGAAAATGAAATCGGTGAGGGCTGGTGAGTAGACAGCGCCTCCCGCGCAGGGGCCCATAATGACGCTAATTTGGGGAATAACGCCTGAGGCTAGCGTGTTCCGCAAGAATATGTCAGCGTATCCGCCCAAAGAGACCACTCCCTCTTGAATACGCGCTCCTCCAGAGTCATTCAGTCCAATCACGGGGGCGCCGTTTCGCATGGCCATCTCCATGATTTTGACAATTTTCTCGGCGTGTACTTCTCCCAGGCTGCCTCCAAAGACGGTGAAATCTTGCGAGAAGACATAGACTAGGCGATTGTTGATTGTTCCCCAGCCGGTGACCACGCTATCTCCGAGGATTTTTGTCTTGTCGAGGTCAAAGTCGTGGGTGCGATGGACAACGAAAGGATCTGTCTCGCGGAACGAACCTTTGTCGAGGAGGAGTTCTAACCTTTCACGGGCGGTGAGGCGGCCTTTTTCGTGCTGACGCTTGATGCGTTCTTTTCCGCCGCCTAGTTTTGATTTGGCTTTTAATTCACGAAGTTGTTCAATTTTAGGGTCTTTTGGATTTTCGGTTATAGTTTTCATGGTGTGATTGGTGGTGATGTTTTGTTAAAGAAGCGTTTGCTTGCGAGGCAATGTGTCGCGGCGAAGAGAATGCTTAATCCTAAAATAGAGAGGATTAAGTCAAAAAGCCAGCGAGTTTGCACAATATCTGTGGCGGCTATCCATAAGGCATCAAACCAAATTGCTAAGAAGTAAAGAACGCCAGCAATTTGAACTCCCACACGCGCCCAAGGTTTGCCTACCCACAATCCCCACATGAGGGGGATGCTTACCAATCCCCAGCCTATGCCCGTTAGGGCAAGGTAGAGAGGGGAAACTAGCATGGGGGCATTTTCAATCGCGTCCCACTGTTGAAGCGTGATGATAAATTTCAGCCAATGAATCCCGGCAAAGACGCCAATTATTAAGACTAGGATAATGATTAGCCAAGGGCGTTGAGGCTGAGGGGTTAAGTGTCGTTGGGGCATATTTTACTTGTCTAGCTAATTTTGTAAATGGAACGAGAAGCCAATCAATTTTTGCGGCGCGGGGTTTTCGATGATATACGCCATTGGCTCTTGTGTAGTATTTACGCAAAAGGACAAGGTAAATCTTGCGTTACGGAACGCAGCGCGACATTTATGTCGCCCTGGCACATTTTTTACAGATGAGCCAAACCATTTTATGTTGCTTCGCGGCGTATGTTAGACTAATAAGGCTCTCAAAACCTCTTCATTTTCGAGAAATATTTCATGCAGTAGATAGAGAATTTGATTACTAGTTACCCGACACTTATGCTGAAAGGCTTTTTTCGGACTCGGATAAACACGGATTTTTCCGTGAAAATAAGTGTCAATCCGCGTCCAAATTAAAACTGTCGGGTTATGTTTTCTCTATCAACTATCAGAGGAAGATGGCTCTTTGGTCGGCAGATATTTGTGAATAATCTCTAAATGACTCCTTGCTTAGCCTATTAGGTAATCTCCCCGAACGGTCTCTGGTTTAGATTGATGTCCGGGGAGAAAGACAAAGTTAAGTTGTTTGCTAGGAAAATGTATAGGGAGAGTTCATGCCAGTATGCCTGCCGGTGATTCGCGAGGAGAATGTTTTGCCCGCTACCGTAAACCTGTCTCCAGGCGAGCAATGACAAGGCGTTGAATTTCGCTAGTACCCTCATAAATTTCGGTTATTTTCGCGTCACGGAAATAACGCTCGATGGGCAATTCTCGCGAGTAGCCCATTCCGCCATGGATTTGCACCGCGGCATGGGCGCAGAACATGGCCGTTTCAGAGGCGAACAACTTCGCCATGGCGGCTTCCAGCGTGAATCGTCCCCCACTTTCCAGGCATTTATCTTTTGTATAAGCGGCCTGATAAATAAGCAGTCGAGAAGCCTCAATGCGCGTTTTCATGTCGGCTAGTTTGAAGCTGATACCCTGGAATTGGCCGATCTTTTTCCCAAACGAATCCCGTTCCTTAGCGTATTCCACGCTAGCCTCGTAAGCCGCTTCAGCGATTCCCAGTGCCTGAGACGCAATGCCAATTCTTCCCGCGTCGAGGACAGTCATGCTAATTTTGAAGCCTTCGCCCTCTTCTCCCAAGCGATTTTCAACGGGGCAGCGATAGTCTTCAAAAATGAGTTCACTGGTCGCGGAGCCTCTAATGCCTAGTTTGGGTTCTTTTTTTCCACGGATAAACCCTGGTTTATCGGCTTCAATCATGAATGCCGTAACTCCATGATGTTTTTTGTCGGGATCGGTCATGGTAAAGAGGAGCACATAATCCGCTACCGGCCCACCGGAAATCCAGGATTTGCGCCCGTTGATGACATACTCATCGCCATCCCTGACCGCTCGGCTGACCATGGTAGCAGCATCCGACCCTGACATAGGCTCGGTGAGTGAGTAGGCCCCAATTTTCTCTCCCATGGCAACAGGTGCCATGAATTTATGGCATTGTTCTTCCGTTCCAAAGCGGAGCAAGGCGTAATTGTAGAGCGAGTTATTGACAGACATAATCGTTCCATGGGCTGCGTCTACTTTGCAAATTTCTTCCAAAGCCAAAACATAGGCCAGGGTATCCATCTCGGCCCCTCCGTACTTCTCGGGTACTTGGATGCCCATGAAACCCATCGCGCCCATTTTCTTGATTGTCTCCAGGGGGAAATCACCGCTTTCGTCGATTTCTGCTGCTATTGGCGCAATCTCGTTTCGAGCAAAATCGCGTGCTGCCTGGCGAATCATTTTGTGTTCATCACTAAGTACAAATCCCTGACTTGTCATTTGGCTTTCTCCTTATTCTGTTATATGGGAAATAGAAGGCTAAATCTGTTTTTTTTCTAGTTCCCCGACACTTATGCAGAAAAGCTTTTTTCGGACTCAGATAAACACGGAAAATGCGGGTTTTTCTGTAAAAAAACAAAAAAGAATCCGTGAAAATCAGTGTCAGTCCGTGTCCAAATTAAAACTGTCGGGGAGCTAGTTTTTTTATTATAGCACGGGATGATGGTTAGATAGTAAGTGAAAAACGTTTCATCCAATAAGAAGCTGTGTTTCTCGAAAAAACCGACTCCTGTGAATACTGAAATCTTTTTGATGCCATAAATTAAGGCCAAATTCCACGTTGAAATTCATCTACTAATTCACGCATTTCTTCGTTATCGACTACCAGGACAGAGGTTTGCACGCCACGGGTTTGGTCATAACGCCAAGTGAGTACGAGCATTTCGTTGGGAATATGCGTAAAAATTATGTCTTGCTGGGTATCAATTTTCCCCGCCAGGCACAGCAGAGCGCTAATATCCGCTGGTGATAAAGACAATGAGGTGTATCCTTTTAGGTTATCTACAACGCTTGGTAAGTATTTAATGTTAGACGGCGTGAGTATGTTAGCAATTAAGGCTTTTAGAAGTATAGATTGGTGTTGTATGCGGCCTAGATCGCCAATTGATATTCTGTGGCGGGCGACCATTTCAGCTTGTTTTCCTGTTAGATGATGGCAGCCAGCCGCTAAATAGAGAACAGGCTGCTCAAATTGCTTGCGATAGATATTATCTGAAAAACAGACATCTATTCCGCCGAGAGAGTCGATAATGGTTCTAAAGCTGTTTTGATTGACCGATATGTAGTGTGTAACGGGCAAACCAAAATTGTATTGCAAAGTTTCGGCCATCAGCCCCGAACCGCCTCCGCTTCCATCGTAATAATTTAACGCGTCTGTCCCGTAGTAATACGCTTGATTGAGTTTTACCGAGATAGGTTCGATGCCGTACATAGAAATGGGAACTTCTACCCATAAATCACGCGGAAAAGGAAGTACAGTTATCTTTTGAGTTCGGAAATCAATGTGAACTATTCGGATCGCGTCTGCAAGTCCGTTTAGAGTATATTCAGCGGCTATTCCCGTAACGAGAATATTCATGTAATCTGGGCCGCCGCAAACCGGCTGCGGGGTGGGAGTGAATACGGGCGTGGGGGTAAATGTGGGCGTGAACGTAAGTGTAGGCGTGTTTGTGATTGTTGGAACTTGTGTGAAAATTGGCCCGGGCTGGAACGGCGTTTTAGTAGGCTGGGATTCTTGGCTCGGTTCGGCTTCCGCGAGAATTGCCGTGGTCGCCACCGCAGCTCCATAGGTGGGCGCGGGCAAGGCAAGCGGTTCACCCAAAGGACGATTCCAAATTAAGAGCAGATAACAAGCCACAAAACAGGCCGTAATGACGACTAGGAAGGCAATTACTGTTTTTATCGGGTTGCGCTTTATAAAATCCATAAGAACTATTTTATCAGGTATTTATTTAGATGTGCTTAATTTGGGATGGTTCACAAATATGTAGACACTTTCCAAACCAATATGCCACTGCGAGGAACGTTTTTTGTGACGTGGCAGTCTACCATCGGGGAGAACGCCGCAAGGGGCGCAGAGCGCGTGCCGCACCCTCTGCCAACGGCACACACAGCGAAAACGGGGGGTTCGCAATGACATGTGGTTAATAAGAAAAAGTGTCCTCTATTTTCCAGCCATCTCCAATCTTCACAAAACTATGCTAGAATAAATTTATTGCTTACCCATCTGACCCACTATCTAATAAACACATAGCAACCCCAAAACAACACTATGCCCAAAGCCCTCAATGAAATTTATATCTCGGTAGATGTAGAAACCGCCGGCCCGAACCCACGCAACTATTCCTTACTATCTATTGGAGCTTGTACAGTCTTCAAGCCACGGAAAAAATTTTACGTTGAAATTCAACCTTTGAACAACAACTTCATCCCTGAGGCAATTGAAATATGCCATCTGGATTTACAAGAACTCCAAGATAACGGACTTTCGCCCGCAGAAGCCATGACCAACTTCGCGCAGTGGGTAAATGAAGTAGTCCCTGAAAATGGGCAGCCAATTTTCGTAGCTTTTAACGCCCCTTTTGACTGGATGTTCATCAATGACTATTTTCACCGCTTTGTGGGATACAATCCCTTTGGACACAAAGCGCTCGATATTAAAGCTTTTTATATGGGCATGTCTGGTGTCTCTTGGGAAGAAACAAAAATGGAGCGTCTTTCAGCTCAATACCTCAACGGGCAAGCCCTAACCCACAACGCCTTGGATGACACACTAGACCAAGCTGAAATCTTTCGTCAGCTATTGGCCAAACGCTAAAACCATGCCTGCGCAAAATTTTCTTAGAGGAGGAAAACCTTATGAGCGACCCGCAAACCAAAACATCTGCTGAATTACAACGTATCATGGAATCAGCCCACCGCATGGGCATTGAATTAGATGAAAGCGAAGCCTTACAATGGTTGACGGCTATGGCTGTAGAAAAATCTGATAGTGACATTACATTTGATGAACGTCAGGGCGTTTTTGGTCACCGTGTCACTATGCTAGATTTTAGCCCCGAAGACTTGGCTCACTTTCGCGAACTTGGAAAATTAGTGGAATTCAATGATGTTCCCGGCAAAATAGAGACCGCGCTGGCACTTTCAGGCTCGGCGGCGCAATCTAAAATTCAAACTTACCCCGGTGACGCAGATTATTTTGAACGGATTAACATCATTGCCAAAAGCAGGGATGCCGCCTGCCAAATTCTGGCGGACATGATGCGCGATAAGGCCCTAAAAACCTCCAAGGGAGCAACACATCAGTTAATGGAAGTGCGCCTGGGCAGCTACCCGCAAGACGTCATTATTGGGGATCACGCTTACAAAAAAGGCACGCCCATCTCTTGGTCTGTGGAAGAAATCCGCGCAAAGGAGATCAAAGCGCAATCCCCAGAGGGAGAGGTGGTCACAATTAGCTGGGATAAAGCTGCCCGTGACCCCGGCTGGTGCAAACTAGATTGGGTGGTTGCCGACCCCGTGCGCGAAAACTTGGTCAACGCAAGCAATATGCTAGATGTCACCTGGGAAACGCCAGAGGGCAACATTATCCCGCTGGATGGGTATCTTGACTCTTATTTCCAAGAAGTTTATTTAGACGCCGATTCTATACCCATTTTCTCTAAACTAGCACAGCATGTTTCTGCTAACGCTCTGGATGAATATGTAGAACAATTGGAAAATGAGGTCAGCAAATACTTAACCAAGAGCATTAACTACGGTAAAGCGGCCAAGCGCATGTATAACGTTTTTCGCCTCACCGGTCGCTACGAAGAGGCCGCTTTTGTGCGTGAACTCTTTGACGAACCAACCACAATGCTTTACCAAGTTTGGGCTTTGATGCGCACAATGGATGAATGCAGCCAGCCTAATTCCAATATTCCTATCGAAAGTGTCCAAGCCCAAGCGGATAAGCTGATAATATCGGTGGTGGATACCTTAGAAGGAGACCAAGAAACCCTGGTAGTGAGCTATTTGCTGCGCCTGCGGGATGGATTAGAAGACCAAAAAAGCGGGCAGGCTCTAAACAACGAAGTAGAAACCGCCCGCGCGGAGGTAATTAACATTGTTAATAACTTCTTCTACGAGCGGCTGACCGGGTTCCCGAAAATCAAGGATTATATGGATGCGTTTCAACACTAATTTAGTGCTGCGGGTAGTGGGCGATGTTCAAGGGGAGTGCTAAAAAGTTGTTGGTTAATCCTCTAATGCCGCTACAATTTACCCTGACGAAGTGACATTTTACCAACAACCTTTGAGTGCTCCCTGTTCAAGTTTCAAGCTTTGATGTCATTGCGAGCCGGTTTTAGCTGCAAGCCCGCCCTTGGCGGCGATATCCCAGACGAAACAAGAGACTGCCGCGCTCCGCTCGCAGTGACATTGTCAAAGTAATTAGGCATTGCTATTCCCCAGCGTTAGTTCACACAACAAGACCTCCGAGGTTTTTCAAGCCACGGAGGTCTTATTGTCTTTAATAATGCTCAAGTCGCGCGTTAATTAACAGCGCCGAGATATATGGTTTGGATATTATTATCTTTGAGCACATTTCTTAAGACGGCAGGATAAAGATTATGCTGGTCAAGCTCGTCCACGGGCAGCCACGATACTCCAATTTGCCGTTCATCCATTTCTTCGCCTTGTCCAATTTTACTGCTGTCTAATAGTTGACATCGGAACATAATTTCTACCTGATGAAAACCCGGCTTTTGCCCAGTAAATTCGTGGTTGTCGGCAATGTATTCTCTAATGTGCATTACGTCTTCTACCAATATGGTAACGCCTGCCTCCTCCATACATTCGCGTTTAAGAGTAGAAATTAGGTTTTCGCCGTTTCGCTGGCCGCCACCTGGCAGTATATAATAATCGCCATCCTCATTAAGGTGGTGCATAGTAAGCAACTTGCCGTCACAGATGATGATTGCTTTAGCTGAAAGTCTTATTTTTTTCATAGCCTTCTCTTTTTCTCGCCTGAGCGGAGCCGTTGCCGCAAAGCCGCGGCTATGTCACCACCACAACCTCAACACCTGTATTTTCGCGCATCTCCTCGGCAAGTTGCTGCACATGCCCTGAGCCAAACGCCTGCGGCATTGAGTCGGTTCTCGGTGAGCCAATCACTAACGCATCAGCATTCACTTTGCGTACGTAGTCTTCAATATTCTGCCACGCTGTTCCATGAAGAACAGCCGTCCGCGTCATCACATTTTGCTTTTGCGCGCGTACCTGCGCAATAGATAGCAACGATTCTCCCATCCTTTGCAGTTCATCAGCCAGTGACGCCGCTAGCGATTCATCCGCTAGTTTGACAAAACGGGGATCTACAACGCACAAAAAGATAAGTTCTGTATCCCTTTCTTTTGCTAACGCAATTGCCCGCTCCTGAGTACGGCGGCTAACCTCTCCTCCTCTAGTAGCACATACAATAGGCCTCATTTCCTAACCCTCCTCTTGGGCTGCGTGTCCGTTTTGAACAGACGCCAGTATTATATCCAAAGCCTCTAGCCTATGGTCTATATCAGTAGTTAGTTTTTCATTCACATGGCCAGAAATCAGTCCCCGCCGCAAGGCATCGCTCAGGGCCACATGTTCAGCCCGTAACGCCTCTTGCCGAGCTTTCAAAACCATCTCACGTTCCAACTCGGCGTGATCTAAAAATAATTGGTTCATCTCTTTTACTAAAAGTTTTTGGTCTTGTATATAACTATTTCGCATCCCAGCCCATATCTCGGCAGTTAGCAACCCATCATGATGCAAACGCTCCAATTCCCGCAGACCAGCCTGAGTAGCAACTAACCGCCCCAAACGCACTTCACGCTCTATTTGGTGCTGTGGACGTTCAGTAAGACCCAACCGCTGCAACAAAGCTTTGATAGTTGTTCCTTGGATTAGCAAGGTGAACAACACCACACCAAAGGTCATAGATTGCAACATCTCTCGGTGAGGTAAGGCCAGGGGCAAACTCAAAGCCATTGCCAAACTGATAGCCCCGCGCAAACCTCCCCAAAAAAGAACGTGTTGCCATTCTACAGGCATTTGAAAACGTCTTTTGCCAAACCAAGATATACCATACACTACCACCGCCCTGCTCGCCAATACTGCCAAGACCGCTACGCCAATCGCTAATCTGTTCTCCCACAATTGGGGCAAATCTACACTCAATCCGATGAGCAAAAATACCAGCGAATTAGCCAAGAACGCCAAATACTCCCAAAGGTTGAAAAGCATGATCTTGGTCGTGGGAGACGCGCCAGCCAAACCCACGTTGCCACTGACAAGACCTGCCACCACCACGGCCAGCACACCGCTGACGTGAAATTGCTCAGCACTCAGATAAGCGCCATAGGCTAGCAGTGTGGTTAGGGTAGTTACTATCAGGCTATCATCAACGCGAGAAATGAGTTGTGCCACCAACCAACCCAACGCCAATCCAATTACCATCCCCCCTACCGCTATTCGAAAGAAATCAAATATACCGGTCAGGGGATTGAAGACCCCAGATAAAGCCGCCACCAACGCGATTTGAAAAACCACTATTGCTGTGCCATCGTTGAACAAACTTTCCCCTTCCACCGCCACAGCCAATCGGTGCGGCACACCCAGGGTGCGAAACAGGGCCACCACCGCCACAGGATCAGTCGCGGCGATTAGCGCGCCAAAAACGAATGTGACGCCGAGCGCAAGTCCTGTTCCCAAATATACTATGCCTCCAACAAGCATTGTGACTAAAATGACTCCCGGCACAGCGAGTACAATAATGGAGGTTAGGTTTTCGCGCAACATTCTAAAATCCACGTGAAAGGCAGCCTCAAAAAGCAGCAGTGGAACGAAAATGGACATGATGAGTTCAGGCGTTATCTCAACATCCAGCGGACGTTTAATTGAGATAAGCAATCCCACCAGCACCAGGCTCACCGTGTAGGGCAAGCGGATCCGGCGACCGATGATAGCTACCAATGTTGCTACTACAACTAATAAAACTACGATGGTTTGGGTTGATAAAATTTCTTCCATAAGGTTTCCGTTTAGAGTGTCTTTGTTATGCGGGGTTATTATTCCCTTGAAATTTGGTTAATGTGTTCTGGCCTATCAATTTTTGCCGTAACCTTCTCTTTTCCTCGCCTGAGCGGAGATTCTGTTGCTAGGCCCATCGCCCCGCGCCACGCCCACCCCCACCTTTCCGCCCAGCGCGTTAGATATTTCGGCCACATCGGAATGTTTAAAACCCGGGCAAAGTAGTATTGTATCAATATTCTCGGCTTCGACAATCTCTTTGGCAACTTCAACCGCCTCTGCTTGGGTGCGCACCACCACGGATAATAAGCGATATTTTCCCGTGTTTATTTCGCTTCGGTGTTTGTGTTTATCGGCGTCTGGGGCGTGGGCTATAAATAAGACGTTGAATGACATTTAGGACTCCTAGTGTATCATCTCAAAAATTGGGACAAGGCCTCTGAGAGGTAAAAGAAAACCTACTGTCTCGATTTTATCACAATGTGTTGTAAAAATACCGCTTGCCTGTTCGTGATATTCCCAGGGCAATCTCCACAACATTTGCTTCACCAATCGGGGCGGATTTGACCTTGAACATTCTGTGCTCGTAATTAATTGTGATTTTTTACGTTGTTTACCATCTTGATGTAGCCAAGTCCACTGCAACTGATGGGGAGCCAATTTTCACCTTTTATAGTTTTCGATATTTTCGTAATACTTACGAAATTTCTCGCCACCCAATCCCTTGTACGGAATCAAATCCGGCACAAATTCTTTGTATTTCTTGTACCTATCTCCAAATATTTTGATTAAGCCACGCTCTTCTATCTTAATCATATTTTTCACAATCACATAAATTATACCCACGGAACAATGAACAATATATTCTCATACCAAATGATTAGGATTGGTGGTAATGTAATTAGCAACGTTGCATATAGCGGGTGTCTCACATAATTGAATGGCCCATGCGTCGTCAATTTGTTTTGGTAGTGTAAACTTCTTTCTGTAAATTCGCAAAAAAGGTAGGTCAGGAGTATCCTTTAGAAAGGCATCAACTCAATAAAGGAGAAAACCATGACCTACCAAAATGATTTTACCTTACCAAGTGAA
>QMOK01000058.1 GCA_003648195.1 Chloroflexota bacterium | reverse complement strand
CTCATTCGTCAAATGAACCAGATGGTTACGCAAGTCATGTTTAACCGCGTAAGCTGCGGCTTCTGCGCGATTGCTGACATCTAACTTTGATAGGATGCTGCTTACATAGTTGCGAACAGTACCCTCTCCCAAATAAAGAGCTTTTGCAATTTCGCGATTTGTTTTTCCCTCTGAAACGTGGATAAGTACCTGTTTTTCCTGGTCAGTGAGGGCAGAAAAAGCCAAAGCCTCTTCTTCGCGGGCGGCTTTTCGTACTTCTTGAAATACTCTTTGTGTGACGGCTGGGTCTAAGGGAGACTCACCTCGTCCAGCGGCCTCAATGGCATTAATTAATTCATCGTTCCCCACTTGCTTTAGAATGTAGCCAGACGCTCCCGCTCGAATTGCAGAAAAAAGCATTTCATCTTCCGCATAGGAAGTAAGCATAATTACCCGTGTATCAGGATATTTTTTTAAGATTTCGCTACATGCTTTTACCCCTGAACCACCTGGCAAACGGATATCCATTACTACAATATCTGGAAGATATTGCTCAACTTTCTGGACGGCCTCATTACCTGTGGAGGCTTCCGCTACAACTTGAAATTTCGTATGTCTCTCCAGAAGAGATTTTAATCCTAGACGAACGATTTCATGATCGTCAACTAGCAAAATACGCTGCATGGTCATCAGAATACTTTCTCCTTATTTAGACTTTGAGTATAGCCTAGAGTGATTAGCCTGACAAGGTAGGTGATTTTTCACAACTGGAGTGACTGGAAGCGATATCAAGTGGGTGAAAAACTGCTATATTTTTGGTTTACTGAAGGCCAATGAATTGAAAATAACAACCTGTCTACAAGAAATTGCGCAGACAGGTTGTGCAAAAAACATATTGGGGAGCGTTCAGCTATTTCAGCGTTTTTTCTCTTTCGTGACGAAAATCAACGAAGCGATAGCCTACACCGCGCTCAGTGATGATATATTTTGGATTCGAGGGGTCTTTTTCTAATTTCTTGCGAAGATAATTGACGTATAAACGGACGTAATGCGGCTCGTCCTGATATTCGAAACCCCATACCTGGGTGAGTAATTTCTCGTGCGAACTGACCCAACCGGCGTTTTTAACCAAATGGTATAACAAGCGATACTCGGTAGGACGGAGTTCAACTTTTTTTCCTTCAACCCACACCTCGCGGCGCGAGAAGTCAATTTTCAGGCGCGAATCTACTTCAACAATATCAACTTGCTCTTCACTGAATGTCTTTGTTCGGCGGAGAACCGCTTTGACTCTGCTGACTAATTCTTGAGGGCTGAACGGCTTTGTCACATAATCGTCTGCGCCAAGTTCAAGGCCCCGAATGCGGTCTTCTTCTTCGCCTTTCGCGGTGAGCATGATTACGGGAACAGTGTTCACCTCCCTAATTTTCCTGAGAACTTCAAAGCCGTTAATATCCGGCATCATCACATCCAAGAGAATTAAATCTGGGAGTTGTGTTCGTACTGTTTCTAAGGCGTCTCTGCCGTTATAGGCTGCTAAAACACGAAACCCATCTTGTTCTAGGTTCAGCTGGATAAAACGCACCATGCGCTTTTCATCATCAACGACTAATATTGTGTATTTTGAGGCATCGTCAAAAGTACTTGTAAGAATATTCATGTTTTACTCTCTGACGAAGCTAAGGATTTCTTCTTCTTCCTCGCCGGGCAAAATTTCTATAAAGTTGATCGTCTCGATTGGCCAGAAGACCGTTACAACGTTGTGTTGTAACAGTACCAGGTCTTTTCCGTCTCGCTGGCGCGGATTAGAAATTTTAATTATGTTGTCGCTTGCTTGAGGAAGTTCATCTATTTCGCCTAGAATCGGCTCTGTGTTTTTGATGTGTAGGACAATTGAGATAGGCATTTTGATCTCCTAGAAGTTCTATTGTGGGGAAATTACAACTTGAATTTTTAGTCTACCGAGGGTTAATATGTCGTTATTGTGGATTGGGACAGCCGAGTTAATTGGAATTCTTGTTCCATTAACCCTGGTCCCGTTTGATGAATTTAAGTCCAGTACATGATATGTGCCAAAGGTATTGTCTTCGCGCGTTAGCTTGGCATGCAATCGGGAAACGCCTTTTTCGTATGCATTGTAGGCAGATAAATCAATATCAGGTGAGATGGCTTGGTCTGGTGATTTTCTGCCAAGCGTTATCTTAGTTTCTTTTGTAGGTGTGAGAAATATTTTTTCCTCTACCAAGTAAAGGGCAAAAGTTTCTTCAGGAGCAACTCCGTAAAGGGGGGCGGTGGGTGTTGTAGAGCTGTCAAGATGATGAGGGCGGTTTTCTTTGAGAATTGTACTGCGATCATTCGCAGATGGAAATATTAATTGAGCACCACATTCACTACAAAAGAGGGCGCCGGAGAGTTCTTCTTTTTGACAGTTAGGGCAAGTGATCATGGAGCTTGCTCCGTGAATTGATTGATAGGCAAGAGAAGTTTTCTAGTACCGTACTTAATCTGCTTTTGGCCGTCAGCGCTAAAATCATGATGTTCTTTGATGTGAGTCGCTTCCTTGAGGACTGCCTTCCCTAAAGAAAGTTCTTCTTTAGCGAGGAGGCTTGTTGCCAGGTATTTCATTCTTTGCTGAGCGGCTTGATGATTTCCTTGCGCTAGTTCTTGTTGGGCTTTTTCTTGCATTTTGTACATTGTAAGCTGTGACATAGCTGCCAGTATTACTTCTGGCGGGAGATCAAGGTTTGCTTTAGATGAAACCACAGAACGTTTTAAAGTGAGAGGTACTTGCTGCTCTTTTCCTTGCAGCTTTATTATGAACTCGCCGCTTGCTAATCCAACATTGTCTATTGTAGAGGGGATAGTGTCAACTAGAAATTCTAGTAAGATACGTTGAGGCGATTGATGGCGAATAGGACCTAAAGAAAATGGTGAAGAAGTGGGCAGAGGGCTAACTTCTGGGAGAAGGCGGAAAGCAGATTTTAGCGTCACTTTGGGAGCTAGATTGAGGTTTAATATTACGTTTTTCGCGTATGCCTTTGTGAGACGATGTACCTTTTGACGCAAAAATTGTTTTACTTGTTTTGGATTTTGAATGTAGATACTTTGACCGCCGGTCAGCGCGGCAATGTCGTCAAGGAATTTGTCGTTCCATTCATTTCCTATTCCAAATCCGCTGATACCAATATCAAGTTTGGAGGCCTGCTTAGCTAGCTCTAAGCACATTTTTTCATCGCCATAAGTATGGCCGTCAGTGATTAAAATGATGTGACAAACGCTGCCTGGAATGGGACGATGATTTATTTCATTGAATCCGACCTCTAAACCGCGGTAGATTTCTGTTCCTCCTCTGGCCATTAACCCCATCATTTTCGATTCTATTTGTGTCTTTTCTAGATGGTTGTGGGTGCGAAAGAGAACTTCTGCTTTGTCATTGAATGTTACGATAGAAATAAAATCTTCAGCTTCTAGTTCTTGGATTATGTCTAGTGTGGCTGCTTTTAATGTATTAAGTCGCGTCCCTTTCATTGAGGTAGAAAGGTCAAGGACGAGAACTAAATGGAGAGGGAGTTCTATTTGAGATTGGCGGGATTGGTCTGTGGGCACTATATCAATGAGGGAGTAAATTAACTGCGGCTCATCTAAATGGCGGAGGGCGGTAGCACTGTACAGAGGATGAGCTTGTACTATTGGAGGCGCTTCGGGAGGGCTTTTCTCGTCATGTGAGGCCCTTGCGACAGGATCAGAAAGAACGCTGTAGGCTTCTTGTATATCCAAGAAAAGCTCCGTGGCTCCTGGCTCTGAATTTACATCTGGATGCACTTCAAGGAGTACCTTGCGGTACGCTTGCCGTATGTCTTCTTGTGAGGCGTCTCTGGAAATGCGCAGCCTTTTGTAGTAACTGGTGGTTTTTGGCATATATGGATGGATGTGCTAGTTAGGAAGATCAACTAAGATAACGGATATATTATCAGGCCCGCCGGCGTCATTAGCGGCTTGTACCAGTTCTTGGCAGGCTTGCTGGGGAGTGGCGTTGGAAAAGATGATTGAGCTCATAGTTTGTTCGTCGAGAACGTTCCATAGCCCATCCGAGCAGAGCAATAAGCTGCCCGGGGAGGGAATCATGGTTGATATCAATTCTGGCTCGAAAGTATCTCCTTGGCCGAGAGCGCGGTACAGTACATTCCTTTGGGGGTGCACTGCGGCTTCTTCGGGGCTGATTTGGCCTAGTTCCTGCAAACGTCTAACCAGGGAGTGGTCTCGAGTCAGGGATTCTAAATGTCCGTCAAGGGATACAGCGTATACTCGGCTATCTCCTACGTGAGCGATAGTCATTTGGCTCCCGACTATTAGAACTGTGGTGACTGTAGTTCCTCCTCCTCCAGCGTTTTCAAGAATGGCTTGATTGGCGGCTAATATTCCATCTTGAAGAATCTCTTGAATTGAAAATTCTGGTTGGTAGGGGATTAGACTAAAGAGAGGGGTATATAGTTTTTGGAGAACGTGTTCTGCTATGGCGCGAACAGCTAGCTCACTGGCTATCTCCCCGTGCTGGTGCCCTCCCATGCCGTCGGCCACAATGTATAAACCCATGGGCAACACGCTGTCATTATAAGAGAGCATGCTGGTAAGAGAAAGCAAGGCATCTTCATTGTGGTCTCTTTGACGTCCCACCGATTGTTCTGCCCCGGCGTTCAATTGAGTTCTGATCATTGAAGACATATGTTGGGCGATAGGTATCCCGAGCGGTTTGGTGGGAAGTTCTTGTGTCGCTATGGCAGGGGACATTTCTGGCATTTCTTCTTCTATGTCTTCTGCTTTGGTGGTTCCAAATAAGGTTTTGAGTTTAAGTCCAAGTTTAGTCATAGTATTTACTCAATGAAATTATTGATTATGTTATGCGGGCAGAGCGTAAATGTGATGGTCGTTTGAACCAATGTAAAGGATGTCTTCGTGTATGACGGGCGTCCCAGTAATAGGCCCTTTGGTGGCGTATTCCCAGCGCAAATTGCCGTTTTTGGCCTCTAAGGAATAGATTTTGCTATCTGTGCTTCCAAAGTAGATGGCGTCTTTATAAAAGATGGGAGAGCCGTTGATTTGAGCTTCCGTGGGAAAACTCCATGCTTTCTGACTAGATTTGATATTAATGCAATACATGTGTCCATCGGTTGCTCCGAGGAAAACATGGTTAGCATCTGTGATTGGTGTAGATATGGAACCTTTATTCATTCGAAAACGCCAAATTATCCAACCTGTTTTTGCGTCTATAGCGTAGAGAACACCATCAAGTGATGGTATGTAGATAACACCATTAGCGAAATGAGGTGAGGCAGTGAATGCTCGTTTCGCCGTTGTGTGCCATTGTGTATTTCCACTAAAATCAACGCAGTAAACTTCTCCGCCTTCTGTGCCGAAATATACCTTATCTCCAACGATAAGAGGGCTTGAGCGTACCTTCGATCCTCCATTCATTCGCCAGGCCAATCTTCCGGTACGAGTGTTGAGGACGTATAAATGTTCATCATCAGACCCAATGAAAATGTGTTGTTCGGCTGCGTAGGGAGAAGAAAAGATTGAACCATCAGTTTTATGTGTCCAAATGTTGTTTCCGCTGCGGGAGGAAATAGCGTGTACGCATTGATCTGCAGAACCGAAGAAGAGTTTTTCCTCGTAAATGGTCGGCTTGCCAGCAATACCGCCTTCTGTTGCGTATTTCCAGATAAACTCACCTGTTGATGCATCTAGAGCATATAAGTTGTTGTCGTATGCTCCCACGTAGATTGTGCCTTCGTGGTAAAGTGGGGAGCCTCGAACTTCATCTTCGCACTTGAATGTCCAGAGCGGAGATCGTTCTTGGTAGATTTGTGTCACTTGGTCTAAGTTATTATTGATCAATAACCCTGTTTTCCGTGCGGCACTTACTAGGGCTTCTCTCATCACGTTGGCGCTTGGGAAGCGGTCAGCGGCATTATATTGTAGTGCGGTATTGATAACGGCTTCTAATTCTACAGATACGTGTGGATTGTATCGCTGAATAGGACGTTCATTGAACGTGAATGGGGGTTCGGTGCGCGGGTCTGATTTGGTTAGTATGTGGTGGAGAGTAGCGCCCATGGCATAGATGTCAACTTGCGGGGTCGCTTTTCCCCGATACTGTTCAGGCGGGGAATAGCCTTCTGTCCCTATCATCGTGCCTTTTTCGCCAGTTTGAAAAGTTTTGGCAATTCCAAAGTCAACAAGGACTATCTTGTTCTTTGGCGTAATCATAATGTTAGCGGGTTTGATGTCTCTGAAAACGATAGGTTCGGGCGTGTGGGTATGTAGGTAATGGAGAACTTCACAGATATCAAGTGCCCAGGTTACAACTTGTTGTTCAGCGATAAAACCCTGATTGGCTTCTATAATAGTTTCTAGGTTTTTTCCTTTGATCCATTCCATGACCAAATAAGAACGGGTGTCTAATGTGAAATAGTCATAGATGGTAGGAATTGCCGGATGATTAACTGTAGCCAAGACGTTAGCTTCACGCTCAAAGTTTTTTATAATTCTAGCACTTGTTTCTTCATCAGAAGCTTGGTTAATCATTTCTTTGACAGCCACGTGTTTTTTGACTGTGAATCGCAAATCGCGGGCAATGTAAACAGCCCCCATGCCGCCACGTCCCAAGATGCCTTCAATCAGATAGCGGCCTTCCAGCTTTGTCCCCATCTGAAGGTATTCTTGCGATTTTTTATCTTCAAATCGTTGAGTGATTTGTTGTGTTTTCAGGGGCGCATCTTTCATAAAGTATCACCATTGGCTTAGTATTTATTAATCATAGTAAGTATACCATAATGTTGTAGAACTTACGCATTATGTAAGCCTGTAGCAATTTTGAAAGGTTTAGAATTGGAGTGATGTTTCAGAAATCTGGGTACACCTTTTGAACTAGCACAAACATGTCATTCCATTCCAAATTGGACCGCTAAAAATTTTGCGTAGCGTTTGGCGTAAATACAGAGACCACAGTTCCCTTAGAATACAATTGCTACCCAAAATTCCAGAGAGACCCAAAATATTGAGAAGGTGCTGCCCATAGTGTAAAATTGAATTGGACGCGTTTCATTTCAACCACGCCCAACTCAAAATATAGAATAATTTACCACGCGAGGGAGCTATGACCAATTTTGAAACTTATCTTTCACCGTATACATGGCGTTACGGAACCCCAGAGATGCGAAAAATATGGAGCGAGACCCATAAACGTTTTCTTTGGCGGCAAATATGGGTTGCCCTAGCTGAAGCGCAAGCCCATTTTGGCTTGGTAACAGCGGAGCAAGTCGCCGACCTGCGTGCCCACGCCAGGAATGTGGATGTGCCTCAATCGCTTGCTATAGAAGCTCAAATCCACCACGACCTGATGGCTGAGGTTAAGGTTTACGCCCAACAATGTTCCCAGGCCGGGGGCATTATCCACCTGGGTGCTACATCCATGGATGTTAAAGACAACGCCGTAGTTTTACAAATCCGCCAGAGCTTGAACCAGGTTTTATCATCTCTGCGTGACGTCCTAAAGATTTTTGCCGACCTTATCGAAAAACACGCCGAGACCCCCATTATTGCTTTTACCCACCTCCAGCCCGCCGAACCTTCCACGTTAGGATACCGTTTGGCGCAATACGCCCAAGATTTAGAAGCCGACTACCAAGCCCTGCGCCGCATCCGAAACAATTTGCGCGGAAAAGGCTTCACGGGAGCAGTTGGCACCAGCGCGTCTTTTGCCGAATTGCTGGGCATAGAACAACTTCCAGAATTCAAAAAACGGGTTTCAGAACTGCTTAACCTTTCCTTTTTCCCAGTCGTTACCCAAACCTATCCCCGCCGACAAGACTACCAGGTTGTGAGCGCGTTGGCCGGGATGGGAGCGGTATTATACAAATTTGCCTTTGATTTGCGAATTTTGCAGTCGCCCTCTTTCGCCGAATGGGCAGAACCTTTCGGCGCACAGCAGGTTGGCTCTTCGGCTATGCCATTCAAACGAAACCCCATCAGGGCCGAAAAAATGGATTCCCTGGCGCGTTTATTGGCCCAATTACCGCGCGTCGCTTGGGATAACGCCGCCCACTCCCTTTTAGAACGCACCCTAGACGATAGCGCCAACCGCCGCACAATTCTCCCCGAAGCGTTTCTAATTACAGACGAGCTTCTTCGTGTAGCCAAGCAAATTTTGAGCGGATTACGAATCTTTGAAGATGGGATTGAGCGCAATTTGGAGAATTACGCCCCCTTTGCTGCCACCGAGCGCGTGTTAATGGCCTTGGGGAAAGCAGGCGCGGATCGCCAGGAAATGCACGAGCGTCTGCGTCAGCACTCCCTGAAGGCTTGGGATGCTGTCCAGCGTGGCGCACCTAACCCTTTGGAAGACCTAATTGTGGGCGACACCGAAATTAGGCGTTACATCACCCCCGAACGTTTGCTGGCATTAATGAGCGTTAGCGCGTACCTGGGCGATGCCCCCCAAAGAGCCTTGACCGTTGCCCAAACCATCCGTGAAATTGAAACTACTGACCCCCATAACTGATACGTGATATATGGAAGCGTAATGGCTGGAGGGGTGGATAAGTTTTCACCACGGCGCAACCCACCCCTCAGACGTTTTTCGCTTTTTGACGGTATCCTCCCTAAAAGTCCCTAAGGGTTTCTGAAGTGAAAGCCCTTAGGGACTGAATTTATAATGAGAAAGGTATCTTCTCAATAAACAGGGACAAGACCTCCGAGGTTTGCACTACAAAAACCTCGGAGGTCTTAGCCTCACCCCAAAATATTGAGATGATACTGAGAAAGTTATTTAATCACGATTTCTGGCGCAAGAGGCACTATCTCAAAATTCTCTTACCTCGTCATCTGAATTATTAATCTCTGCCAGTCTTCCTGTAGCAGTGAATATTGTCCTTTCGCAAATATTGGTTACTCTGTCAGCCGCGCGTTCTAGGTTGTGCGCTACCCATAATAAGAATGTGGCTTTATCAACTGTACTTTGGTCTTTTATCATGAATTGCAGCAATTCTTGATAAACTAAATTATACAGTTCGTCAACTTTGTCATCTTCTTGCGGGATACTTTGCGCTGTTTCGGCGTCTGACTCTACAAAGGCCTCTAACGCGCGTTGGAGCATATCTACGGTTATTTGTGCCATTTTAGGGACGTCAATCAAGGGTTTAAGAGGAGCTTCGTCTCCTAGCATGATTGTGATTCGAGCTATGCCTTTAGCGTAGTCTCCAATGCGCTCTAATTCGCCAGACACGTCTAAAACAGAGGCTAGTATTCGCAGGTCTCTCGCCATGGGCTGTTGGGTGGCAACGGTTATTAGCGTTCGGCGTTCAATGTCGAATCTTCTTTCGTTGATATTTTTATCTTCGTTATAGATGTGTCTAGCGGCTTTTAGGTCGCGTTCTTTGAGAGCGTCAACCGCGCCCAAAATGGCTTTAACAACCATATTGCCGAGCAAGAGAATATCATCTAAATGTTCTTGAATTTTGCGGTCCAAGGTTTCTCTAGTTCCTGTATTCATTTATGTTTCTCCTTTTACTAGACCTCGGAGGTCTGAGGTAACATTTTTACCCGAAACGCCCGGTAATGTAGCTTTCAGTTTTCTCGTTATCGGGGTTGGTAAATACTTTAGCTGTCGCGCCAAATTCCACCAATTCACCCAGCCAGAAAAAACCTGTCCAATCTGAAACACGTGCGGCTTGTTGCATGCTGTGAGTGACAATTACAATGCTATAGTTGCTCTTCAGGCGCTGCATAAGTTCCTCAACCTCCAATGTCGCAATTGGGTCTAGGGCTGAGCAAGGCTCATCCATCAGAATGACTTCTGGTTTGATGGCGATGGTGCGGGCGATGCACAAGCGTTGTTGCTGGCCTAATGAAAGCTCTAGGGCGTCTTGTTTTAAATTATCTTTCACCTCATCCCACAGGGCTACCCCGCGCAAACTGCGCTCTACAATATCATTAAGCGATTCTTGTTTCGCCAATTCCAACACGCGGGGGCCAAAAGCCACGTTATTGAAAATAGATTGGGGAAAAGGGTTAGGCCGTTGAAAAACCATCCCCACCCGCCGCCGCAAATCAACCACGTCTGTGTTATCCGCGTAGATGTTCGCGCCTTCAAGGAGGATGCTCCCTTCTATGCGAGTGCCAGAAATAGTGTCGTTCATTCTATTTAAGCAACGTAAAAAAGTGGATTTACCGCATCCAGACGGGCCAATTAACGCCGTGATTTTGCGCTCTCTAATTTCCATGGTGATATTAGTTAGCGCTTGAAAATCATCGTAGAAGAAGTTTAAATTTTTGACTTCAATTTTTGACATTTGATTTATCCAAATCGACCGGTGATGTAATCCTCAGTTTGTTTATGTTGTGGGTTAGTGAATATTTTTTCGCCAGATTGGTGTTCTACCATTTCGCCCATCAAGAAAAACGCCGCTTCATCGGCTATGCGCCCAGCTTGTTGAATGCTGTGAGGGACGACTATGATGGTGTAGTCTTGCTTGAGTTTGAATAGAGATTCCTCTACCTTAGCCGTTGAGATAGGGTCTAGCCCAGATGTAGGCTCATCGAGAAGCAATACGTCTGGCTCTAGGGCTAGGCTGCGGGCGATGCACAAGCGTTGCTGCTGCCCCCCAGACAGTTCACTGGCGGCATCATCCAGACGGTCTTTGACCTCATCCCACAAGGCGGCCTGGTTGAGGCTGCGAAAGAGAATTTCGTCTTCTTGCGTTCCATTTTCAGCATTGGCTAACATAGGCCCATAGAGGACGTTTTCGCGGATTGTGCCGGGTAGAGGCAGGGGGAGGGCGAAAACCATCCCCACCTGGCGGCGCAGTTCGGGAACATTGACCTCAGGGTTATAGATGTCGCGCCCATCTAGGTAGATGTTTCCTTCCAGTGTAGTGCCATCCACAAGATCATTTAGACGGTTGATAAGGCGCAATAATGTTGTTTTGCCTCCGCCAGAGGGGCCAAAAAAGACCGTGATTGCTTTTTCGGCTACGTCTAGGGTGACGTCTTTTAGGACTTGCGTTTGTCCGTAGTAGTAATTTACATGCTCAATGCGAATTTTAGTTTGAGGCATAGAATGCACCTGATGATTGATTACCACTCTCTTCGCCGCCGGTAGTAACTGCGGATGATTGAGGCCACAATATTCAATGAAAGTACCAAGGCCAACAGCACCAGAGCTGTTCCGTATTGCATTTCTAAGGGCATACCGGGCACTTGGGTGCTGACAACGTAAAGATGATAGGGCAGAGCCATTGTTTGATCGAAAAATGAATGGGGTAAGCTAGGGAGGAAAAAGGCCGCTACAGTGAAAAGGATGGGAGCCGTTTCACCCGCCGCACGCAAGAGGCCTAGTATCACGCCGGTAATTATCCCCGGCAGGGCTTGCGGCAATACAATGTGACGAATCCCTTGCCAGCGGCTCCCGCCCAGGCTTGCGCTTACGGTGCGAAATTCGGTTGGAACCGCACGGAGGGCTTCTTCGGCAGAGCTGATGATGATGGGAAGGGTCATGATCGCCAGGGTTAGCGATCCCGCTAAAATTGATGTCCCAAAGTTCAAAAAAAGCACAAATAATCCCAACCCAAACAAACCGTATACTACGGATGGAATCCCCGCTAGATTGATGATGGCTAGGCGAATGGCGCGGGTTAACACTGTATCACGGGCGTATTCCGAGAGATAAATAGCGCCTCCCACCCCCACAGGGATTGCCGCTAGTGCCGTCCCCAAAGTGAGCAGCAACGTCCCAAGGATAGCGGGGAAAATGCCCCCGGCCTTCATGCCATCTTGTGGCATTGCGGTCAGGTATGTCCAGTTAATGGCGCCAATACCGCGTGAGATGATTATGCCAATGACTATTAAAATGGGAACAATCACGACCAAAGCGGCCAATATTAATGCGGCGAAACCGATTTTTTGCGTTATGTAATGGCGTTTCATCGCAAGCCTCCTTTTTGCCGTTTTTTGAAAATGGTTGAGGCCGCTATTAAGTTGATGATGAATGTCAATAAAAAGAGGATGAGGCCAATGCCAAAAAGCATGTGATAGTGGACGCTGCCCTGGGCTACTTCTCCCATTTCGGCGGCGATTGTTGCTGTCATTGTGCGGGCGGGCTGAAACAAAGAATTGAGCGTCAGGGGCATGCGAGCCGCGTTTCCTGTTACCATCATCACGGCCATTGTTTCGCCGATGGCGCGTCCCAGCCCCAGCATGACGGCGGTGATAATGCCCGATTTTGCCGCTGGTACTACCACGCGCCAAATTGTTTGCCACTGCGTTGCTCCCATTGATAATCCGGCGTCACGGTAACTTTTGGGAACCGCGTCTAGGGCATCTTCGGCTACGCTAATGATTGTGGGCAGTGCCATATAGGCCAGAATAAGAGCGCCGCTAAAGGCTGTGAGGCCGGTGGGCGCTCCCAACTTTTGTATGACCGGTGAAACCAAGGTCATCCCCAAAAAGCCTAACACCACCGAAGGAATGCCAGCTAGCGTTTCGATCATCGGTTTTAGGATTTCGCGTACCCAGGATGGGGCTATCTCGCGTACTAAAACGGCTGTGGCTATGCTTAAGGGGAGGGCGATGGCGATAGCCGTGACGGTGATGATGAGTGAGCCAAGCAGCAGAGGCAACACACCAAATAAATCAAAAGTGGGATACCAGAGCGTATCCCAGATGTTGTTAAAAGGTATTTCAAAAAAAGCGGGCACGCCTTCTTTTATCAAAAAAAGAAAGATAAGTAAGACGAACCCGATACTAGAAAATCCTAGAATATGAATTAGCGATTCTATGAAAAATGTCCCTTTATGGCGAAGGGAACGTCTTGGCGCATCTGATGTTTTCAACGAAGAGTCTCCTATTGCTCTAATGGCACAAAACCTAATCCTGCAACCAGTAATTGGCCTTCGGTAAGTATCCAATCTAAATAGGCTTTCATTGCTCCGGTTGGTTCGCCAGCGGTATACATGTGAAGTGGGCGCGAGATGGGATACGTGTTTGTGTTAACTGTTTCTATGGATGGAAGCACGTATGGACTGGCATTGTCGATGGCCACGGCGACAACCTTTTGCCCTTCTCCCACGTAGCCCAGCCCGTCGTAGCCGATGGCGTTGGGATTTTGCTTAATCTCAGCGCCAATACATTCTGAAGAGGGCATTAGCAATGTGTCTGGCGAAAATAACAAATCGCTTTCTTTGTTTCCCAGACGGATGACGTTTTCTAAAAAGTAGACGTATGTGCCAGAATTCGACTGCCGTGAAAGGAGAACAATGGGGCGGTCTTCTCCTCCTAACTGGCTCCAGTTGGTGATTTTTTTGGTGTAAATATCAGAGATTTGCTGCAAAGTGAGTTTGTCTACCGGATTGGAAGGATGGACGACTATGGCGATGGCGTCACGGGCAACTATGTATTTTATTGGCTCAATTCCATTTTCTTTGGCTGTGTCTATTTCTTCTTGTTTCATTGTCCGTGAGGCGTTGGCAATATTGACCGTGCCATTGATTAAGGCCGCTATTCCCGTACCTGAACCGCCTCCGGTGACGGAAATACGCACCTCAGGATTTGATTTCATGTAGGCTTCGGCCCAGGCCAGTGCCAAATTGACAAGCGTATCGGAGCCTTTGTTCTCGATGGTTTGAACAACCTCTGATGACGAGTTGCTTTGCGCGTCCGCTTGCTCTTTGCCGCATCCCGCTATAGGCGCTATTACGGTCAAGATGAGGATGAGAATAAGCAGAGAGCGAAGGATGAATTGGAACGGAGATTTTTCTTGATGATTTTGCATGAGGCATAATCCTAAAAGATATGGGTGCGTTTCATTTCGAGTAATTACCTTGACAATGTCACTGCGAGTGGAGCGCGGCAGTCTCATGTTTTGGCGGGATACCGCCACGCTGACACTAGGGGCGGGCTTGCGGCCAAAATCGGCTCACGATGACATTAAAGCTTGAAACTTGACATTGTCAAACTAAACACAAAGAAAACCGAATTATAAATGCCTGGCGTTACCGTAAATCTCTGCGCCGCTAAAATTGCTGGGATTGAGAAATATTGCTTTTGAGTATTTTGGTAGATTGTAGCAGATGCGAGTATAACGTTCAAGATTGGGTTTACAGAAAAAATGAAAGCGTGTTAAGTACCTGAGCATAAATTTATGCTCGACTATTTAAGTTCAAGCTCATTCATCTCTGGTGTATAATTGCTTCATGTCAAAAAATACTATTTCTACCAAAGAACAACTGCGTCAAAAGTCTAAGCGCATTCGCGCTTCTCTAAGTGAAGATACCCAAATTCAAGCGAGTTTGGCTATTTGCCAGCACATTGCAAACTGGGATATTTTTCAAGAAGCCAACGTGATATTGACCTATATGCCCATGCAAAACGAGGTTGATTTAACGCCTTTGTTGGCACGGCATTCTTATAAAAAGTGGGTCATCCCCCGCGTTTTG
>QMOK01000057.1 GCA_003648195.1 Chloroflexota bacterium | reverse complement strand
CAAGCCCGCGAGGAATTGAAAATCATTCCCGTAGAGCACATGGATGAAGTAATGGATATTGCCTTGGTTTCCGCGTAGGAAAATGATAAACAGGAAATTGTGAATGGGCAGGGACGCACCCTCGCGGTCGCCCAATGGTAAGGGTAACCCTTGCGGTCGCCCAATAGGATAGGAGCAAGTCCTATCCCTACGTTGTTTTTAGAAACCTATCGGTCTTTGAAGAGGTCTGATATAATGCCTCACATGGAAATAAAGACCCAAAAATTCACCGCGAAAACTAAAAAATATTGCTATTGTAGACATCTGTAGTAGTGTTACGTTTACCAATTTATGTAACACTTCTACACACGCCCTTAGTGCTGAGGGCGTTTTGTTTTACAAAGGAGAAAAAATGAATAACGAAATGACCATAGATGAGCAAGTTGCGCTTTTGATGCAAGGCACCGAATACGGCGACGAGAAAATGACCCAGGCCATGGCTAATGAATTGCGCGAGCGGCTGCTTGAAGCAAAAAAGGAAAACCGCCCGCTAAGGGTTTACTGTGGCTTCGATCCCCGCACGTCTGACCTCCACTTGGGGCACACCGTCCCCATGCGCAAATTGCGCCAATTTCAGGAATTGGGGCACGAGGTAACCTTTGTGGTTGGTAACTACACCTCACTCATCGGCGACCCCTCCGACAAAGACAAACTGCGTCCCCAACTCACCACAGAAGAGGTCAATCACAACTCCCGCACCTACGCCGAGCAGGCTTTCAAAATCCTCGACCCCGAAAAGACCAATATTGTTCACAATGCCGACTGGCTCTCAAAATTAACCTTCCTAGAATTGATAAACCTGGCATCTAATTTCACCATTCAACAATTTCTAACGCGCGAAAACTTCCGCCTGCGCTGGGATAAAGGCGACCCCGTTTACCTCCACGAGACTTTTTACGCCATTATGCAGGGCTACGACGCCTACCACATGCGCACTGACGTACAAGTTGGCGGCACCGACCAGCTCTTCAACATCATCACCGCGGCCCGAAAGCTGATGACTTTTATGGGCGAAAAACCAAATATTGGCATCATTATGGGAATTTTGCCAGGAACCGATGGCGAAGTCAAAATGAGCAAATCTTTAGGAAATCACATCGCTCTCTTGCTAGAGCCATCTGATATGTACGGCAAAGTGATGTCTATCCCCGACAAAGCCATGGGAGATTACTTCAGATTGGTGACACGCTTTACCCCAGCAGAGATCGCTAAAATTGAGGCTGATCTGGCTTCTGGGGAACTGCACCCTCGAGACGCGAAAATGAAACTGGCTCACGAGGTGGTGTCCATTTACCACAACGAAAATGCCGCCCATGAAGCGGAATCCGCTTTTGTGCGCGTCTTCCAAGAGAGCAAAATACCTGAGGACATGCCCGAATACACGCCAAAGGAAGGGCAAACGGTTTTGGATGTGCTAACCAATAGCGGATTGGTATCAAGCCGAGGAGAAGGACGCCGTATGCTCAAGCAAAATGCCGTCAGCTTGGATAATACAAAACTGCACGACCCGTTCCAACCTTTCCCCGGCTCCGGCGTATTGCGAGTAGGTAAACGAAAATTCCTGCGGGTGCTTTAACACTTCAGGAACTTTTGAAATTAGGGGATAGTCCAAAATGAACTATCCCTCTTTTGGTATATCTTATGTCAAAATACCTCACCGACAGCCAAATTCACGAAATTAATTCTTGGGAAGAGTTCCAAAGAATGGTTACTGGCACTCAATACAAACGATGGGCTTTTCGCGGCCACGAAAAAAGCGAATGGTGTCTAAACAGTACACTTTGGCGTTATTTAACCGACTTCAACCTCCATAGAAGTATCTGGGCGCATCAAGAAAACCGTATTATTCGCCTGTTTCGGCGAAAAGCGGAATTATTCCTCCAACACGTTCCAAAAGAAGATGATCTCTTTCAGTGGCTCGCGCTTATGCAACACCATGGCGCCCCTACTCGGCTTTTGGATTTCACTTGGTCTCCTTTTGTCGCCGCTTTCTTTGCCCTAGAGAAAGCTAAAACTGCCGATTGTGCAGTTTGGGCAGTTAATTCCTCTGCGCTTCAAGAAAAGAAATATCTTTTTCAACACGAACAAGCGCATAGAGAAGCCCCTCAGCCAGAATGTTTGGAATCTTACAATAGATTTTTTATTTCCAACGAAGTAGCTTTCATCACCGCTGGGGAACCTTATAACATGAATCAACGCCAAATTGCTCAGGCTGGAACTTTTCTAGTACCCGGAATTATAGATAAGCCTATTGAGGCTATTTTATCAACTTGGCCCAATCCCGAAAAAATCATTGCGAAATTCATTCTCAAGTCAAGCTCAATTAGAGAAGAAGCAATGGAAAGTCTTTATTATATGAACATCACCAACGCAACCCTATTTCCTGGAATTGACGGATTGGCTCGCTCATTGGCTTACGAACTTGAATTTCATTGGGGTTTCAACACGAGAACAGGGAAAAATAACCCAGGCTTTAATTATATCGACTCAGATAATAATTAGCGGAAAAGCCCTCACAAAGTATGCGCCCTACTCGGGGCAGAGCACACACAGCGGGATAATTCAAATGCTCTGCGCTAATTCGGCATCTGCCTCTCACTGGCACTTCGCTAGCGCAATCGCTCCCAACACTCCAGCTCTTCCCCCCAATCCAGGCGGAACAATAAAATTATCAATCCCCTCTAAAATCTCTGAAACCTGAAAATAACCATTAAGCAGATCCCGCATCTTAGCACGCACAAGGGGAAAAAGCTGCTTCTGCTCCATCACCCCTCCGCCGAGAATGATCCGTTGAGGAGCCAGGGTAAGCGTAAAATTAGCCAGCGCGTAAGCAATATAAGCAGCCTCCAACTCCCAAGCGGGATGATCGAGTGGAAGCGTTTCAGCCCGCGCGCCCCAGCGAGCCTCCAAGGCTGGGCCAGCCGCCAATCCCTCTAAGCAATCTTTATGAAATGGGCAAATCCCCTCGAACGGGTCTTTGTCACGGTCGTGGGGAAGAAAAATATGTCCCATCTCAGGGTGCATAACCCCGTGAAGCAATTTTCCCCCCGCCATAACCCCACCCCCAACCCCCGTGCCAATGGTCAAATAAATAAAGGTATCTAAACCTTGTGCCGCACCCCAGATATGCTCTCCCAGAGCAGCTCCGTTCACATCAGTATCGAATCCCACCGGAACCCCCAAAACGGCCTTAAGCGGCCCCACTAAATCAGTATCAGCCCAGCCCGGTTTGGGCGTACTGGTGATATAACCAAAAGTAGGCGAAACGGGATTAGGGTCAACGGGGCCAAAAGAAGCCACGCCAATAGCCGTCAGCGGCTCTTGACCCTTAAAGAATGCAATAGCACGCCCAATGGTCTCTTGGGGCGTAGTGGTCGGGAATCGCGTCTCGGCCAAAATGTTGTGTGGCCCAGTTCCTACCGCACAAACAAACTTAGTTCCTCCCGCTTCAATACCACCGTAAATTGTCATCTTAGTCACCTTTTATTTTTAGCCTTTCTCCGGGTTGAATGTCCCCATTTTACCATTCACTTTTGCTTTCTTAATCCCAGTCGCCGATTTCCTAATTCCTAGTATAATGCCCCCATGGAAACTACATTTACATTCCACCCGCCCCGCCGAAGCGGAACAATCTTCCACCACCTAAGCATCACGCTTCTAACATTTGCTGGAGCATGGGGCATTTGGCAAATCAGCAAAGCTCAAATAGGCCCGCAACTTATTCTCTACATCTTCACCATTCTCATCGTCCTAGTCGCCGTTCCCCTCTTCATTTACCGGTACTACGCCCTGAGGAACTCCAGCTACACCCTTAAAAGAGAGGGCATCTACCTGCAATGGGGTTGGCGAAACATCACCATTCCCATAAACCAAATCAAATGGGTTCACTTTGCATACGACCTAGACACACAACTACAACCGCCCCAAATCCGATGGCCTGGTTCAGTGCTAGGCAAGCGCAGTTTTTACAATGGCCCTCCGGTAGAATTCATGGCCGCCAACACCAAAAACCTAATCGTAATTGCCGTCCCCGACCATTATTACGCCATCTCACCCACAGACGCGAACCAATTCCTCGAAACATACCACCACCTCATCGAGCTAGGCTCGCTCCAAAACATCCCCCAGCAATCTACCCGCTCTACCATTTTACTAACCTTAATCTGGCAGCAAAAGCCAGCTTTCTACACCATCCTAACCGGCCTAATTCTCAACCTCACCCTCCTCATTTGGACACTTTTCATCATCCCCAATCGCCCCCAAATTTCGCTCGGATTCACTTCCCAACAACTGCCGCATGAACCTCTTGCCAGCGTGCGCCTCATCCTCCTCCCCATCATCAATACCTTCAGTTTTCTCACTAACCTCATCACAGGATTATTCTTCTTTCGAAGCAAGCAAACCAAACTTCTAGCCTACCTCCTTTGGGGAAGCAGCATCCTCATCGCCCTTGTTTTCCATATCGGAATCTATTTCATCACCAAATAAGCCTAGCACACACGTTATTAAATTGTGTGGGTGGAGGGGAGAGATAACGGGCGGGATTTCAACTGTAAGCGCAACCTACTACCCAAACGCATCGGCGCAATTTAGCGCGGAAAAAGCAAGGGGTCGGCGAATTGCCTAACCAAAAGCGATGTGCACTCTTCTAACAAACACACTTTCTGGTAAGATGTGGCATCATTTAAAAATCACTAATACCCTGCGACACAAATGTCGTACTACAAAAGCGTAACGCGATATTTATATTGCCTTTCCCCGCACACTTTCAACAGATGAGCCAAAGGTTTTATATGACCCTAGAAATGTGGATCACGTTAGGAATTTTAGTAATAGCTATCATTTTATTTATCACCGAGTGGCTGCGAGTAGATGTTGTTGCCCTGGGGGTGGTAATTTTCCTCATGGTTAGCGGTATTCTCACCCCCGAAGAGGCCATTTATGGATTTTCCAGTCCCGTGGTGCTCACAGTGGCCGCGCTTTTCGTGGTTGGCGGAGCGGCATTACAAACCGGTTTGGCAGACGCTTTCGGTCGCCGTATTCTGGCTTTGGCTGGGAACAGCCCTTTAAAGCTAACGGCGGTCATCATGGGCACAGTGGCTCTTCTCTCGTGCTTCATCAGTGATATGGGAACGGTGGCGGTTATGGCCCCGGCCATTTTAAGCATAAGTTGGCGCTCAAAGATAAAACCCTCCAAATTGCTTCTCCCGCTTTCTATTGGTTCGCTGCTTGGAGGGGCAACTACGCTAATTGGCACCCCTCCGAATATTATTGTTAGTAATTTATTGGTGAAGAACGGGCTAGCTCCTTTTAAATTCTTTGACTTTACGCCCATTGGCCTAATTTTGCTTTTTGCTGGCATAATTTTCATCACAATTACAAGCCGCTGGCTGCTCCCTGAGCGTACCGTTTCTACCGATGTTCAGCGCGTTGAGACGCCAGATGAATTGGTGCAGCTTTATAAATTGCCTGAAGGTCTCTTTCGTTTGCGAGTGCGTCGCAGATCGCCTTTAGCGGGGCAAACCTTAAACGAGGCTGCACTTCGCCAAAATTTCTCTGTCACCGTTTTGGAAATTCTTCGCACGCCCGAGCCGAGGGCAATCGCCAAGGTGGGAGATAGACGCCTAGTTCTCCAAGAAGAAGAAGCTAAAAGCATTTCTCCCACGCCTCAAACTGGGCTCCGTCCTAATGATATTTTAATTTGCCAAGGAGAGCCTGACGATATTGCCCAAGCTTCGGCGTACTGGAAGTTGGGGCTTCAACCCGCGCAGGCCGATGATAAGGAGGCTTTGGTCAATAATGAGGTCGGGGTTGCGGAGGTGTTGTTGCCGCCACGGTCTTCTCTGATTGGGAAAACACTGGTATCAACTCATTTTGGCAGCCGGTATAAGTTAACTGTGTTAGATATTAGCCGCCCAAGAGAAGAGGAACTGCTTTCATTGAAAGAAACTGAGTTGCAATTTGGGGACACTTTGCTCGTCCAGGGGGCTTGGAAAGATATTCTCGCTTTGCGAAAGAGGCGCCGAGATTTCGTGGTGGCTGGTCAACCTGAGGCGATGAGCGGGCCTCCCGCCCAGGCGAAAGCGCCTTTGGCTTTGTTGATTTTAGCAGGGATGCTTATTTTGTTGATCGCCAATATTACACCTATAACCACTGCTGCTATGTTGGCTGGTTTCTTGATGGTGATTGTGGGGTGTTTGAGCATTGATGACGCTTACGAAGCCGTGGATTGGAAAAGTTTGGTGCTAATAGCCGGCATGCTTCCCATGAGTACCGCCCTGCAAAAAGTGGGGTTGGTCAACTTGGGCGCGGAGTGGTTGTCTCAAACGTTGGGGCAAATGGGGACAATTCCTATTATGGCTACTTTATTTTTGATTACGTCTATTTTTACGCAGGTTATTTCTAATACGGCGACCACGGTATTAATTGCTCCCATAGCTTTTTCAATTTCACAAAAATTGGGTGTTCAACCACATGCGTTTTTGATGCTGGTAGCCATTGCCTCCTCTACCGCTTTCGCCTCGCCCGTAGCTTCCCCCGTGAATACGCTGGTAATGGGCGCTGGAGATTATCGTTTCAGTGATTATCTAAAAGTTGGCGTCCCCTTGATTTTTGTGTCCCTGATAATCACTGTACTGGTTTTGCCGCTCTTGTGGCCGCTGTAGATTTGGTGTATTGGGAAATTGGTCGGAACCAATTTCCCAATTTACTAATTTACCAACTTACTCCTCTCGTTCGCGCAGGTGGGGGAAGAGCAATACCTCTCGGATGGTGCTTGTGTCGGTAAGGAGCATTACTAGGCGGTCAACGCCCATGCCAAAGCCGCCGTTAGGGGGCATGCCGTAACGCATGGCTCGCAGGTAGTCTTCATCTATGGGGTTATGCTCTTCGTCTTCAACGTCATAGGCTCGTCCCATTTCTAGGAAACGCTCCTCTTGGTCGAGGGGGTCGTTCAATTCTGTGAAAGCGTTGCCCATTTCCATTCCGCCGATGAAGAATTCAAAGCGTTCCACGGTTTGGGGGTCGTCTGGGGTGGTTTTTGCCAAGGGGGAAATGTCGCGCGGGTAGTTGTACAAAAATGTGGGCTGAATGAAACTCGGTTCCAGATAATGTCCCAGGAGCACGTCTATTAGTTTCCCACGGGAGGCGTTAGGATTGAATTCTATATCCAGACCATCCATGGCCTCGGCGAGGCTTTGCCCTGTGACGTGTTCGCTGATGTCGATTCCGGTGGTGTCAATTAATCCCTGGCGAAGCTCAACCCGATTCCAGGGAATTCCGAAATTAATCTCCTGTCCCTGATAGGTTAAAGTTTGCCCGCCTGCTACGTGCTTGACAACATAGGCTAACATTTTTTCAGTTAAGTCCATCACGTCCTCGTAGTCTGCGTAGGCCATGTAGAACTCTAGTTGTGTGAATTCGGGATTATGTTTGAAAGAGACGCCTTCGTTGCGGAAGTCGCGTCCGATTTCGTACACACGTTCAAAGCCGCCTACCAACAAGCGTTTTAGATATAGCTCAAATGAAATGCGAAGATATAATTCTTGCTTGAGTTGGTTGTGATGTGTAATAAAGGGTTGAGCCGCCGCTCCGCCGTAAATAGGTTGCAGGATGGGGGTTTCCACTTCGAGGAAATCACGCGCATCTAAAAAGTCTCGCAAGGCACGAATGGCTTTGGCGCGTGTTCGGAAAATCTCTCGGACATGGGCGTTGACGGCTAGGTCGGCGTAACGTTGGCGATAGCGTGTCTCTGGGTCTGCTAAGGTGGCGTGCTGAACGATTTCTCCATCCACAATTTCATCTTTAGCAGGGAGGAGAGGAGTGACGGCTTTGGAAAGCATCCGGAAAGAGGAAACCCACAAAGTGATTTCGCCGGTTCGGGTGCGGAATATTTTTCCGCTGGCTTGAATGAAGTCACCCAAATCAAATTTAGTATCAAAGAATTTGACTTGGTCGGCGCCAATGTCATTAGCGCGGAAGAAGAATTGTATGCGGCTGGTACCATCCTCTACGTGGGCAAATGTGAGCTTGCCCATGGGACGCATGGATCGCACCCTCCCCACTAACGTAGCTAGAATTGGTTCAGCGTCTTCATTGTTTTCAATTTCCTCGAAGGCTTGAATGGCTTCTAGGTTGGTGTGCGTCCGCTCTACACGCCGGGGATAGGGGTCAAGGCCTTGTTTTTGAAGCGCTTCAATTTTTCCTAAACGAATCTCTTCTAAATTTGAATACTTTGCCATCGTTAATATCCTTTTGCGGTAACCACTTTGATAATGTCACTGCGAGCGGAGCGCGGCAGTCTCCTGTTTTTGCTGGGAAATCACCACGCCGAAAAAGTCGGCTAGCGATGACATAGAAGCTTGAAACTTGACATTGTTAAAGTAATTGCCTTTTGTATAAAAAAAAGCCCCGTGCGGACAAAATCGCACGGGGCGCACATTTTCCGCAAATGCTTAACCGATTTTCAAAATCTTAACTGAGAAAACGCCATCAGGCGCTAGAATATCCACTGTGTCGCCTTCAGAACATCCTAATAAAGAGCTGCCAATAGGTGATACGTTAGAAATACGCCCTTCTAAAGGGTCGGCTTCTACTTTTCCAACAATGGTGTACGTTTCTACTTCTCCATCGTTATATTCAATGGTCACTTTCGTTCCCATTTGAACTACATCTGCTTCTGAGACGGTTTGAACAATTTTCACGTCAGATAGTATCCCTTGTAAGTAGTGGATACGGCCTTCTACAAAAGCACTGGCGTTTCTCGCTGCCTCAACTTCTGCGTCAGCGTCAACGCCCAAGGGGCCTCCGTCTAAAGCTTCTTTCATGCGTTCAGCAACTTCTTGACGTTTTCGCGTCTTCAAAAAGTTCAGTTCTCTTTTTAGTTTATCATACCCTTCTTGGGTTAAGTATGTTGGAGCCATGGTTTGTTCCTATTAGAATTTAAGCTATTGGATTTTTAACAAGAAAAGAGCTTCTTCGGATAGTTTTCTACCCTAAAAAGCCTTAAGATGCGGGCATTCTATCATAGACATTTTAGAATTGCAAGCACCCAGACGCAATGAATGACAAACGTCCTTATATTGGTAATGGACAAGACGCACTTTTACATCTATTCACACCCGGATTCATGCTGTTTTTCCATTGTGAGCCACATATTTTTTCCATCAGTAGCAATGCTTATCCAGCCATGTTGGTCAGTGCGGGCCAGGGAGTACCCTCCCAGCCTGTCTAGTAAGTCACGGTTGGGCAGTCCTTGCGGATTGTCGGGGGCTACGCCAAGCAATAGCAATTGGGGGTGGAGATTTGTGATCCATGAGGGCGGATTACTAGGTTCGTAGCCATTATCTGCCAGCATGAGTATGTTGACTTCACCTATGTTTTTCCCCATTCGCAGCTCTTTGAAGGTTTCTTTTGTGACGCCAAAGGGGAGAAGCGCGCGAAAGTTTTCCCATTCGAGAGATAAAATTGCACCCTGCTTGCTAACAGTCAGGACTGTTAGGTAGATGTCTTCGCCTAGCTCCAAGCGGTGGCCTGGTTCTGCTTCGGTGAGAGGAATATTTCTCTCTATAAGGGCGGAGCGCAGGTAGTCTGCTTCTCGGCATGGGCTGGGTGCCCCGGCCCACAATACTTGAGAAGGTGTAAAGCGGTCAAGGGTGCGGGATAAGGCGGCAATTTGTTTTTCTTCTGGGGAAGCGATAATTAAGGCATCTATGGTGTGTTGGAGGGGCGGAAAACGCCGTCCCAAGCCATCGGAGAGTAAGGATGTGCTTGCTCCGCCGTTGATGAGTATATTTTTACCTTGCGGGGTTTGGATGAGGAGTGATTCTCCATTGCCGACGTTAAGCATAGTGAGATGCAGTCGTCCATCTGGAGCGGCGAACACGCCGCGCCAAATTAGCACGGTCACGATGCCCAAGGCAGTGAGTACGGTGACGGGTTTGAGAATAGCGACCACGCTTTTTAGACGGTTACGCGCAAAGGTCCACAAAAATAAAACGCCAAAGAGCAGAACCACGCTTAGAAGTCCGACATCCTTGAATACCAGCACTCCGCCTTGGTATTTCCCAAAAAACTCCACAACGCGAATGGTAAAGAGAGTGAACGGCCAAATTATGGGGGCGATAAGTTTCCCAAGCGGGAGCCAGATGAGGCCGAGGATGACGGCGAGGCCGCCAATGGTCATGATGGGGGGTTGGACGGGGAGGATAATGGGGTTGGTAAGGAATGAGGTGAGTGAGAGGCGGTGAAAGTGATAAATAGTGATGGGGAAAGTTGTTAATTGAGCGGCGAAGGTGAAGAGGATGTATTCGCCAACTGGTTGCGAGAGGCGTTTGGCACGTTTGTAGGGGATGTAGCGGGCGGCGATTTTGACGAAGCCTTGTTGGAGAGGGTCGGCGTAGAGAATAAGCCCAAGCGTGGCCGCTAGCGACAATTGGAATGAAATATCCCAGGGCAATTGGGGGTTGAAGACGGCCATGAAAAAAGACGCGGCGGCGATGGCGTTTAAGCCAGATTGACGGCGTCCTATTTGTTGGGCGAAGAGGGTTAGCCCTCCCATGATGGCCGCTCGGAGGACTGCGGCGTCGGCTCCGACAAGGATGGTGTAGAGGGTTATGCCTACGGTAGCGGCTATGGCTCCTTGGCGTGGATTTAGGATACGGCTGAAGAATGTAGCAAATAGACCAGCAATGATGGTGATGTTAAAACCAGAAATGGCAATGATGTGGGAGGTTCCGGTGTTTGTGAAAGCTTGCTTCACATGAACAGGAATACCAGATTCTATTCCGAGTAAAATTCCGGCGAAGAGCGAGGCTTCGGGGTCGGGCCAGAGACGGTAAATGGTGGCAAGCGATTTTTCTTTGAGGGCATAAATGATACGCAGCAAGGGATTTCCATGCCCAGATTCTAGGAGAGATATTTTGGTACGAGGCATGTAAGCGTAGATTTCTTGGCGGGCTAAGTATTCGCGATAGGAGAAATCTTCGGCGGTGGGCGGGGTATTTAAAAGGCCTCGGAGAACAACTTGGTCTCCATAGTGAATATCACTCTCTGGGGGAATTTTGGCGAGCAATAAACCCTGCACGGCGGTGTGGATAAATTCCCCCGCGGGGTGCAGTTCTTCAACCCTCACCCGGAGGTTAACGTAGTTATCTCGGACGTCAGGGAAATCGCTGACGACACCAACGACCACCATAGGTTTTCCGGTATCGGTATGCGAAGCGATGAAATTAGGGTCAGTGAGGTCGGGACGGGAAATTTTGTAGTAGCTAGCCCCCAAGGCAAAGAAAAGTATTGTGCTAAGAATAAGCGCTGGATAAGGTGTTTTTGGAGATTTATCTTTCTGCCAACGGTAGAAAAGAAACCGTGACATGAGGAGCAGCGAGGAAGACCCGGCAAGAACAATCCAGACGGTGAGAGGCCAGAGGAAGTTGTCGGCTACGACAAGGCCTGCAAAAAAGCCTAAGGTTATCCAAATGACAGGCATGAGGAAGGCGGTGTTTCAGTGTCAGTGAAACAGGGAAAATGAATTAAAAGGTTATGTCTAGTCTATGTCAACGAGCATAAAGTTGTCTCGTGGAATACGCTTTTCTTGCACGGCCTGCATAGCTCGCAATGTAAACTGTTGCGTCAAAAAGGCGTTGACAAAAACAAATAGTCGCCGAGGAGTTTGGGTTTCTCCGGGTAATAATATTTCTCGGGGCAACCTTAATCGAAAACAATTTAATCTTATCGGATCAGAGGAAAATTTAATGCCGGTCATTTCTTTGAGGAATGTTTTTTGAATAGAATGAATAATAAGAAGATCGTGATACTCATACGGGCTAATCAATCCTAAAGCATAAGCCATTTTAATACGCGCATCAAAGCCACCCAGTGGACCTTCTTCACTTAAAAGTTTTTCAGAGACCTCTTTGTCGTCTACAAAAAAGTTCTCCAGCATTTGTCCCAAGTGCGATTTTAAGTAAGTCGCGCCTAAAATAGCAACTATGCGGTCGCTTTTAGGACGAAACTCTTTCATAAGTTCTTCCCATTTTTGTGATTTGTCAGTGGATATTTTGGGTGCGTTCATAGACAAGCCTCTATTTTTCTCGTAATCAATAACAACGCTATTATTATACCCGAATATCGGGAGGTGCCGCTGATGTTTTATTAACAAATTCTCAATTAGCTCTATTTTTGGATTTATTCCCGAGGAGCTTGAGCATAAACTCGCTCAAATTCAGCAATATATTTAAGCGCAATATCAGGATTGTGAATAATGAGCGTATTTTCATCATTGCGCCCTTCGGCGCTGGCGCTAAAATTATAGGAGCCGGTGATGACAATTTCCCCATCAATGATTATTAACTTATGATGCATTCTGGCCGAATTACCATCAAGCCGAACATCAAGCCCGGCCTCGTAGAAATGGTCAAACTCAGTGCCAACGTTAGAATAGTATTGACCTTCATCAAAAACGCCTGCTACGGCAACACCGTTATACGATTGTTCGAGCATAGCTTCTGCTATAGAGTCTGATGTGAAAGAAAAGGCTAAAAAATAAATGCTTTCTTTCGCGTTTTGGATCAATTCCACAATCCGCTGCGCTGTGCCATCGTCAGGCGAAAAATAGGTTTCAATGTGGCTGCCGTTCAAATCAATCAGAGGATGCGGAGTATCTTCTACCACTTGACTACCAAAAAAGTGTTTGGTGAACATTTCTTCAAATTCGTGGGTGTAATTCTCAGCCAACCGAGAAGATCGCAAATAAATGAGATTGTTATTATTTTTGTAGACGCCATTGACGGTTAAATTCATTGATCCCGACCAAACATGCGCTCCATCAATCACCACAAATTTGTTGTGCATCAAACCATCATTTTGATCATCCACAACGGGAATACCGGTTTCAATAAGCGACTGAACCTCATCCTCATCGAGGTGTCCACTTTCTACCACAACTCGAACCGATACTCCACGGCGATGAGCAGCTATCAAAGCATCCCGAATACTCCACAAATTAAGGTCGTAAACAGCAGCATCTACCTGAAAACGTGCCTGATCAATCGCTTCTGCCAGAGCTTCATCTGGACCGCCCCGATAACTGCTGGCAGTGGAACTGTCTGGGTCAGAAAAATATACCTGATACCAATCATTATCTCCTTCAACTGAAGCAACGCTAGTGGTATTAGGAAGCGGCTCCAATACATATGGGAGCTGGGGGGCGCAAGAGACAAAGATTAGGCTCACAAACACAAGCCGCAATAGCAAAAAATGTCGAAATCTCATAGATATATCTTACTCAACCTGTAAACACCGAACCAAGACTTGCCTGCGCTGTCCACGTGTGCGATGCTCAAATAAATAAACACCTTGCCAAGTTCCCAAGCTCAATTTGCCTTCGTCAACAGGTATGCTTACGCTGGTTAAAGTCAGCATGGCTCGCATATGAGAGGGAGAATCATCGCCACCCTCCAAAGTGTGGCGATACCAGGCTTGGTTTTCTGGCGCAAGCCGTTCCATAAAATTCTCTAAATCCAGTTTTGCGGTGGGGTCGTAATTCTCGCTAATGATTAAGGAAGCGCTGGTGTGCTGAATATATAAATGGCAAATACCCTCGCGAACATTCCATTGCTGAATAAGCGCGTTCAGTTTCGCGGTGAATGGATAAAGCCCTTTTCCCCGCGTATTAAGAGATAATGTTTCTTTATGCCAAATCATACGGTTACCTCAGTAATTTTCATGCCCTCATTGTACTGGAACTTTCTCAAAAGTGGCAGGCAGACACTGTGGAAAGTTTAGGATTTTCATTTTGCGCGATCGCAAGCTCCCAAAGTTGTACACACAATGCACGGGGAACCTCGTCGCGTCTGTTGAGCGCAATTGAGCGTACTCAAGCGTTGTGCTTCACCGAGACGGTTACACAAACAGTAATACTTACGACAGTTCGCCTAACCTCTATCCATGTTAAATCAAAAAAGAGCAACGATAAACGCTGCTCTTTTTATTTTCTAAATCAGTTCTTAGTTAGAAATCAGTTCCGAAAGAACCACCAGACTCGCCCTTGCCTAAAGATGCAACATCCTGGGCTTGGGGGCCTTTATCACTTGTAACCACGTCAAATTCAACGCGCTCACCTTCATCTAAAGTTTTGAATCCACTGCTGGTAATTGCGCTATAGTGAACGAAGACGTCGCCTTCGCCATTATCTCGCTCAATGAAGCCGTAACCTTTTCCTGCATTGAACCACTTCACTGTTCCAGTTTCACGCTCTGCCATATCTTACTCCTTACATACTCATACTAAATACGAAAACAAATTCAGCAGGGCGTTCCCCCAATCGTTTCATACATAAAAAATGTTCAAGAAACCAACGTTCTGCTACTGATGCAATAAGTGTGTCGCCACTACTTACTACAATTGGTTAATATATCATGAGTAAAAAATATCGTCAATAGTCCCTGCATTATTTCACAGGGCAAACGCATTTGAACGCCCTTGAGCAGGTTTTTTGAAGTGTAACCGTTCACTCCCCCCAATAAAAAAGCGTTGATGTGTCACTCTGAGAGAACGTGTCTTAGCGGAGCTAAGATTAGT
>QMOK01000056.1 GCA_003648195.1 Chloroflexota bacterium | reverse complement strand
TTTTTTCGGAATATTTCATAGCTTTAGCGAGGTGGTAAAGCGGTAACAATGCGTTTAATTTTACGCGGTCAAGGGAATATTTTCCTTAACATATAGCAATATTAGCATATCAGAATTTTTTTACCAAGTAATATTCTCCACGGTTAAAACCTCTATCTAGGTAATAACGCCGGGTTCCTACCGCAGAAATCACAGCTAAATGAGAAAAACCTGCTCCCTGGGCTATTTTTTCCGCTTCGCCCAATAAGTTCGTCCCTAGGCCAGTGTGTTGGGCGGCTCCCTCTAGCTCGCGGCCTACGCGGAGAGATTGGCCGTAAACGTGAACTTCGCGGATGATGGCTGCTTTGTTGAGGTCTTTCATCCCTGTTGCAGGGGATTGGGCAGAAGGGAGGGAAAGGCGCAAGAAACCAACTAGTTTATCTTCGGGGGTGACATAAGATAAAAAGTGTTCCTCCGTGCCGTTGGCGGTATAGACCAGGTCGCGCAGGGCAAGCTCTTCAATGTTCACGTTTTGCCCTCTAATTTCTCGGCAGCGGATACATTGGCAACGTTCTCCGCGCCGCTTAAGTTCTTGGTGTATATCTTGGCGCAAACTTGTGCGCTTGTTGCCTGCTACCACGTTATTGGAAGGAATATCGCGTATGACGCGGTTGATACGGCAATAACGCGGGACAGAAGGCTTAATATCAGCAATTAAATTAATTAGCTCAGAAGTGGTGTAAGGTTGATATTCACCCTTTTCCCAATATTCGTATAATTCGGTGTTCGCTAATAATTGGGTCGGGTAGATTTTCAGTTCATCGGGCGATAGCCATTCCCAAAGCCGGGCAAAATCTGCCTTATCGGATGCCAGGGTTGCGCCCAGTAAATTGGGCATCCAATGCAAAACAATTTTGAAGCCAGCCGCTCGCAGCAATGCCACTGCCCGCCGCGTTTCGGTAACTGTATGACCGCGTTTATTTAACGCTAAAATCTCATCATCCAGGCTTTGCACCCCCAGTTGTATTTTGGTCACACCTAATTTTCGCATTTGCCGCAATTCTTTGAGAGTTATTAAATCTGGACGTGTTTCCACAACCAAGCCCACATTCTTATGTTTGGCGGTTTCGTTCAGAGTTTGCGCCGCGCCTAAATCTTCAGACTCGGCCTCATTCATAGCTTCAAAACAACGCCGTAAGAACCATTCTTGGTAATCTGTCGGATAAGCGTTCCAAGAACCTCCTAGAATCAATAATTCTATTTTATCGGTGGGATGGCCGACTTCGTACAATGCCTGAATGCGGGCCACCACCTGATCGTAAGGGTCAAATTTATGATGCAAAGCCCGCATCGCTCCCGGCTCATCTGGGAGGTAACTGACCGGCATATGCACGTAATTGGGGCAGAAAATACATGTTCCAGGGCAGGGATAGGGTTTTGTTAGCACCGTTACCGTGGTTACGCCAGATAGAGTTCGCATCGGCTTAACCCGAATTTTAGCCAATAAACGCCGGTCGGCCACTCGCGCGCCGCCTTCCACTTGCTGACGATAAACCGTAATAAGGGCATGCTTGCTCAAAAAACCTCCACCCGGAAGGGGATGGCGCCGAATGGCAGAGAACACCTCACGGCCAGCTTCAATCTCTGCTAGCGTTTGCCGGGCAAGTTCTAATGTGCTTTCGCTGTATTTGCGGGCATTTAACCACGCTTGTTCTTCGCTAATTTTATTTTCCATCATATTTAAATTGTATCTCACAAAAACTGTCGGCTCTTGTGTAGTATTTGTGCAACAGGGCAAGATAAATCTTGCATTACGGAACGTAGGGTGACATTTATGCCGCTCTTGCACATTTTTTACAGATGAGCCAAACTGTCTTATAATAACCTTATGAAACCAAAGATAGCTCAAAAAATCATTTCACTCAACCATCAATTTTACCAGACCTTTTCTGGGGAATTCTCGGATACGCGGATGCGCATCCAAGCGGGGGTGCAAAAAATAGTAGAGACACTGCCTCCATACGCTAACATCCTGGATTTGGGGTGTGGGAACGGAGAATTAGCGCGTGTGCTATCCCGAAGCGAACACCACGGCTCGTACATAGGTACCGATTTTAGCGCGAATTTATTAGAAACCGCCAGCCGTGGCCTGCCCAATGATTTCCCAGCCGCGTTCTACTCCCTAGACCTTACCACCCCCAATTGGGATAAGCAACTCCCCGCGCTCCAATTTGATTTTATCTTTGCCTTCGCGGCCATGCACCACATCCCCAGCCGGAAACTACAAAAAAACATTTTGCAGAAAATTCGCTTGCTATTGAAACCAAACGGAAAATTCATTCACTCTAATTGGCAATTTCTTAACAGTCCCCGCCTTAAGAAGCGAATTCAACCTTGGGAAGAAATTGGCCTATCCGCCGCTGACGTAGACGAGGGGGATTACCTGCTCGACTGGCGCAGGGGAGGGCACGGCTTTCGATACGTGCACCACTTCTCCGAGGAAGAGCTTCGCGCCCTGGCGGCGGAAACTGGCTTCTTGGTGGAAGAGTCATTTTATTCTGATGGGAAAGAGGGGAATTTAGGTTTGTACCAGGTGTGGGCGGCGGCTTAGTTTTCAGTCCCCCAAACCGAGACGCGCCGTAAGCATCTTGCCTAACGTGGGCGTGAGCTGCCCGCCTATTTGACGAGCGCAATCCAATTTTACCCTGAAAAAACTGAGCAAAAATCGTGCCGCATATTGAAGCCTAAGGCGGGCAAGTATGCTGAAACTGCGGCACGCGGGCTTGGTCATGTGCATTGTTTTGTTAGCGCGTAGCATGGCCTAACGAATTATTTTTTATGACAATCTACATGATATGTGTCGGTTATATGCATTCTCGTCTCCAAGAAATACGTTTATCTCTCCGTGTACGTTTTCTCCTTGACGAATGGACATGTTATGCCAAGCAATTGTGGTGTAACCGCTCTACTCAACTGGTTCACGATAGAGGCTCAACGCGCGTTCACTCACAAATGGCACGAATCCCAATGCGCGTGAGGTGGCGTAGACCCACGCAACATGCTGTGGGTCCAGGGCATAATCGATCGTAAAGATGATCGTGCCTTTCTCGCGAGCGCGTGTGAGATACCGGATGTACTCCTCGCTGCTGACATGCAGAGTACTTTCGGGAAAATCCTTGTACATTTGGAGACATGCCTCGGACAGACTCTGCTCATAGGCGTCGGTCTCGATATCCTCGTCTGTGCGTGGGAGTGGGCAGTCGCCAGGAGGATCGTTGTCAGCCGCCCCGTCAAACCACGTTTGTTCCTGGGCAATGGCATCAACGACGTCAAGGTATGCCTCATATTCTGCTAACTCGGCCGCATTTTGTCCAACAACGATAAACTGTGGATTTTGAGCCCGACAAAAGGCCGCCATGTCCTCGATCAACCAGATCATCTCTTCACGTGGATCCACATGCTCTTGTTCAGCCATGGTCATTACATGTTCGTCAGAATAGGCTTCCACCCAATCCAGGTAGATTCCGTCAAAACCGGCCTCAAGGATAGCTTGTAAATAGCCGTCGTCACCAAGCCAGATGTCATGCCACTCTTCGTGCCAATACGCCACAGGAAAGTTCCCCTCCCATCCATCAGGATCAGTGGCCACAATCCATTCGGGATCACCGATACTCCAGTCGGATTGCCAGTATGTCCGCCAATTTTCTGCCTGACCGATGTCGATGTACGCGAGTACCAATTTGGGATGAGGTGCGGCGTGAAAACGAGACACGAGTTCAGCTATCGGAAAATCACGGTTTTCGCGGTCGGTAAAAATCGGTTCCATGACGATCATATCGTAGGTTGACTGCGCAAGTTGCGCCATAATGGTCTCGTCCGGTTCAAAATCAAGGTAATAAAACCACGATGAAACAGTCTCAAGCTGCCGCATTTCTTCCCCCTGGGACGTGTGACAGGCACAACATGCGATAATCACTATACAGAGAAATAAGGATACGTGCGTTCTAGGGTTCAGAAACATATGCCTCTCCTCACGGTGTCGAGTTGATATTGGTAGTAGTAAAAACGCGTCCACTACAATTGTACAGCCTATCCCTTTTTTCTGTTCTCATGCCGGTCAAGACATCTCATCATTTAACAGATCTCCTGTTCCCAATTTTTGACACAATACAAGACGCTCGTGTTCCTGCCAAGAATTATCTTCCAGCCTATGAGCATAAAGAGTGCCGTTCGAAAGGGAGCAGCAATAGCACGCGATCTTTCCGTGGCAAGAAGAGTGCTAACGATGGCGTAAGCTGCCCGCCAAACGCAGCCCAATTTTACCCAAAACTAAACACGAGAAAATCGCGCCGCACGCCACCTTGGCGTAGCCAAGTCCGGTGCAATTTGGATTGTGCGGCCATTCAATGAACAACAAGATATGAAAAACTTCTGTTAACAAAAACTCCTTACGATTGGAAACCATGCAACAGCAATTATCAAACTTACAATACTAGCGCTCACAATTATGCCTGCTGACCAATACCAACGCTTGTCCAAACCAAACATAATTGATCCGGCTAGTGAACCAAGAATCATGACACCAGGGGGAATGAAAGGATAATAATTTACCCAGTCAGGTAGTGAAGAACCACTAGCACAACTATCCATTCCCATAATCATGATAACCAATCCCCCCATTGATAATATCAGTGTTCCACCGATCAATATGACTGCCATAAGAACAGCTAGCATCCAGCGTTTTTTTGATGACATAATACTAATTCCTTTCATGAGCAATTTTCCAACTCAAAGCGTCTTCTTCTTCAAGCATAATCGCTTGGTTGAGTTCAGGATTAAGGGTAGTAGCAAGTGTTTTAGAACGTGCTTTTAGATAAGACTCAAATTGCTCATAATTCATACCGTATTTGCTCTGTAAACGTGCTATTTTAGCTTGATAATGCTCAACTTGGTGACGAACATAATCATAAGCCATCGTAAAAACAGCTTTTTCAGGGCTTTCAAAAAGTCCGCGCTGGACAAAGGGTTCAATAACCGCAGTAATTTGATCAGTCAGGGTTACACTCCTGTATATCGTTTACTTGTAGGTGTTATAGCAGAGTATCTCAGTCCCGTTTTATACGACGCTGCGTAATTTCTCGTTGTTCATTTCACCCCTTATTTGCGATGGGAAACATAACGCGGTGTTAGCACGTTTCTAATTTCCAGATTCTACATGTTTTGAAATTATTCATGAATCAGCGTGCTTAATTTTCTGATAACCTCATTAAATTGCTCAGATGGCAATTTGCATTTGAACTTCGCTTCCCTCACCTTCCAGTCGAGGCTTTTTACTTGGTCAGATAGAATTGCGCCTCTTATTTGTAGCCCTTTAGGCACTAAAACTTCAAAAGGATACCCTTTCACTTTACTTGTGATGGGGCAAAGGATAGCTAAACCGACTTTTCTATTATAAGCCTTTGGAGACAGTATCAAGGCGGGTCTGTATCCTGCTTGTTCATGTCCTGCTTGCGGATTAAAAGTAATCCAGACAATATCGCCAGCATCGGGAACGTATGTCATATTTTCACCAGATTTCATTGCCCATAGCAAGCCCCGTATCAATTTCGTTATGACAATTAGTATCAGTGATGCCTGCAAGCAATTCATCAAGTGTCCAACTTGGTGTTGGTATAGGCGTAATAATAATCTGCTTTTTTGAAATGCTTATTTCAACAAAGGAATTGTTCTCCAATAATGCTTCAGCCGCAAAGGCTTTTGGAATCCGTAAGGCAAGACTATTACCCCATTTTTGAACTTTTGTGAGCATGAGATTATCTCCTTTTGTGTCTACAATAAAGATACTCTTTCTTGCTCAATTTAGCAAGATGTTTTATTTGTGAATTATGCGCGCCACCAGTAGTTTGATCACCAGTTGGGCGATGATTTGGATGATCCAGGCCCGTTGCTCTCCTCCAAGTTGTGACCATATCTGGGTTTGCGGCAATTGCTGTTGGGTATGGCTTTGTTCTGTCATGACTTTACCTCCGAAGTTGTTTGGACTGCTTGCGGTTCTTTAGCGTAGTCTTCTTCTTCGGCTTGGCAAGTCTTTTTTCCCCCTGGTGGATAGCGTTTTTCTCTCTGTATTTCTTCGATCAGTTTGGCTGCCTCTATCAGCCCTTTGTATTCTAGCAGGTGCGGCTCAGCCTCCCAGGTGTTGTTTGGGGTTGTTTTTTGTTGATATCGTTCGGATTGTGGGGTAGTCTGTTTGTAGCTTCGTTAGCTTAACGCGGGGTTGTGCAGAAACAATATCTCTCGCGGAAGCCAGTCCAACGAAAGTGTAATCCAGTCTCTTATGGCTTTATTTGTTTCTATCTGTTTCCAAATCCATTGTCTTCCGAAGTAGCTATCAAATTGTTTTTGGTCACCTCCAATATTGTAGTTCGCAGTATTCTTAACTAAATCTTTTTTACTAAAACTCATTTTAACTTGAACTGATATTTTTTCTCCTTTAGGAATAAAAATACCATCGATATCCAAATCTTTATCCCCATAATTCCATACAAATAAATCGACACCTGATAACCGCCCACCTCTATAAGCGGGCACAAAACATTCATGAGATTCAAATATCTTTGCTATTAGAGTTTCCAATTCTACACTTGCGAGGCAATCAAGAGGATGAAATTGGAGTTTTTCAATTTCATTCGACAGATCACTACCGAGTAAATGTTCGATAGCCAAAATATTGCCAACGTACTTATTAGAAATTTGCTTGAATGTGCCCGCTGAAAAATATATATTCGCTTTCATGCTCGCTAATATGAATGGGACATCAACAACATCTTTTCTGTCACATAAGAACTCAATCGGAAAGCTCTTCACATATCCATCATATTCTGTTTCATTTAATTTTTCAGTGATCTCACCGGCTGGGCGATAAAGCCATACATTACCATTATCTATAGTGACAATAACTGTATCAGGCCAGAGATGCCGATTTCTTCCTAATTCACAAAAAAGTCTACTATCCTTTATTTGTGTCCAATGAAGTTGATGCTTTTTCTTTAAGGCAATTTCATCATAAAGAATTTCGTGGATTCTGGTGTGGCCGAAAAATATCGGTGCTGTTCTTTTTTCTTCAAGCCATTCCCAACTTTTGCTTTTTCTATCCCGTTTTATATTGAGAAAATAGTAGTTCATTTTATGTCCCTAGGCCTTTCCGCCATTAGGCGGGATGCGAGCGCAGCGAGCGTCTCGCCCAACGATGGCGTAATCTGCCCACCGACTTTGCAAAGACAATCCAATTTTACCCTGAAATACCCAGAACCGAAAGCGGGGTAACTTAATAGGAAATAAAAAAGGTATCTTCTCAATAAACAGGGACAAGACCTCCGAGGTTGGCACTACAAAAACCTCGGAGGTCTTAGCCTCACCCCAAAATATTGAGATGATACATAAAAAGCAATAAAACGCCCCCCTCTGTTTACCCCGCTCCCCTCACCAAAAACCCCATTTCCATTAAAGCTTCAGCTATCTTCGTTTCTGCGCCCTCTTCAATAACCACCGCCGCCGGGCCTAGTTGCTCGCGCAAGAAACGCGAAGCACGAGACTTTTTCAATGCTTGCAGCATAGCCGGAGAGCTGAGGCGGAGGACAGTCTCTTTTTTAAGAGAAGCTTCTACACCTTGCTGCCTCCAGCGCCGCAAGGCTTGAATTATATTAGGGGGAACGGCTTGAGCGTGCCCTTGCAGCAAGGTTAGTAAATGAGCTACTTGCAATCCCTGCTCTTCAGCCCGCGCTAAAGAAACCGGAGTAAAAGAATAATAATATCTTTCGCGTTTTAGGGGCTTCCAAGTGCAAAAGCGGGCAATTTGGTAGCGGATAGCTCGCGGCACAGAAGCGGCAATATCAATTTCACCTTTAGATCGGATGGTAATTTGACCTGTTTCTGGCCCCAACGTTGAGGGAGGTTTACCATCCAAAAGCGCGTTGCTCAAAGCGGAAAAGCGGAATGCGGTAACGGGCGCGTTAGCGTTGGGGGTTGCCGTGTCAAGTATGCCCAGCCAGTGCAAAGGGCCGGCAATTGTGTAGCGTAACAAAGCCCCCTCTACCTGGCTCCAATGCTCAAAGCCTCGCAGATATTCGCCCGTACCCCTGTCTTTTAAAAACCAGGAATCATAATCTCCAGAGTGACGCTGAAAATCGGGATGTTTTTCTTTCACGCGGGCAATAAAGGACGATACGCTCCACCAAGTGTTGCGGGGGATGCGGCTTAGAAATTTCAATATTTCTTTTCGTGTGCGTAAGGGATCATTTTCCCATGCGCCTTCGGCTTGGAGGCTGGGCGTAAGCCGAAGATCGTTGTGGGTGCTGCTCGATAGCCAGGCTTGCCACAAGGCTAGGATAGTCTCGGCGCGTGAGAGGTTGAGAAAAGCGCGAGTTTGTTTGGGATTAGGATTCCCCTCTGCCCCCAGGATGCCCATAGTGGTTAATATAGCCCTGAAAAATGCCGTGGCGGTTTCTGATTTCGGCAAATGCACGCTGGAATCAATTCCCATGCGTAAACCAGCCAGAAGCGTACAGGTGTGGTCAACTATTTGGGCGGTGGCCTTAGTGACGTGTTGCCGCTCCTCGGGCGTGGCTTGCCTACCTAGAAAGATGTTCACGTTTGAGGTTGTGCCCTCTCCGTTGGTGGGAACGGGAACAATGGCAGAGACGAGTTCCAGCAAGTCGTTGGGGACGTACGCGAATTCTTGGGGACCGGTTTCGGTATCGAAAAAGCCTCTGGCTAAAAAAGCTCGATACCAAAGTATTTCGGCGGGGGAGATTGGGTTTTGGTCTGGGTGTTCGCGGTCTCGGCGTCCGGGCCCCATCTCGCGCACTTCTCCGCAGCGGCGGGTGAACGCCGCCCAGGTAACTGTTCCCCCTTCTGATACCAGCCACGCCAAAGCTTGCATTGCGCTTTGGGGTAAGGCGTTTACCACTTCTTGCAGCAATTCGTTGTTTTTTAGTTCGGCTTCTAATAACGGCACAGCGTGCCGGACGTCTGGCGCGTCTAAGGGGATTCCCCATAGGTTTGCCACAATCTGCAAGTGCCCATAGTCAAATTTACGCAAATTGTGTTGAAGATTTGGCATACGACCTCTTTAGAAGATGGCTTCGAGTGCTTGTGGAACGAGTTCTATTTTTAGGTCGTGAATGTTGCTGGTGAAGCCGGCGAATACTTCTCCATCGCAATGAATGTAGAGAGGTTTGTCTGTGTGCAGGGAGAGGGTTTGAAATGGTTCTGACCGCACTTGGGGAAATCCGAGATGGGTTCCGCGCATGAATTCTGGCAGGAGGCGAAGCATCATAAGGCGGGAGATTTCTTTGACGGTGACAGAGTTGAAGACGCCATCTTCGATGGAGGCGTCTGGGTAGATGTTGAATCCGCCGCCTTCTCTAGGCCCGTTGCACAAGGTGAGCATTAAAACGTCTTCGCTCCATTTTTCGGTTTCGTTTATTGTGAATTCTATGTGGCGGGGATGATGATTGAGCAGGATGGTCTTGATTACGGCGGCGAAATACATTAAAAAACCGCGCACAATAGGCATGTTGTGTGAGTAGATGGTGACGATGGCGTCAAAGCCAATTCCGATGGTGTTGTTCCAATATTCAAGAAGGCCACGGTTATCTTCTAAGGTGCCTATGTCTATGAGATGAGGTTCTCCGGTGAAGATTTGGCGCAGGGCTTTGGCGGGGTCGGTGTCTATTCCAAGGGCGTGAGAGAAGTCGTTCCCCGAACCCAGTGGCACAACGCCCAGGCGGGGACGCTTTTCTTTGGGGAACGACATTAGGCCATTAATAACTTCGTGGACGGTTCCATCTCCGCCCGCCGCGATGATGAGGTCGTAGCCATCTTCTACGGCTTGGCGTGTTAATTCTATAGCATGTGTAGGGTAGACTGTTCCGGCCCAGTCTGCGCCTCCAAATTCTGCCATTACTGGGCGCAAGTCGGCGGCTAGCCGCCAGGCTTGACCTAAATTAGCGTTGGGATTGACGATAAATTTTGTGGTGTGTTTTTTCATGGTTTTTGGGATGAGGGGGTTAATATTTCGGTTTTAGGGTGGGGGTTGGGAGGACGATTTGGCCTTCTTGGGGGTTGCCTATTTGCATTATTTGTTTGGGGGTGGTGGCCGCCAGCCAGGCGGTGTATGCGGCTACTAGGGCGTCTAGTTCTTCGGCTGAGTAGAGGCTGTCTAATGGCAATATGCCTTGTAAAATTTTATGGCGTGTGATTTCTTCAAAAATTCGCATGGCGTTGGGAACTTCGATGGCTTTGGTGTGTAAAAGCACTTGACGTTGTAGGCGGCCTTCTAGCGTTTTCTTTTTGAAGGGGAGTATGCCCAATAAGGCTGCGTAAGACGCATAAGGGTACACTTCTAAGAATTGTTGAGGATTTTCTTTTTGAGGGAATGTTTGGTAGCCAAATTTTTCTAGGCGGCGGTAGAGTTCAAAGCCAACCTTCATCCAAGCTGGGCATTTCTCAATTTCTGCGCTGGTGTGCGGGATGCGAATGTTGTGCTGGTAGAGCAGGTACTCCGCTACTCGGAAGTTCTCCCAGCGTCCCGGGGCGGGGGGTGGGGATAATTTCTGGCGAATATCTTCCCGGCGCATCAATTTTTGGTTGGGGCGGCGGGGAGCGTTGATAGCTACGCAAGCCGATCGCTGTCCCCCTACGAAGGCCAACACAGCGTGCATGTCTCCCTTAGAGATAGCTAGGAGTTGCAGGTCGCTATCTAGGGCCACGTAGGTAATAGGTCGTTCCCCGGCGGTAGGGTCAATGCCTATAAATGTGGTGTTGTGGAATAACATAGTTAGAGGAGGTGGTAAGTGTTAGAGGGGTAGGTAATATGAGTGTAGCGCAAAATATCGGTTCTGGCAATATTTTGGAGGCGGGGGGTGTGGAGATTAGCGGTTGTCTGACAAAGCGTTGGGGCACGGAAAACGCATTTTTTTGAGGATGGTTCAAAATTTACTCTAGCTACCCGGCAGTTTTAATTTGGACACGGATTGACACTGATTCTCACGGATTCTTTTTTGTTTTTTCACAGAAAAATCCGCGTTTTCCGTGTTTATCTGTGTCCGAAAAAAGTCTTTCAGCATAAGTGTCATGTGGCTAGAATTTACTTTACATATTGGGGTTCTACCCTTTATTAGCCGCGTTTTTTTCGCCCTTACCGAAAAAAACGCCCTGACATCAATTGCAGTGTCAGGGCGTTGGGGAGCATTTTGGTTTGTGGCGTTTGGCGCGGGATGTTATTCAGCTTCCTCGTCAATTTTTGAGAATATCAGTTGATCTTCATTTTCTTCATCATCGGAAACATGAATTTTTACCACGTCTCCTTTGGTGAACGTTCTCTTGAGCAATTGCTTTGATAATGGGCTTTCTACATATCTTTGCAAGGCTCTGGTTAAGGGACGTGCCCCGAAGTTACGGTTATAACCTTTATCTGCCAGCCAGTTTCGCGCTTCGGGGGTAAGTTTCACCTCAAGGCCGTTTTCTTGCAGCCGGACTTGAATATCTTGCATTTGCAAGTCTACAATCTCTCGCATTTGCTCTCGTGAAAGAGGGGAAAAGGTAATGATCTCATCAATGCGATTCATAAATTCTGGGCGGAAGTTGTTTTTGAGCGCGGTTTCAATTTTCTCTGCGGCTTGTCTCTCTTCACTGTCTTCCTCGCCGAAGTGAAAACCTAAACTCCCTGACCGGCTGACGTATTCTGTGCCCAAGTTGCTGGTCATAATCAATACCGTGTTGCGGAAATCTACTATACGCCCCTGACCATCTGTCAAACGTCCATCGTCAAGAATTTGCAGTAGGGAATTCCAGACATCCTTGTGAGCTTTTTCAATCTCGTCAAATAGAACTATTCGGTAAGGACGCCGGCGCACGGCTTCAGTTAGCTGCCCGCCTTCCTCGTAGCCCACGTAACCGGGAGGGGCGCCAAACAATCGCGAAGCGGTATGTTGTTCGCGGTATTCGCTCATATCGAGGCGGACAAGGGCATCTTCATCGTCAAAGAGGAATTCCGCCAGAGCTTTGGCTAGCTCCGTTTTTCCTACTCCCGAAGGCCCAATGAAGATGAACGAGCCAATTGGCCGTTGGGGATTTTTCAATCCAGAGCGAGCGCGTCTAATGGCGTCTGAGATTGCCGAAATGGCTTCATCCTGGCCAATGATCCGGTCGTGAAGGCGGTCTTCCATGCTGAGCAGCTTTTCGGCTTCGGTTTCTAGCATTTGAGTAACGGGGATTCCAGTCCACTGCGAAACCACTTCAGCGACATCATTTTCATCGACTATTTTATCTAATTCGTGTTCTGTTTCCCACGTGTCGCGTTTTTCTTGGAATTTTTCTTCTAGCCGTATCCGTTCGGTTTGCAATTTTGCGGCTCTTTCGTAATCGCCTTCTTGTCCAGCTACTTCTTCCTCACTTTTTAGGCGATCCAGCTCGCTTTTAGTTTCTCTAAGATCGGGCGGAAGAGAATATAATGCCACTCGCAATTTGGCCGCCGCTTCATCCATAAGGTCAATGGCTTTGTCTGGCAAATAGCGGCCAGAAACATAGCGATCGGATAGGCGTGCTGCTGCAACCAAGGCGTCGTCTGAGAAACTAACCTTGTGATGCGCCTCGTAGCGGTCTCGCAGTCCTCCCAGCATTTCAATGGTGTCTTCCACCGATGGTTCTTCTACATAAACAGACGCGAAGCGGCGTTCTAGGGCGCTGTCTTTTTCTATGTACTTGCGGTATTCGTCAAGTGTGGTGGCTCCTACGCATTGTAATTCTCCCCGCGCTAAAGCGGGTTTGAGCATATTAGAAGCGTCCATTGCCCCTTGGGCCGCGCCGGCGCCTACTACGGTATGCAGTTCGTCTATGAATAAAATCACCTCGCCTTTGGCGCGTTTGATGTCGTCTATGGCTGTTTTGAGGCGTTCTTCAAATTCGCCCCTAAAGCGAGATCCGGCGATCATGGCTCCCATGTCCATGGAGACTACGCGCTTCCCCGACAGGATTTCTGGAATATCGTTCACGGCAATTTTTTGCGCTAAGCCTTCTACAATGGCTGTTTTGCCTACCCCTGCTTCTCCTATTAGAACAGGGTTATTTTTCGTGCGGCGGGAGAGGATTTGTACTACCCGTAGAATTTCTGCGTCACGCCCGATGACAGGGTCTAGTTTGCCTTCGCGGGCTAATTGCGTTATGTCTCGAGAGTATTTTTCTAACGCTTGGTAATGTTTCTCCGCTCTGGGGTCAGTTACACGCTTCCCCCCGCGCATTTGGCCAATAGCCTCGTAAACGCGGCTTTTGGATATCCCCGTCCCTTCTAAGAGGCGCACCGCCGGGGTGTTTTTTTCATCCAAAATTGCCAAGAAAAGATGCTCGGTGGAGATATATTCATCTTTCATGCGATTTGCTTCTTGGTTGGCTACATCCACAATGCGTTTTACTCTGGGGGTGATAAATATTTGCCCGGCTCCTCTACTTCCATAGATAGCGGCTTTTTGGGTGTTTTTCAGGGCATGGTCTAAACGGTCGACAATATCGGTTATTTGCACATTGAGCGTGTCTAAGATTTGAGAGACAGCGCCTTCTGGCTGTTCTATTAGCGCGAGCAGGATGTGTTCAGTGTCAATTTGATTATGCCCGTAGCGCTGAATGATCTCAGCCGCTCGTTGAGCTGCTTCTTGAGCTCGTTCTGTGAATCGATCGAAACGCATCATAGGTATAACTTCCTTTTACTGGCAATGGGGAGGAGAGACATTTGTTTATAAAGCTGCTTCCATTATATCAACTTGTCGTTAATAAAATGTATGAATTCTTGCCCGTAAAAAAAGTGCCTGGTCCCTTTAGGAAACCAGGCACCTTATTCTTTTTACAAAAGCGTTAATTACTCTTTTGGCGTTTGTTCTTCCCCTTTTTCTTTTGCGATTTCTTTCTTTTTGCCTTTTTTGGATTTGAATAGGAATTTAATGCCTTTCCAAAGCCATCGGACGGGGAAGTAGAGAATGAGTACAACGGGTAAGAGGAATAATATTAGCCAGATTGCTGTGTTCCCGAAGAATTTGAGGGCGTTAATTAGAGCCTGGATAGCGCGTTTAGCGACCCCAACGGGTTGCCATCCCCCAATGGTTAGGGGTTGTACGGCTTCGTTGGCTTGAATATCAACGCTAATGGCCGATAATGCGGCGGATCGTTCGTAGTATTGCATTTGGCCTGTTATGACTTCTATTTCTTCTTGAACTTCTACTAGTTGATTGTAAACGCTGAGAACATCTTCGGTTTTAGTCGCGTTGTCCATAATCTCTATAAGCTGCGCTTCGGCGTTTTCTAAGTTGCGCAATCTGGAACCTAGATCGGTGTACTCGCGGGTTACGTCTTCCCCAGAGATATTCTCGGAAAGTATTCGCCCCGCTCCCGATTTGATTTGGTCTAGGGCGGAGTTCAATCTCCCAGAGGGGACGCGGATGGTGATGCTCGCCCGGGGTACGCTTACGCCGTTATCTGTCTCGGTTTGGTAAAGGTAAGAAGAGACTATGAATCCTCCCATATCCTCGGCCATTTTTCCTATCGCATCCATAGATTGGGATGGCTCTTCAACTACAATTGATAGATCGGCGTTTTTGATTACCATTCTTTCGGTTTGTTCTTCGCTAGAGAGGCTGCTTTCCATATCGGTGGATACCGATTTTTCCTCTTCCCAGTAAATTG
>QMOK01000055.1 GCA_003648195.1 Chloroflexota bacterium | reverse complement strand
TTCTACTTCTGAGAAACTGTTTCTAAGTCTTTCTAATGGATGTTTTAGCATAATTCTCCTTTTTTGTAGTTTTTTTCTGTCGGAGAATTATACACTTTATTTTTCCATATGCGTTTGCCCTGGTGCGATTTTAGCTGCAGGTTTACGCTAATTGTTTTGAATGGTAGAATGCCCGCGGCATTTTCCTATTTTAATACAATTTGCACAATTTGTGTAAAAGGAAAGGAAACAAATGAAAAATTATCACATAGAACCGCCCAATCACTTTAGCCTCCCACGCCGAATAAGACGTTTAGGCGAATTAGCCTACAACCTTTGGTGGACATGGAACCCTGATGTGCAACGCTTGTTCAAACGCATCGATATAGATTTGTGGGAACAAACCAACCACAATCCAATCCGTTTTTTGCGTCAGGTAGAACTGCCAAAATTAAACGCAGTCGCTCACGATAGTTACTACCTAGATTTCTACGATCGGGCAATATTGGCCTTTACCCGCTACATGAATAACGATAACACCTGGTATAAACGCAACCATGGTCAATCCCAAGAGGAGTTAATTGCGTACTTTTCAACAGAATTTGGTCTTCATGAAACCTTGCCCATTTACGCTGGAGGGCTAGGAATACTTTCGGGCGATCACGTAAAAGAGGCCAGTGACTTGGGATTGCCTCTAGTAGCGATAGGCTTTTTATACACCCGTGGCTATTTTACTCAAAAAATCAGCGAAGACGGCTGGCAAGAAGCGCACTATGTACGTCTAAAATTCGATGAGTTACCAGTTTCGCCGGTTTTAGACGAAAACGACTCCCAGCTAACCGTTTCTGTCAATTTGCCTGGACGAAGCGTCAAGGCTTGTATCTGGCAAATTCAAGTTGGCCGAACGCCATTGTACCTTTTAGATAGCGATGTAGAAGACAACACCCCCGAAGATAGAGAATTAACCGCGCGGCTTTATAGCAGCGATTTAGATTTGCGTATTTCCCAAGAAATCGTCTTGGGAATAGGCGGAGTACGTGCCCTGCGAAAGTTAGGGTACAACCCTGGCGTTTGGCACATGAACGAGGGACATTCAGCTTTCATGGCCTTAGAACGCGCCCGCGAATTCGTCAAAGCTGGTCACACTTTTGAAAAAGCGAAAGAACTTGTCAAAAAAGAGACGGTTTTCACCACCCATACCCCTGTCCCAGCTGGCAATGATGAATTTCCACTCTGGCTAATTGACAAATATTTTAGCGATTACATGAGTGAATTAAGCCTAAACCGCGAAGAATTCATCGATTTAGCGCGTCACAAAGTTTCTTGGGGAGAAACCTTTGGCATGTCAATCTTAGCCATGCATCTCTCTGAATTGCGCAATGGAGTATCTGAACTGCACGGGCAAGTTGCCCGCGAGATGTGGAATTTTCTCTGGCCTGACCGAAAAGCGGAAGAAGTTCCCATTACTCACATCACCAACGGAATTCACACCGGAACCTGGCTGGCCCGCCGCCTGCGGCATTTATATGGCCGCTATTTAGGCAGGGATTGGCTAGAGCACATTGACAACCAAGAAATGTGGGAAGCTATAGACAACATCCCTGACGAAGAACTATGGGCCGTGCGAAGACACCTAAAAAGGAAATTGGTCTTTTATATGCGGGAACGCGCCAGAGAACAATGGCTCTATGATGGCGTTCATCCCGTACAGGTGGTAGCCGCTGGCACACTCCTGAATCCCTATACCCTAACAATTGGCTTCGCCCGGCGTTTTGCCACCTATAAACGAGCCGATTTAATATTAAGCGACTTCAATCGTCTGCTAGAACTCATCAACCGCCCCAACAGACCAGTTCAAATTATTTTCGCGGGAAAATCCCATCCGGACGACAATCCCGGAAAACTGTTGATCCAAAAAGTATATCGGATGGTCAAAAAAGCCGAAACCGGTGGGCGTCTGGTTTTTCTGGAAGATTACGACATGAACCTGGCTCGTTACCTCGTCCAAGGGGTAGATGTGTGGCTAAACACGCCCCGCCGTCCGAACGAAGCTTCTGGAACCTCTGGTGAGAAAGCAGCCCTGAACGGAGTGCTCAACTTCTCAGTGTTAGATGGCTGGTGGCGCGAGGGTTATAACGGTCACAATGGCTGGGCAATTGGCGATGAAACTGACTACGAGAATCACGACCTCCAAGACCAAATGGACGCGGAAAGTCTCTACAACACGCTCGAAAACGAGATTATCCCTCTCTACTACGACCGCTCTTCAGGGAACTTACCCGTGGAATGGATAGCACGCATGAAAGAATCCATTCGCACCTTGGCACCTCAGTTCAGCATGCGCCGCATGATCAAAGATTACGCCAACGATCTTTACTTCCCCCTAATAGATAAAAAATAAAGAGGTTTTGAGAAAATTTAGCGCATAAACTTCCAAAGCCTCACTATAGCAGGTGCAACTCATTATTTAAATCTAAGGTAATTATTCACCTCCCTCCCGCAAATGTTCAAGGATATGTTGTTCTGAGGGCGGTTTTTGCCCGAAGAATCTCCTCCACCGTGAGCAGGGAGACTCTTCAGTCACACAAAACGTTCATTCAGAGTGACATATCCTATCTTTTTGGGTTGAGGCGAGTGAACGGTTACAATCTAAGAGATACCACCGGATTGAAAAATATGATAAACCTAAACGATTTTTTCACAGTTCAAATTACACCTCAGGTATTGTTAAGCGTCCTGCTAATATTTGCGCTTCGCGTTGTAAATATTGGCTTAGATACTCTTAGAATGTTGTTTGTAATGCGGGGACGAAAAGGTTTAGTGTGGATACTGGGGACTCTGACTTCTGTAATTTATATCATGGTCATAGCCTCTGTTTTGCAGCAAACAAATAACATCTTGAGCGTACTTAGTTACGCGATGGGCTACGCGACCGGAAATGTGGTAGGTATGTGGCTAGAAGAACGTCTGGCGATAGGTTTTGTAGAAATACGAGTTATTAGCCCCCAACGCGGAGCGGCTATTAGGGAACACCTGCGCGAAGCGGAATACGCCGTGACAGAAATTCCCGCTCGTGGCAAGGATGGTATGGTCACAGTCTTGAATTGCAGCGTGCGCCGAAAAGAGATCAAGGAAGTGGAAGGTATTATCCGCCAAATAGACGCGGATGCGTTCATCACTGCCGAAGACGTTCGCGCGGTTCAGCACGGCTTTTGGGGGATGAAGAAGTAGGTTGGGGAGAATTATTACTATGCGGTCACGAGAGAATTTCTTCTTCTGGGATAGGTTCATCTTCTAAGGTGAACTGCCAGGCACAGTAATATTCTTCAGGGTGTGGGTCTGGGGGACAGGCGATAACGCGCGTCCTAATGCGGGGGTCAATAGTGTGCGCGAAGTAGCTGTATTCAAAGATTCCTACCGATTTGCAAGGAAAGTCTGGCAGCCCCTTGCGTTTACGAGCAGATTGCACGCGGCAATCGTTCATCTCGAAACGGAGCGTCCGTGCATCCACCCGACGGGCTGACTGAACGTTGATCCTAGCGTAGAGGCGCAATTCTAGGGCGCGTTGCAGAGCCTCTAGCCCACCTCCGCGCTCAATGTTGTGCAAACGCATAATTCGCTTGGCTTCAATTTGGGTGAAGACCTGCCAAGCCTCACTATCTAGCTGAATGGCGGCCTCCATCCCAAAATGCCTCTCTGCGGCCTGGAACCAGAGTCCATCGTGCGCCAACCAGTTTTTGGCTTGGTCTTCAAGCATGTCAATTAGTTTTTCTTTGTCAAATGTGCGAAGAAGTTCACGGTCTGGCATAGTACCTCCAAAATATAAAAACGCCCACCCGATGCAGTTCGCTCATGCACGGGGTGGACGCTGGGTTACAGGGAAAAATGGTGACACGTTAGAAGACGAAATCCCCGTCTTTGTAGATGACTTCCCCATCTACTTGTATTTCAGAATCCGAGCGCATGTCGCATATCATATCCCAATGGATCATGCTTTTGTTCACGCTGCCTGTTTGGGGATATCCAGCGCCGAGCGCCATGTGAATGGTTCCGCCAATTTTCTCATCGAAAAGGATGTTTCCGGTAAATGTGTCTATTTGAAAATTGGTGCCAACAGCGAATTCGCCCAAGTACCGTGACCCCTCATCGGAGTCGAGCATTTTGTGCAAAAAGGCTTCGTTTTTCTCTGCGGTGGCTTTAATGACTTTTCCGTCTTCAAAATTAAGTTCAATGCCTTCGACAATTACTCCATTGTATATGGCGGGGTAAGTGTATCGAACCCAGCCGTTGGCAGAGTTTTCTACCGGCCCGGTAAATACTTCTCCATCGGGCATGTTGTGTATTCCGTATGAGTTTATGAATGTGCGCCCTTCAATAGAAAGTGTGATGTCAATATTTGGCCCATTTAGTTTGACTGTTTTGTGCCCGTTGAAGATGTTTGCGGATTCGTGCTGTTCGTTTTTGAGGTTTTCCCAGTAAGCGATGGGGTCACTTTCATCGGCGTGACAAGCACGGTAGACAAAGTCTTCATACTCTCTTAATCCCATGCCTGCTTCTTCGGCGTAGGCTAAAGTGGGGAAAAGCGTTGATACCCATTTGAAGTCGCCTGTTGCGCCTCTTTTCATTTGGGTCGCGATGATGGGGGCTGCTCCTTTTTGATGTTGGGCTTGTTTCTCAGGTGAAAAATCGCTTAGGGCATGTACATTTGTCAAAGAATGAATTCGAATACGGGACTCGAAATTCTCGTAGGAAAATTGACGTAATTCGTTAACGCAGGAAATTTGTTTTTCATTTCCAAAGGTAAAAAGTTCTTTGGTTTGTTCTGCGAAATCTAGGAGCAGATAGGGATGTCCGCCTTGTTTTAGAATTTCAATGTAAAGCTCACGCACCAAAGGTTCTGCGGCGATGGTGGCTTCAATTGCCACTCTATCCCCTGGTTGGATGCGGGCTGAGTGGTTCACTAATATGTGCGCTAGTTTTTGTGTTCGGGGATCAATCATGGTTAATCCTTTACGGTGTATATATTCACAAGCAAATACTTTGCCTGATTATAACATGCTATTAGTCTTTGAAGCCAACAAAAGGCATGTCGTTTTAAGATTTCTGTAACAGAAGATTTTGAATGTGTAACCCGCAATTACATTCTTTGCAAAACACTTAAGGCTCACTGATTTTCACTTGCACTTGGCATAGTATCCCAGCGAGATTATAATTTGAGTATGTTCAAGAAAAAATCTTCTCAGGATTTATCAGCCACCGAATTGCGCCGCTTGCTTGTCGATAAGCGGCGTTCTGAACGTAGTGAGCGGCTTAATCGCTTCAGAGAGACGGGGCGCGTGGTAACTTTGGTTTCTGAGAAGGAATCTAGCTGGGATGATATGCGTTCTGAAGCGCTTGAGGAAGAGCAAGACGTTCAAAAGGGCAAGGCCAAAAAACGTGGAAGACGCGCGGTTGATGGCATTTTGTTCGCGGTGGAGATTTTAGCGGTTGTGGGGTTGGTTTTTGTTTTGTTCAATGGGTTAGATATTTTGAATGAGCTTAATAGAGAGGTAGCTATTGCTTTGGAGCAGCCAACACTGACGCCAACGCCTTTAATTAAGGCTGTTGTTTTGCCTTCTGGACACACATCCCCCAGCGCTGAAGGCGGCAGCCGCGAGAATATTGAAGAAATTCCAGAGCATCTGCGCCCTCTTAGAGATTCATACGCAGAGATACCTATCCCTGTCGCTACTGTAGGGCCTAAACAAGCTATCCGTCTCCAAATCCCGGCCATCGGGCAAGACGTTCCTATTGTAGAAGGAGATGGTTGGGAACAGCTTAAAAAAGGTGTTGGTCATCATATAGGATCGACTAATCCCGGGCAATCCGGCAATATTGTTCTTTCGGCCCATAATGATATTTACGGAGAAATTTTCCGCGATCTTATTGACCTGGAGATAGGAGACGAGGTTATCTTGTTTACTGAGCGCGAAAGTTTTACTTACTTGGTGACACAAATTGAAATTGTAGAACCTACGCAAGTGGAGTTTATGGAAGCCACTGCCGATCCTACGGTTACTTTAATATCTTGTTACCCTTATCTTGTAGATAATAAACGAATAATTGTTATTGCAAAATTAGCAAATTAGAAAATAAAAAGGAACTTATACCATGAGCAGAAAAACACCAGAATTCAAACCTAATTATACCCATATTGTGCAAGATTTACGCAGAATAGGCTTGTTAGCAGGTTCATTTTTTGTGATTTTGATTATCTTGTCGTTCATTTTGAATTAGACGCCTGACGCTGGCAGAAGACAACCTCTGATTTACCGCCGCCTGATCCCCGCTGGTGGTATTTAAAAAAACCTACGCAAGGCAAAGACCAGAAAGAACAAAAGGAGTGCGAAACATGACCACAGAAATACAACAATCCCCTCCTTGGGGAACAACTATCAAATTAGTGGTGGGATTAACCCTCGTTGCCATTGCAGCCGGATTATTGTTGCATTTTCAGTCTGTAGTTACTTCACTGCTTATCGCCTGTGTTCTTACCTATCTATTCCACCCATTAGTAAAATTCCTATCCAGCACTACTCGCCTGTCATGGCAACTTTCCACAGGTATAGTTTTCATACTCATGATAGCCCTGTTATTGGGGGCGTTAACTGCCACCGGCGTTGCAATAGTCCAGCAATTTCAGAGTCTGCTTCAAATATTGCAAACTTTCATCGCCGACCTGCCAGACATTGCCACCAACATTACTCAACACCTTGGACAATACGGCTATTTAGCCGAGTTAATAGATTTGAACAACCTCGCCAATCAGCTAATTGAGGCATTACAACCTGTTTTAGGCCAAGCCGGCTCCCTTGTCAGCTCATTCGCAACCGGAGCGGCTACAGGTATTGGCAAACTATTCTTTGTCCTTATGATAGCCTACTTCCTCCTCTCGGACGCGGATAAATTTTCAAACCGTTTAGACCTTAGCGAAATACCAGACTACAACTACGATATCCAGCGCATGGGACGAGAGTTACGTAAAGTATGGAACGCATTTCTACGAGGACAAGTAATTCTCTTCGTATTAACTGTAATCATCTACACCTTAACCCTTTCCTTGCTAGGTGTTCGCTATGCAATTGGTCTAGCGTTATTAACTGGTCTATCACGTTTTATACCCTATGTAGGAATAATTGCAACTCTCGTTGTAACTGGGCTGGCGACCTTTTTCCAACCCAGCAATTATTTGGGACTAAATCCCTGGCAATACACGGCCCTAATCCTACTTGTGGCATTTATCATTGACAAAATATTTGATAGTTTTGTCGCGCCTCGTTTTTTAGGAAAAGCTTTAGGAATTCACCCTGCCACAGTTTTAATAGCCGCCATCATAGCTGCTAGTTTACTTGGACTAATTGGATTAATTCTAGCAGCCCCAGTAGTAGCCACATTAAAATTAATTGGGGGATACATCTTTCGCAAGATGTTTGACCTGTACCCTTGGCCTGAAGAAGAAACCGAATCCGTACAGATAGAATACCCCTGGCACCGGTTGGGACGCAGCCTGTGGGCGTGGGTGCAGTCCTCATGGCGAAAAATACGCTCCCCTCGCAAATAATTTTCGCTCTACCCCAAAAACAAACTATCCCCTGCTACAACTTTTGTAGCAGGGGATAGTTTTTAAAAAATAACGCAATATCTAAACAGGAATAGCTGCCGGCCCATAAAGAGATTCGCGAACTTTAATAATTTTCCTGCGCAAGCCATCATCCGTCTCTAAAAGATCAGCAATTTTATCGTGCCCATACATCACAGTTGTATGATCACGTCCACCCAGCAACTGACCAATTTGCGGCAAAGAAATTTCAGCTTCTTCGCGGAGAACATACATAGCCACCTGGCGCGGGAACGCAATTCGGCGAGTTCGGCTTTGACTAATCAACTCTTTCGTACTGACAGCAAACTCCCCTGCAATAGTATCAAGTATCTGCTCTGGAGCAACATCCTTAGCCTGGGGTATCAAGTCCGCTAAAGCCGCGTCTAACAAATCTCTGTCTAACGCCATTCCCCTCAAATCAGCGTAAGCCATCACTCGCGTTAGAGCACCTTCCAATTCACGAATATTGGCCTGGAAGCGGTGTGCTATACCCTCCAAAATTTCGGAAGGAACATTATAGCCACCTTGCTCTGCCTTTGAGCGAAGAATGGCTACCCGTGTTTCATAATCTGGGGGCTGAATATCTGCTGCTAACCCCCATTCAAAGCGAGAGCGCAAACGCTCCTCCAAAGTCACCATCGCCTTTGGAGGCCGGTCTGAAGTCATAATAATTTGCTTATTCTGCCCATGAAGGGTATTAAAAGTATGAAAGAACTCTTCCTGTGTAGATTCCTTACCCGCAATAAATTGAATATCATCCACCAGCAAAACATCAATTAGGCGATATTTCTCACGAAATGCCTGAGTAGTATGCGAGCGGATAGCGCCAATCAGATCATTGGTAAACTCTTCTGAAGAAACATACAGCACTTTTAAGCCATTTTTAACACACATGTTACCAATAGCGTGAAGTAAGTGCGTTTTCCCCAACCCTACACCACCATAAAGAAAAAGAGGATTGTACGTTTGGGCTGGTTTTTCCGCTACCGCCATAGAAGCAGCATGCGCCAAACGATTGCCCGTTCCTACAATGAAGTTTTCGAAAGAATAGCGGCCATTAAGAGAATATCCCCCATTAGTTTGTTTCTGCGCTTCTTCTGAAACATGAGAAGCGTCTTCTTTTGAAACTTCCTTTTTTGAATAATCATTTTGCCCAACTACAAACTGAATGCCTGACTTCTTTCCCATTGATCCCGTTAGGAGGCGAGTAATAGAACTTTTCAGGCGGTTATCCAGCCAATCGCGTGCATAAGCGTTTTGAACACGAACGCGAAAAATATTATCATCAAAGGAAATAAACTCCGTGTCCTTTACCCATGTATCAAAAGCCGCTTTGGGCATTTCAAGTTGTAGTTGCCCTAGCGTTGCCTGCCAAGCCTGCTTTGCTTCCATCCTATACTCCTTCGCCTTTCCCAAATTCAGCGTACTTCACCCTATCCCGCGCCTACTTCCAGCTCGAGCAAACACAAAATACAAATTTATTACCCTGAGTTTTCTTACTGCTCCCCCATTAAGTAAGGGATAATGATGCCCTTATTTTACCGGAGAAATACCCTAAATATCAACCAAAAGCCCTAAAAAATAACGATTCTTTAAGGTACTCAACCTTAAAGAAAACAAAGTGTTGCATATCAGAATTGTCGTTGTCTTTAACCTCTCTAATTTCGGGGCGGCTTTTGCAACCCCCTCCATGTTGGGGGTTGCAAGTGATTTTCAACAAGTTACAAAAGCGTATAATGAAACCTTAAAGAAACTGAACATATACTTTGTTTTAAGATTTTAGCTTCTATTACGTTTACTTGAATCTCATAAAAAACACTCTGCGCATAGAATTTATGTACTCAGTGTAAAACACCCATGTTTATTTGTCTACGCGAAACTCTAAGCAAATATCAAATATTGAACCGTTATTCTTCCAATTTACCAACATATCAACCTACTTGTGTTAAAATAAATGCATGACAAAACCCCAACCCCATTCTGTCACATCCTCCTTACCAGCCGCTATTATTCTCTCTCTGGGCGGATGGAGCGGCATTTGGTATCTTATGACCCAAACCGTTCCCACTCTTTGGCCGCGTTGGTTCTTTTATTTTGCTATTGTAGTAACCGTGACCGGAACAATTCTGCCATTCATCGCTTTTCTGAACTGGCGTTTTCCAACTGACGTCCCTATAAGCCACGGCGTAGTAGTAAGAGAAGCCCTTTGGCTGGGGATTTACGCGGCGGCGTTGGTTTGGCTAAACAAAGGACAAGTCTTAAACATCGGATTAACCATTGTCCTGGGCGTAGGTTTTTTGCTAGCAGAGTCTTTATTACGCATGCGAGCACGCAGCCAATGGCATCCCAAAGAGGAATAATCTTTGCTCATCCCTTAACTTGTGAGTTCTTTCTATGAATGATTTACGTTCCCTACCATCTGTTGATGCGCTCTTAGAAACTAATTTTGGCAAAAGCTATCTCGGCGCCTACGGACACACCCTAACAGTCCAGGCCATCCGAGAAACTTTGGCAGATGCCCGTTCCGCGCATCTGGAGCTTGAGACCAAAATCCCAGACCAGGGGAAACTTCTGGCTGATACTGAGCGTAAATTGCGCTCTTGGACGTCTCCCACCCTTTACCCAGTCATCAACGCTTCAGGCGTGATTCTGCATACCAACCTGGGGCGCGCCCCTCTCAGCGCGGACGCCTTGCAGTCCGTCCAAGACATGGGAAGCCAATATTCTACCCTAGAGTTCGACATGGAAAAAGGCGCGCGTGGCTCACGGTTGGAACACGCCCACCAAACGCTCACCCGCCTGCTTAACGCTGAGGCCGCTCTGGTAGTGAACAATAACGCCTCGGCGGTGCTGCTCATGCTAAAAGCGCTAACCAGCGGTTACAAAGTGGTCATTGCTCGTTCCCAGTTAGTAGAAATTGGCGGCGGATTCCGCATCCCAGACGTCATGCTTCAATCGGGCGCAGAGTTAGTCGAAGTAGGAACCACCAACCGTGTTCACCTCCGCGACTACGTACAAGCGTTTGACGCGGAAACCGAGGCTGTCCTACGCGCGCACCGCTCTAACTTTGCCATAGTGGGGTTTACAACAGAGCCAACTCTCAAAGAGATTGCTCAAGCCGCCCGCAATCAGGGGCTATACGTTTTCGATGACCTCGGCTCTGGCGCGTTATTAGATACCGCTCAATACGGTCTTAAGCACGAACCCATGGTTCAAGAATCGCTGGCAGATGGAGCAGACTTGGTGTGTTTTTCGGGCGACAAGCTGTTAGGCGGCCCGCAGGCGGGCATTATTGTTGGCCGTGCCGATTTGATTGAACGTTTGAAAAGCCATCCCCTGGCGCGGGCCGTGAGAGCCGATAAAATGGCCCTTTCTGCACTTTCAGCCACTCTGCTTCATTACCTTAAGGGAGAAGCTGAAGAAAAAATCCCTATCTGGCAGATGATAGCCGCCCCGTTAGAAGAAATCCGCCAACGAGCAGAATTTTGGCAAAAAGCTCTGGGGCGCGGAGAGGTGATAGCGACACAATCTACGGTTGGGGGCGGGAGCTTGCCGGGCGAGTCTTTGCCCACGTTTGCACTCACGTTCAGGGTCAGTCACCCCCACAAATTCCTGGCTGGGCTGCGCACTAGCTCACTAACAGTGAGCCACTCACCATCGGTTATCGCCCGCATTCAGGAAGAGCGTATAATTTTGGATCCACGCACGGTTTTCCCCCATCAAGAAGAAGATTTACTTAAAACCTTAGCAAGCGTTTTAGAAACACCATAAACTAGGAGTTATCATGAAAAAAGATCTCGACAATTTGATGAAAGCCAATAATTTAGACGCTTTATTGTTCACCGGTCCGGCGCAGCATAACGCGCCCATGTATTATATGACGGGCGGGGGGCACATCACTGGCGGTGATCTGATTAAGAAACGCGGGGAGGAGCCGGTTTTATTTTATAACCCCATGGAGCGCGATGGGGCCGCCGCTACCGGTTTAAAGACCAAAAATTTAGCGGAATATAATTATAAAAAATTGCTTGAAGCCGCGGGAGGGGATCAGTTGCAGGCTGCGGCTTTACGGTATCAGCAAATGTTTGGGGATGTGGGCCTGACAAAGGGGCGGGTGGCGCTTTACGGGCAAATAGACGCGGGGAACGCTTGGGGCGTTTTCTCCGCTTTGCAGGCGTTGATGCCAGATTTGGAGTTGGTGGGGGAAGGCCCAAATTCGGTGCTGCTAGAAGCTCGCGCCACCAAGGATGAGGCTGAAATTGAGCATATTCGCCAGATGGGAAAGGTAACGGTGGGCGTGGTTGGTAAAGTGGCCGATTATTTAACTTCGTGCGCGGTGAACGCCGATGAAGTTTTGCTTCGGGAGGATGGTCTGCCGTTAACGATTGGGGATGTGAAATCTAAGATCAATTTGTGGTTAGCGGAGGGAGGCGTAGAGAACCCTGAAGGCGTGATCTTCGCCATTGGGCGCAGTGCAGGCGTCCCGCACAACTCCGGTGAGGCGGCGAACGTGCTACGCCTGGGCCGGACGATCATCTTCGACATTTTCCCCTGCGAGGCGGGGGGCGGGTATTTTTACGACTTCACCCGCACGTGGTGTTTGGGCTACGCCCCAGAAGATGTGCAAAACCTCTACGATGACGTTTATTCTGTGTACCAGCAAATCACTTCAGAATTGAAAGTGGACGTTTTCGCTCCCGACCTACAGAAACGAACATGCGAGTTGTTTGAAGCTCAGGGACACAAGACTATCCGTCAAGACAGCACCTTGCAGTCGGGGTACGTGCATGGTTTGGGGCATGGCGTGGGAGTTGATATTCACGAGCGTCCACGCTATGGGTACGGCTCAACCGAGGCCGATAGGCTGGCTCCCGGCACAGTGACCGCCATTGAACCCGGCCTATATTATCCCGAACGCGGCATGGGCTGCCGGCTGGAGAATACTTTTTGGGTCAGTCCAGATGGTAAGATAGAGCCATTGGTAGAGTATCCGCTGGATTTGGTGTTGGAGATGGGGTAGGACGCGGATGACGCGGATGCAGTGGATTTACGCGGATTTTTTTATTTGGACATGTAGGAGAAGATTATGTTTATACAACGGATAGAAGTTCACAATTTTAGGTCGTTTCGCAAGTTGGATATTGAACTTGGTGATTTGTCCGTTTTGATAGGCCCTAATGCATCGGGGAAGTCAAATTTTGTAGAAATATTAAGGTTTTTAAAAGATATTTCTGCCCACGGTTTGGCTAATGCGGTGTCAATGCAGGGCGGTATGGAATATCTAAAAAATATTAATGCAAAAGAATCTGATGAGGTTTTTTTCAAGATTGTTTGGGGTGTAGGAAGAAAAACTCTACTTAATCCTGATGAGGAAAACGAAAGGCTTGTTGGTGCTAAAAATACTAGAACAGTTTATGAGTTTTCAATAAAAAGCCAAGAAGATAACATTGTTATTGGAAAAGATAAGGTGACGTGTGAATATGAATTTGTGTACTTAAAAAGGAAAGAAGAAAGTTTTGATGAAATCGAAAAGATTGGGCCAGGGAGTATTTCTCTGTCAAATGTAAATGGAAAAATAGTGACTGATCTCGATTTACCACCCGAACTAAAGGATAAAACAGCGGATGATTTTGTGTTTTCCTTACGTTTTCTTGAGGAACAGGATAAAGACATTCTGTCTAACAAGCTATTGTTACAAACTCCCTTTTTCCCCTTTTACCCTTTGGATAGAGATTTTAGAGATATATCTATTTACAATATTGATCCCAAGCTTTCCCGTCAATCTGCTCCCATTACTGGAAAAGAAGATCTGGAAGAAGATGGTGGTAACTTAGCCATTGTATTAAAAAACATCACTGAAAACGAGGAAAAACTTCGTAAATTTGAGAACTTGGTGCAAGATTTATTGCCTTTTGTCCGTGAGTTAAAAGTAGAACGGTCTATAGATAAATCACTTCTTTTTTCTCTCAGAGAAATATATAATGAAAATGTTTTTCTGCCCTCACATTTGCTCTCAGATGGCACTATTGCCATAACCGTTTTACTTATCTCGCTTTACTTTGAGAGGAACAAATTATGTGTACTTGAGGAACCTTTTAGAAATATCCATCCTGCGCTTATATCAAAAGTGGCTAGTATGCTAGAAGAAGCCGCAAAAGACAAACAGATTATTGTAACCACCCATAACCCACAGATGGTAAAACATACTAAATTGGGGAATCTTGTGCTAATTTCTAGGAATGAACAAGGCGAATCTGTAATCTCTAAACCTGCTGAACGTGAAGATGTAAATGTTTTTTTAGAAAATGAGATTGGACTTGACGATCTATTTGTGCAAGGCCTGTTGGAGAACTGAGGCATGAAATATTCGCGATTATTTTTATGGGTAGAAGGGCCTGATGATAAACGCTTTATGGAAGGTGTAGTCGTACCGCACTTTGAAGAAAAATATGATTTCGTAAAAATTATAGAGTATGCACAAGAAAAAATTGAGTGGCAAGAGAACTTTTTACGAAGCATTGTTGGTATGAAAGGTGATTACATATTTTTCCATGATAATGACACTGCCTGTTTTGTAACAGACAAAGAGAAAGTGCTAAACAGGCATGCACAACTCGACAATGAAAAAGTGCTTGTAGTTGTTAAAGAAATTGAGAGTTGGTATTTGGCGGGTATACCCCAGGAATTCGCGGACGAGTTAGGTGTTTCTCCTCCAGCCCAAACGGATACTGTCACCAAAGAGCAGTTTGATGAACTTATTCCCAAGGCTTTCAACTCGCGCATTGATTTTATGCAGGAAGTTCTCAAACGCTTTGATGTTTCCTCTGCCCAAAAAAGAAATACATCTTTTGAGTATTTTGTGAATAAGCACTCGATGTTAGCGGGGGCATTGTAATGATAAAAGAAACACCCCCTCCCACCGCCCGCATCTTGGGCATAGAATCTTCTTGCGACGAGACCGCGGCAGCCGTGGTTGAAAACGGACGTCTGATATTATCCAGCGCAGTGGCCTCACAAATAGACTTGCACGCCCAGTTTGGCGGCGTGTTCCCTGAAGCAGCCTCCCGTCAGCACATCAGAGACGTTTACCCCATAGTTGAGCAAGCCTTAA
>QMOK01000054.1 GCA_003648195.1 Chloroflexota bacterium | reverse complement strand
ATAGCACTAGGACATCGAGTATGAAAATGACATCCTGATGGTGGATTAGAAGGACTTGGCACATGTCCTTTCAAAATCACCCGTTCTCGTTTACGCTCTAAAACAGGGTCAGGAGTTGGGACAGCTGATAACAGCGCTTTAGTATAGGGATGCTTCGTGTGAGTATAAAGTTCATCACGGCTTGCTAGTTCGACAATTTTCCCAAGATACATTACCGCAATACGATCTGAAATATGGCGCACCATGCTCAAGTCGTGGGCAATGAACAAATATGTTAACCCTAGTTCTTTCTGTAATTTTTCTAGCAAATTTACGACTTGGGCCTGAATAGAGACATCTAAAGCTGAAATAGGCTCATCACAAACAATGAAATCTGGGTTCAATGCTAACGCACGTGCAACCCCTATCCGTTGGCGTTGGCCGCCTGAAAACTCGTGTGGATAGCGATTCACAAAGTAAGGATTCAATCCAACTAATTTCAATAACTCCTGTACCCGTTCGCGGCGGTCATTAGTACTGCCAATATTATGCACATCCAAAGGCTCAGCAATAATATTGCCCACCGTCATGCGAGGGTTCAAAGAAGCGTATGGATCCTGGAAAATAATTTGGATGTTTTTTCGCAATTCGCGCATTTTCCCGCTTGAAATATCTGTCAAATCCTCACCATCATAATACACTTTACCGGCAGTAGGAGTGTGCAATTGGAGAATCGTCCGCCCAGTAGTTGACTTGCCACACCCACTCTCGCCAACCAGACCCAAAGTCTCTCCTCTTCGAATCTCAAAGGATATATCATCAACAGCCTTGACTGCTCCAATTTGCTTTTGAAAAACAACTCCCCGGGTAATAGGAAAATGCTTTACAAGATTCTCAACTCTAACTAATGCTTTTTCTTCCCTCATTTAAATTCACCTGTTTTTATATCAATCCAGCAAGCCACATTGTGCTTCGGCGCAAACTCTTGTAAAATCGGGTTTTCTTCTCGACATTTGTCTTTCACAAATTTGCAGCGAGGAGCAAAAGGACACCCTACCGGTTCTTGTAACAACCCTGGGGGAAGACCTTCAATAACTTCCAAAGCTTCGCCCGGGCTACCATCCATCCTTGGTAATGAACGCAACAAAGCGGCTGTATAAGGATGGCGTGGATTAGCGTACAAATCATCCACCAGTGCATCTTCTACTACAAAGCCAGCGTACATCACAATTACGCGCTCCGCCAAACCGGCGACAATGCCCAAGTCGTGAGTGATCCAGATTAGGGCCATCCCCAATTCGTTTTGCAGTTGCTTCACCAAGTCAACCAACTGAGCCTGAATAGTCACGTCCAAAGCAGTAGTTGGCTCATCAGCAATCAATAAAGTCGGATTACAAGCCAATGCAATAGCAACCATGGCACGTTGGCGCATACCACCAGAAAATTGGTGCGGGTAATCGTTTAAGCGAGATTCAGCATCTGGTATCTCTACTAGCGAAAGTAATTCTGCCGCACGCTTAGCAGCCTCGTCATCACTTAAACCCATGTGCAATTTCAAAGGTTCTTTAATTTGATATCCAATTGTTAAAACAGGATTCAATGACGTCATTGGATCCTGGAAAATCATAGCTATCTCGTTGCCACGGACGCGGCGCATCTCCGAGCGAGAGAACGACATCAAATCTTCACCTTTAAATTTAATTGAGTCGGCTATAATTTGGGCAGGCGGAACTTGCAGCAATCTCATCACAGAAAGCATTGAGACACTTTTGCCACAACCGCTCTCTCCAACAATCCCCAAGGTTTCGCCAGCGTGCAATTGATAAGAAACCCCATTAACTGCGTGGACAAGACCTTCGTGTGTAGCAAACCTGGTTCGCAAATTTTTAATATCCAGAATTACTTCTCTATCTTCCAATGTCCTTACCTCCTCAAAGCCAGAAAGAGCTATATGCTCTTCCCAATCAACTATTAGAAATTATTTGCTAAAATAATGGCTATTTTTATTAATGACCTTTCAAAACGAGCATTTGGTCTATCGCTTTCCTGCATAAGATATATTTTAATACTATTCAGTACAAATTTCATGCCTAAATCAATCGCCCAACATCCCCCGTACTAGACCTTACCGTCCAGTATTCTACCATACCAACTATAAACTTCCAAATCCAATTCTAAAATCTCAGCAATTCTAAATTTGATTGTCATTGCGAAGCATTTTTCGCTGATAGTGAAGCATACTCTTAAGTAAACAATCACTCGCAAGCAAAAAGGAATGGTCGCAATTTGACACGTTCATCAACATAGGCAGTTACATTAATACTCATGGAACTTCTATCAGGTTCAATCAATTTCGTTTAATTTAGCGAACTAAGATATTTTTAAAAGCACCTTAGCAAAGAGGATTTTACCAACATTCACATCGTTGAATTCAACACCATTATTGACAATAAAGTTGCTCGAAATGGCTTTTATGGTGAAATTTCTGGCTCATGTATAAAGAAACACGATGTACTTCTAAACATTCACCATTTCACCGGTCAAATTAAAACTTATCTGCCCTTATCCTCAAAATGACAAAAAACACGCCTAGAAGCCCAAAACCTCACTTTATGCTTATTTTGACAGCAAAACTTATAGCTCCCGCACACTACTCAAAAACGCGGATATACTCTTCCAAATTCCAAAAAAGCGGAAACTCACCTGTTTCTGGGCCAACAATCCCGGGTTTCACCAACACCACTTCGCGCCGAAAATAAAGCGGGAGCACGGGAACATCTTCCGCGAAAATAGCTAGTGCGGCTCGATGAGCCTGAATAGTTTCTTCAGCGTCTGGGAGTGAGGTCAGCGCCAAATTACAAGCAGCATCAAAATTGGGATTACTGTACCCCGGCGCGTTGCCGCCCCCCCATCCCTTGGAATATTCGGGGTAAAGGCCAGGAATTTCCGAACTCATGAACAACCTACACAGACTCTCACCGCCAAAACTCCAAGCAAATTGCGCCATCTCGAACTGACGGCCAAATACCGTACCTTCTGGGCCTGGCGCCAACAATGTCTCGGCGTCCTGGACTACAAGCGTCACCTCCACGCCGCACTGCGCCAAACCATCACGGATAATTTCCGCCGCTACTGGCACAGCGTCACCCGCCACATAATAGGTGAACGCCAAGGGAACGCCATCCGCCACACCCGGCACACCCGCGGCCAAACGAGGCGTAGCAGGGTTCTGGTCACCATCAACCCAACCCGCCTCTTCTAACATCCGTGAAGCTTCTTGAGGCGCAAAAGCATAAACATTCCCCAAGTCATTCAGCGGGTGCGCCCTGGGCAAATAACTATTCGCCACTTGCCCGGCGGCCCCCACCCCTCGCGCCACCGCCTCTCTATCCACGCATTTGGCAATAGCCTGGCGTGTTTTCTGTTCCTGGAACAAATTTCCTGCCTGAGCATCCAGCGAAGATATACCAAAAGCCGCCTGCTCCCACGCCAAACCCTCTTTAAAAATGACGCGCAACTCTCCTTCTTGCTCCAAACCTTGCAAGGTGTCCAAATCGTTAATCAACCCCTCCACGCCCCCCACCACATCACATTCCCCGCTCAAAAAGGCAGCCAGGGCATCTTCACTACCCTCTACAAAGCGAAAACTAATGTGATCAAAATACGGAAAATTTTCTGTGGCTTTAAAATAGTGGGGATTTTTGTGGAGGGAGATATGATCCCCAACCTTCCACTCGTCTAAAACGTATGGCCCCCACCCTAGCGGCCTTTGCGTGGTATTCGGGGTGGTGAGCAGTTCATTGAGCGTAAATACCCCCCAAGCGTGTTTAGGCAGCGGCGTGAAAAAATGATCCGTGTAAGCCGAAATTCCCTGATAACCCGGCACTCCGCGCCATTCTATTTTCTGATCGTCTAAAGCCCAATAAGTTTGCGTAAAGCGCAAGCTGCGGGGAGCGAATTGAGAAAACAAAGCCTTTGCTACCTGATACGAATAAACAGAATCTGCCGCCGTCAGCGGAACTCCATCCGACCAGCGCAAATTCTCTAGGAGTTCAAAGCGCACCACCACCTGGTCGACCATCACCGAGCCTGCCCCTGAGTATATTTGGGCACATTCTGGTGAAAAACACCCCGCCGGGCGATATTCCACCCCTGAGGTGAGGTATGTTAGATTGCCTGAGGCATCAACGACATCCGTTCCGGGCTGTACTTCCACCGGGAGAATGGTTACGCTCCCGTTCGCCTGGGAAGGGAATTGCGTCAGAATTACGGGGTCAACGCCAACCCCCAGCACATTTACTGGATTATCGTAAATAGCTTGGCGAATGGCTTGGGCAGAGGGCGAAGCATCCCCATATAAAAAGAGTGAGCTAGGTTCCGCGCCGATACAAACTGAGAGCATATTCACAGGAGGTTCTAAAGTTGGCGCGGGGGTAGAAATTTGGGTTTTCTCTTCAATCGGCGGCACGGTTAGCTGCGGTTGAGGCTCCACCGCGCAGGCTGCTAAAGTAATGGTGAGGATGATGAATGGGAGGAATGGGCGTCTTTTTAGAACCATGGGATTTTATCTTCTTGCACTTTTCGCATACGCAGGTAAGATTGATAACGCTCAGGGTGAATTTCTCCTTTTTCGATGGCTTCTCTCACCGCGCACCCCGGTTCGTCTTTGTGCGTGCAATCGCTAAAGCGGCAGTACATGAGCGCGTCTCGTATTTCAGGGAAATAGCCATCTACTTCTTCGGGCGTGGTATCCCAAAGATCAAGGGCTTTCAGACCGGGGGTGTCGGCCATGTAGCCGCCTTTTTCAAGCGGAAATAATTGGCGAAATACGGTTGTGTGTCTCCCTTTTTTGGTAGCTTGGCTCACTCCCCTAACAGCCAATCCCAGCCCCGGTTGAACGGCGTTGAGCAGGCTAGACTTGCCAGCGCCTGAAGGGCCAGCCAGGAGCGATATTTTTCCAATCAGGGTTTCTTCTAATTTATCTATGCCTTGGTTCTTTTCCGCCGAGGTATAAATAACTGGATAGCCAATTTTTTCGTAGCGTTCAAAGTATTCTCGGGCGCCATCCATTCCGATGAGGTCAATTTTATTAGCGACTATGATAGCGGGTGTTTTCTCTTTTTCGGCGACCACTAAAAACCTGTCTAGCATGCGCAAGCGCGGCTCTGGCCGGGCGCAAGAGAAAACGTAAATGGCTTGGTCGGGGTTGGCGATGATGATTTGACGATATTCGCCCTGAGGGCGAGGGTCCATGCGGTAAATCATGTTTCGGCGGGGTTCCACCTCTTCAATCATCCCCTTTTTTTCATCTTGGCAAGAGATTTTCACCCAATCGCCTAGGGCAACAATATCCCCTGTTTTTGGGCCTTGTTTCAAGCGTCCTCGCAAATGACAAGAGAACTCGCCTTCTGCTGTGTTCACGATAAAAAAGCCCGACTGGGCGCGAATAATCATTCCTCGTAATATGTTTTCGCTCACATTTACTATCTCCTCTTTTCATGGATGATGAGGTAACGGGGTAATAGGGTAGTTCGCACTCTCACCCTACGGTTCGGGAGTCTCTTCAGGCGCGGGTGTTGCCCAAACGCCAATTTTCGCTTCCCACGGATAAAATCTCAGGTATTGGTCAAAGTACAGCTCTACTACCCGTCTAAAAATGGGGGCCGCTATATCCGAGCCTTCGCCAGCGTTTTCGGCGATAACCACCACGGCAATATCTGGTCTGTTTTCATCGTTCGCAGATGTATAGCCAACAAACCAGGCATGTGGCAGCCAAGAACCAGATTCGGCTGTTCCTGTTTTGCCGGCCACAGGGATTTGTAAGCCACGGAAACGATGAGACGCCGTTCCTCTGGGGTTTTCAACAACCTCAATCAATGCACTTTTGATAATGTCCATAGTATCTTGACTAATGGGCAACTCGCCAAGGGCATCTTTTTCAAAAGAGTATATTTCCTCTCCGCTGAGCGTTTGAATACTCTCTATTATTTGTGGACGATATAGTGTGCCGCCATTGCCTAAAGCAGCAATAAACTGCGCCACTTGCAACGGTGTCACCTGCGTATCGCCTTGTCCAATAGCTAAATTGGTCGCATCCACTTCACTTTGCGGAAAAGGTATATTCCCCGTTTCTTCCACGAGAGCTTCAATACCAGCCTCACTTCCTAAGCCAAAACCAAGCGCCATTTCACTGATAACGTCTGTCATACCCTTGCGGTACAAATCCAATCCAATGTGCCAAAACCAAGGGTTACAAGAGCGCATTAACCCTTCAGGGAGAGTCAATTCGCCGCTAGGAGGTGTTTCTCCATCTTCTTGGAAGTGATCCCAAGTCCAGTCGTGAAGTTCTCTATCGCCCAATTCGTTAAAATGATAACCGCAATAATAACTATCTTCTGGGACGTACTCACCACTTTCTAACGCGGCTGCCGTAGTAATAATTTTAAACACAGAACCCAAGGGATATAAACCCTGAGTAGCTCGATTAAGAAGAGGAGATGATTGATTATTATACATCTCTTGCAACTGCTGAGTTGAGTTGTAGTTATAGGGGTTAAATATATTAGGATCAAAAGAAGGCGCAGATGCCATAGCCAAAATACGCCCTGTATCTTGCTCTAGAACGACAATTGCCCCATAATATCCGCTCATTGCCGCCTGAACGGCTAACTGAAAATCTTTGTCTATTGTGGTGTAAATTTCCTGCGCAGGTTCCGCTGCCACGCTAGTTAGCTGAGTAACAACATTATCATTTTCATCCAATACAAATAGCGTCCCTCCCCGCGTGCCCGTCAAATAAGGTTCACCCCACCGCTCTACCCCTTGGTCGCCAATTTTCTCGTCACGCGCGTACCCTAATCGCATATACCTTTCTACTTCACTCTCATAAATATAGCGCACGTATCCAATAGCGTGAGGGGCAACGCCACCGCCAAAATAATACCGGCCATCAAAATATCGTAAGAAGAGCCCATTATTGGTATAGGACTCTAAAACCCCCAAACGGGGCTCCACTTCATCTACAGAAACCGCGCCCAAGGGGATATACCAACTTCCATCAGCCGAGTAACCAGAGTATTTTGAAGCAATAACCTCAGGCGGGATTCCCAATGCCAGTGATAGCTCATTGAGCAAGTTGTCCGCTTTTTTATAGCTAGCAACGGGAGGAGTCAACCCCAGTGAGACCGCTTCAGCGTAAGCTACAGCAACATTTCCGGCGCGGTCGTAGATATTCCCCCGCGAGGGAACGTGACGCTGTAACCAGAGGTGGTTCTCACCTTCTAACTCTGGCAAGATCATTGTTTTCCTCCAAGCGATTTGCCACTCCCCAGCCAAAGTCATTTCCATAACAATGTCGCGCTGGAGCGTACCTATCAAAACACTATTGTAGCGTATCTGATAAGCGACCTTCGCCGATGCCGGGGTTGTAGTCGTAGATAAAATATCATACTCTAAACTTTCCAACGCCAATTCAGCAGCTATACCCCGATGAAGGTCGGCGAACTCCGTTTCGTTAATCTCGGCTTTACTATCATCATCTAATAAGGCGTACATAGCGGCGTAGTCATCCGCGGCCCAGGCGTCTAGGTAAGCTGCTGCCGCCGCTTCTACAGAAGGCACGGCAGTGGTTTGCACAACTGGGGTTGGAAGCCCGGGGGTAGCAGTTGGCGCTTCGGCGGTTTCAGTCGCTGGGCTACGATCGGTCTGACAACCGATCAATGTAAGCAAGATAAGTAGGCTAAAAACAAAACGAGTTTTCATAAATTTCTTACCTGGGGTAACTTGATAGTTTTAATCACTCTGAAAATTAGCAGTCTCTTGGTGTTCTTCTGCGCGATACTAGTCATTCTTGGCTAACACCACCTGAAAAATGGGACAAGCGTAAGCTAATGTTTTTTGACACTCTAGCGGGCACTCTTTAGAAACCACGATGCCGAACTGCTTTAAAAGAAGCATCAGATGGCAAACGGGGAATCCCATTACATTAGCGAAACAACCGTCCAAGTCGGAGACGGGGTGAAAGTCCTCGTTTTGGATAGCGTACGCGCCCGCTTTGTCGAATGGGTCACCGGTAGCGATGTATTGTTCTATTTCTTGGTCACTGTAGTTTCGCATGGGAACATCGGTAACGACCAGCTCCGAGGCCATATATCCATCAGCAGGTCGAAAAACCACCAATCCAGTTAATACCTGATGCGTGCGGTTCCTCAAACGGCGAAGAGTTTGCTCCGCTTCTTCTGCATTGGCAGGCTTTCCCAAAATCTCATCGCCATCCATAACAGTGGTATCGGCGGCAATTATCACAAATTCTCCATTCACGCGTCCCCCAATAGCCCGCGCTTTTTCCTCAGCCACGCGCAAGACATACTCTTGCGGAGTCTCTTGCGGCAAAAAAGTCTCGTCCACATCTGAGGGTTGAACACGGAAAGAATCAACCATCAAAGATAATAATTGGCGCCGGCGGGGCGAATTGGAGGCTAAGATTATGGTCTGGTTCATAAGTTTATTCATTTCTATCTAATTTCAAGGTCTCGTTAACTGGATGAAATTCTAACACATTCCTATTATCTGGGGGAAAATAGATTTCCCGCTCTGCCATCTACAGGGAGCACTCAAATGTTGTTGGAAAGTTCTGTCCCCACCCTGCCTTAGCGCAGCATACTCGAAGAGTGCCCCCAAATGCGACAAAAAACGGTCGAATTCACCCTGATAGGATGCTTCGCTAGGGGGATTGAGAGGAGGGGCAAGGTTTACCCAATAATTTTTTAGCACACTCTTCTGACTCCTTTTTCCCCTGATTCTCGGAAGTATGCTAAAATTCACCCTATGAAGATCAAATCCTGGAGTATTTTGTTACTCTGTTTAGCGCTCTTTCTCCCCATAGCCACAAACGCGCAAACTGGGCAAAAAGCTATCTTAACACCCCCTCAAACCGAAAATTTCCCTCAAATGACCGCCTACCTAGACGTGTATGATAGCGCAGGGAATTTTTTACCTGGTTTAACATCTGAGAATATAACGCTAACGGAAAACGGGAGCAATCTTCCCATCTTGGATTTTGAAGAGCTAAACCCTGGAGCGCAGGTTGTGGTAGCTATTAATGTATCCCCTCCGTTCGCCATTCGCGACAGCCTTGGAACTTCTCGCCTTGAACGTCTGGTACAGTCACTCATCGAATGGGGAACAAACCTCACGCCCGAAAACACGGACGATTTGAGCTTGATAACTAATGATGGTATTGAGAAAACGCATCTAAGTTCCCCGCACATTTGGGTTTCTGCGCTAGAAAATTATCACCCTCTCCCACACGAAACTGCCTCTAATTTAAATACACTGGCCCACGCCATAGATGTCGCTTCTGATCCCCTGCCCCACCAAGCTATGAAGCGGGTTGTATTATTCGTCACCGCCTCCCCCACTCCAGAGGAAGTGGTCGCTCTCTTGAACCTAACAGACCGCGCCCAAGAACATAATATCCGTATTTTTGTCTGGCTTATCTCTTCCCCCGCGTTTTTCGATTCTTCTGGCGCGCAACAGCTTAGGGTAACCGCGCAAGAAACTGGGGGAACGCTTTTCGCGTTTTCTGGCGCAGAGGTAATGCCTTCTTTAGAAGATTATATAGCGCCTTTACGCGGCACTTACCACCTCACGTACCAATCTCAGATTACGTCTGGGGGCACGCACACGCTGGGTGCCGCTATCCAGACCCCCGAGGGGAGAATAGCGACCACCAGAGAATTTCAGCTTGACATCCAACCGCCTAATCCAATATTTATCGCTCCACCCTTAACAATCACCAGAGAAAATCCCAATCCCGAAGATAAAACCGCTGAAATTGAGACCTACACGCCCACATCACAAGAAATTAGCGCGATTATAGAATTTCCAGACGGGCATCCTCGCCCGCTTGAAGAGACAATTTTGTATGTGGACGGGAACGTGGAGGTCAGGAATACCCACGCGCCTTTTGATGAGTTCATTTGGGACATTGGCAAGTATGAGGAGAGCGAAACCCATTACCTAGAAATATACGCCAGAGATAATTTGGGGCTGAGCAAAACCAGTGTGGCAACACAGATACAGGTAGTGGTTAACAAGCCCGAAATCAAAATAGAAACTCTTAGAAAAGCTAACAAGGTTTTTGAAGAATACAAGGTAACTGTTATCGCTATGGGATTCGTTATTGTGGCAGCTGTCACTTTTCTAATCCTCTTACGCCGGGGGAGCATTCGCCCCAAGGCTTTTCAGCGAAAGCAGAAACCCCCAGCGGGAGAGACCCAAAAAGACGCGCCAGAAACCGAGGCAGCTCCAACCGCCAAAGAAGGCATCACCTCTTGGATTAATCGCTTCGCCTGGCCAAAGGAAGGGGAAATCGCCCGCCAAGCGAGTGCCACCTTAGAACCAATCACAGAGCAAGCTCAAAAACTTTTCCCAGAGCCGCTTTCAGTGTATAATGCCGAAGAGACGTTCGGCAAGAACGCTTCTGCAGCAACAATTTTGATAAAAGACGCTTCTGTTGATGATCTTCACGCTCGGTTAGAATTTATTTCAGAAAACACTTTCAAACTCAGAGACGAAGGGTCTGTCGCTGGCACTTGGGTCAACTACCAGCCAATAACCAAAGAAGGAACCATCCTCCAACATGGAGACACCATCCACATTGGCCTTGTAGAATTTCGCTTCTGCGTTCAAGACAAGAGTGCCCACCAAGAGGTGGTTATCACCTCAGAGGAGCATATCCCATGATAACCTCCAAGCAATCCCATATTCGCGTAGCAGCAATTACTCACCCGGGGATGAGCGGCAAAAATAATGAGGATCAATACGCTATTTCGGCGTATACCCTTAGCGAGGACGATCCTACTCCAGCGGTGTTGGGAATTGTAGCCGATGGCATTGGAGGGCATAATGCGGGAGAAGTCGCCTCGGAAATTGCCGTTAATATAATTAGCTCGGCAATCGCAGAAAGCGATGGCTCAGAACCACTTCATTCCCTGGTGCTAGGAGCTCAACAAGCCAGCATGATGATTCGGCAAGAAGCTGAAGCATCGGACGCCAGCAAAGGCATGGGGTCTACGTGCGTGTGCGCCCTTATAATTGACAATCGGCTTTATATTGTTTCTATTGGGGATTCACGAATTTATTTAGTACGTGATGAAAAAATACAACGTCTCACAACCGACCATTCTTGGGTGCAAGAAGCTATTGAACACGGGGTAATAAGCAAAGAAGAGGCTAAAAGCCATCCCCGGCGGCATGTCATTCACCGCTATTTGGGATCTGCTAAAGCCGCGAAAGTGGATATACGCTTGCGGTTAAGTGAAAGGGAAAACGCGGAGGAATCAAAAGCCAACCAGGGGATGGAACTCTTGCCCCATGACCATGTGCTGCTCTGTTGCGATGGGCTAACCGACCTCGTTTCGGATGATGAAATCCTTAATATCTTACAGAAAACACCCGATCAGGCAGAGGCACTTCAGAAGCTAGTTGACCTTGCCAACGAGCGCGGCGGACACGATAACATCACCATTGTTTCTTTGCTCGTGCCCCAAACAAAAAAACTGCCTCCCGCGAAATTACCCAACACCTCGCTTTGGATTTCTATTTTGGGTGTTTTGACAATTATCGCGATAAATATTGTGGGCTACTTGATATGGAAAGGATTGCCGTAAGGGGGAGACCGGGGGAACAAGGTGCATTGCACTCCGCATTTGAGTGCGTTGCACCTCGCATCACACGAGTGCGCCTTTGGCGTGAGTGCGTTGCACCTCGCCAACCAAGGAACTAAGAACTACCGAACTACCAAACTAACCAACCTACTCCAATCGCCCCACGTAAATTTGGTTGCCGATAGCTAAGAAAATGTGCTCACGTTTCTCTATGGTAAATGCCGTAGCAATGCCAGTAAATTCTTGCACAGGGCGAAATTGTTCTTGGTATTTCAACTGGGGGGTAAACGAATATACCGCTTGTTGTTCCGCATCCAGCAAATATAACCGCAGACCAAGTTGCGCCCTGTATTTCATAGCCGTAAAACCTGTCCAAGCCATTGTCGATTCTGAAACGCCCCCAACGCGGTCGTCAGAAAACTTAAGCGGGGAATTGCAATTAGGCGCTGTGTTTGGGCTGGGGATGACGCATTTTGTAATATGCCCATCTTCATGCAATATATAAAGTTCGCCATCGTTGGCGGCTAAATCTATAGCATCGCTTAAATCAGGGGCGTCTATTTCACTAAAATACTCAATCCCCATGCGATAATTTTCTCGCTGATACTCTATTAACACCAATTGCTCTCTGGGATCCAAAATATAAATATTCTCCGAACTTCCTTCAGAAAGAGCCATAGCCTTCACAGGGCCTCTCGGAAGCGTATAAGAAGTATCTTCAAAAATATCGTTGGGAACATCACCATTTTGCCCGCACAAAATCATAGTGTGCATGGCGTCAATTCCCAAAATCGTTGCCCCATCAGACCTGGTTGGAGAAAGCGGAACAATATCTACCAACGGCCCAACTCGTTTATACCCTTCTAAAATAGGCCCGCAAACGAAATCTTTATCAACCTGGTAACCATTGTTATTAGCGACCTTAATAACATTGCCTTCTGTTTGATTCAGCAAATACAAATCACCATAAGTATCAACTACCATTTCGGTCACAACCACGTCACTCGCCAAGCCATGACTAAACAAAGGCTGATAATCTAAACGCACTACCCTATCTAAAACGTCTAATTCATCTCTAATTTGTTTATAAAGTGCCTTAGAATCTTCGGTCTCTTTATATTTATGCGCCTGCTCTAAATTTTCTAGGGCTGCGTGCAACGCACGCGAATACGCAACTTCATCTTCTATGCTCACGGCTTGCTCCACCTGGGCTTGAGCCTGCTCGTAATAGTTGGTAAAGGCAATTTTTCCGCTCCTTTCAAGATAAATCACGCTAGCGAAAATCACTACCATAATGGGCACAGACACCGCTATTAAGCCCAAAAGCCAAGAAGGCAAGTTGAGCATTTTTTCATCTGGGAGCGTCCGTTTTGCCAAAGTAGCCAAGCCAGCAACAATCGTTCGCAGCGCGCTGCGAACCGCGCGGCCAAAGGTAAGCAATATCTTTCCAATGGGGAGTTGGCGGATTTTATCTCTCACTGAGGGAGAAGCCGGGGTGTGAGAGGGCTGCTGAGGTTGTTCCTCTTGTTGTGGGGAAGGGGAATCGGTTTGGACGCTGGGGGATGGCACGGCGTCTGGGGTTTTAGATTTCCCCAGCCTGCCGCGCAAAGTCGCCAGGGGGGAAGCGATTCTCGTTTGTGGGACGGGTTGCTCTTCTACAGGCGGTTCAACGCTCTGGGGCGCGGGTTTTTCCTCCCCCAATTTAGGGCGAAGAACTCGCACCTCGCCCGCTCCCTTCTGCGGGTTCAAGAGAACGGCGTTAACATCATCTTCTACTCGGTGAAGCAAACGGCTGTACCGGCCTTTCACTGGCACGCGGGAAAGGTTTTTAAGTGCGGCTGTAGACCAAATGGGAGGCGGTTCGGGGGTGATGAGCAAGAGGTCATCTTCGGTGAGCTGCTCTTGGTGAAATCGCGCTTTGGGAACGCGGCTGATACCCAAGCCTCGGCCAGCCAACTCAATGTCGTGGTATTTTTCGGCTTGCCCGGCGGCAACTATAAAGAGATGCGAATGACCACTTTGGGAAATATAAACGGTATCTTCTCGAAGAACGACTTGCGTAAATGCCCCCACCGAGCGTAACCCACGTGAAGAGCCTCTAAAGTTTCGGTCGCGCAGGTACTTATTAAGCGCGTCTGTGACGTTCGTCATAGCGGCTGTAACCGAGCCTGGCGTTTTGTAATAAACGCTGGTCAGCCCTCGTAAAAGTTGTTGGTAAGCGTCAGCAGAAAGGGGCGCGTTCCCTTGAAGAACAAGGTAAAGTATCAGGTGTTCGGAGGCACGTCTGCGGTCTGCGCGCCGTGGCGGCTTAGCCGCGTGTAAGCCGGGAACGTCTGGGGCAAGTTGTCCCGCTTGCCGAAAAATGGGGAGGATGAGAATATCGAGCTTATTTGCCATAGTTTTAAAGGTGTCAAAAGATACAGAAGAGCCAGAAAAAAAGGTAGAATTCAAAACTGGCATTTCATATTATACTGGATAGCCGCAAATTATGTTCCACGTTACCTGCAAAGTACTCTCATTATAATCCAACTGTATTATAATCAAAACATGTTCACTATTATCATTCAAGCTGGCGGGAAATCTGAGCGCATGGGCAAAGATAAAGCCCTGCTCCCGTTCCTGGGGCAGCCCCTAATTGCGCGTGTTATAGACCGTTTTTCTGGTTTGGGGGATGAAACTATCGTGGTCGCCAATAATGTGGCCGAGTACCGATTCTTGAACCTGCCTCTGCGCCCAGACGTTATCCCCAACAGGGGCGCGTTGGGGGGGCTATACACAGCCCTCTACGTGAGTGCCAACCCCGTGGTGGGTCTCGTGGCCTGCGATATGCCATTTGCCAGCCCGCAACTTTTGGCACATCTAAAGGCCACTCTTTGCGAAACGAATGCGGATGCCGCGCTCCCCAGCACCGAAGGCGGGCTAGAACCTCTCCACGCCGTCTACCGCCGCGAGACCTGTCTCCCTTTGGTCAAAAAAGCCATTGAGAACGGCCAGTGGAAAATGATTGCCTGGCACAAAAACGCCGATGTCCGCATCCTCACCCCAGAAGAAACCAAACGACACGCGCCTCATCCCCATACTTTCTGGAACTTGAACACCCCTCAAGAGTTCCGAGAAGCAGAGGAAGAGGCGAGAATGATGAATGACGAATAAAAACTACCTGCCCGACAGTTTTAATTTGGACACGGACTGACACTGATTTTCACGGATTCTTTTTTTGTTTTTTCACAGAAAAATCCGCGTTTTCCGTGT
>QMOK01000053.1 GCA_003648195.1 Chloroflexota bacterium | reverse complement strand
TTAGTTTATGTGGTCGTTATTGGAGGAATGGTCATTTATACCTTGTCTCTTATACCCAATATTCGACAGCAGTCACGCGGAGATGAGCAAGATTTGCCCAAAGAATTAACTCCCCCTCCCGTTGAACGACCCAAACCAGATGGTCCTGTTGATGCCAAAGAATCTTATCTTGAAGCGGTGATTCATGATTGCAGCCCCATGCGCCTAGTGGGGTTAGACCCAGACGCTTCTGATCCCGTTCGGGGTGGGTTGACGCTAGAAAAAGTGTATATTTCACTGGATACTACCACAACGGTAAGTGAGGAAGAAAAAGGTAAAAAAAGAAAACCAAAGGAGGAGATTTTCGGCGAACGTGAGAAAACTCGTCCACTTGCTGCTTTAGAGGCTTTGACAATTACCTCAGAACGCAAAATGGTTTTGTTGGGACTGCCAGGAACGGGAAAATCTACCTTTGTGCGCTATTTATCTTTGCGCATGGCTCAGGCTTTATATCATGGCGCTCACCTTTTGCCAGAGCTGCTCCCCGCTTGGAAAGGTAAACCGCTTTTGCCCATCATTATACCTTTGGGGTATTTGGCAGAAAGTGTTCCTGCGAAAACAGAAAATGGCAGTACCGCTCTAGTGGAAAATTTTCTCCAAAAATTATTAGAAGATGACCCTCGTTTAGCTCCTTTTGCCCCTTATTTACTGACTACATTAAAAACTGAGGGCGGTTTAGTGCTTTTTGATGGCTTGGATGAAATAGCTGACCTTGACTTGCGTCCTGTGGTCATAGAAGCTATAGAAAGTTTTGCCTCCCGCTATGGCAAACACCCAGACAGCCGCTTTTTAATCACTTGCCGCACCTATTCTTATTATCATGATGACGCCTGGCAATTAACAGGATGGCCCACTTATGAATTGGCTCTCCTTGACCAGCCCAAAATAAGGCAATTTGTGCGCTCTTGGTATGATGAGCATAGCCGCTTAGAGCCAGCTCGCAAGAAAATTTTCGACCGCAAAAAAGATAATTTGCTCAGGTCTCTTCATCCCGATGACCGCCGCCGCTTGGCTGAGGTAGCACCCTTTCCGATTATTCTGACCATGATGGCAGTGGTACACACCCATTATGGAGAATTGCCGGATACGCGAGTTGAAGTTTATGAACGTTGCACCGATTTGTTGCTAGTACGCTGGGATTTGGAACGCGAGGTCATTCCAGGTCAAACAACAAAAGAAAGCCTTTTGGACGCTCTGGATGTTCAAAAAGGAAGATTGGATGCCGCCATACGTGAAATTGCTTTTGAGGCTCATAAAGGATGGACGGAAAACGCAACTAAGGGAAAGGATGCTCGAAAGGGTCCTGCTCTGGTTACAGAAGACTTATTGACAGGAAAATTATATGCCTATTTTCAAGATCACGCCAAAGTACAAACCTTTTTAGATTATTGCCAGAGTGCCAATGGCTTACTCATGCTTCAAGGTAGTTTACGGTTGCCAGAATCGCCGGTAGAAGCCCCCCCGCGCCGAGTTTATGCTTTTCCGCACCTGACCTTTCAGGAGTATTTGGCAGGCCGTCACCTAGATGGCGCCAATGTGGGTAAAAAAGTGCGTAACCTTTTAGATAGCAGCGACCGCTGGCGCGAGGTAATCATGTTGCTGGGTGAGTATTTGTGTTTTGACCGCCACGACTCCGAGCGCATGGACGCTATTTTAGGTGCATTGGTACCATCTCCTTTGCCAAAGAATATGACAGAAAAAGATTGGCGAGCAGTATGGATGTCTGGTGACCTATTATTGCTTTACAAGCGTATTTTCATTGACTCCTCTCCTCATGCCGAGCATCTTCTTTCCGCTTTACAAAAATTATTACAAGCAGCCGCTTTGTCTCCTCCTGAACGAGCCGCCGCCGCCGACACCTTAGACGAGCTAGGCTACCTTCCCCCCGACCTTTACCGCTATCTCCCTATTCTGCACTCCGAAACCAACTTTCTTATCGCCAAGTATCCCGTCACCAACGCCCAATATCAGCGATTTTTGAAAGCGGATGATTTTTCAGAAGAACGTTACTGGGTCAATTTTCCTAAATTTGATGAAAATAGCCAACCCATGCCCGAAACCTGGGGTGCAGAAGGCTATAAATGGCTGCGTAAGAATTGGGATGATGACCATAAAATCTACCCGCGCTATTGGAACGACCCCCGTTTTGGCATTGCCCGCAAGGGTGTGCCCGTAGTGGGCGTTAGTTGGTATGAGGCCAACGCCTATTGCCGATGGTTACTGGAGCATTGGGATAAAGAACCTGAAGCTGAGGAAAACCCAGGGTGGAAACCAAGATTACTGCGCTTACTGACAGAAAAAGAATGGGTAATGGCAGCAGGAGGAGAAAAACCAAAAGGTCGCTATCCCTGGGATAAAGAAGACCAAGTAACTCAAGAAGAGGCCGAAATTCTCCGCCGCGCCAATGTAGACGAAAGCGGGATTGGGCGCACCACACCGGTGTGGGCTTACCCGCTGGGAAAAAGTCCCCACGAGGTATGGGATATGGGTGGAAATGTGTGGGAGTGGCAGGCGAATTATTATGATAGTGATTATGACCGCCTTGGGTTGCGGGGCGGCGCTTTCATCGGCGATCGCGGCCTCGCTCGCGTCGCGTCTCGCAGTCTCAACTACCCTACCATTCGATGGAACGTCAATGGTTTTCGGGTGGCGGCTCCTTTCTCTCTTGCCTCTGAACTCTGATTCTCTGAACTCTGAATCTCTGATTAGCGTGCGCAGCACGCGCTCTGTCCTCTGGCGAGCGTAGCGAGCGCTTGTTCCCGCCGAAGGCGGGCGTGGTTTTTTAGAAAGGAGGTTTTTGGGGTATAATATAGATGTTACCCTTATTACAGGGTAGCGGGGACAGCCAGAAACCGCCTTGGGTTGCGGGGCGGCGCTTTCAACAACAATCACAACAACGCTCGCGTCGCGTCTCGCAATATCAACAACCCTAACAATCAATGGAACAACAATGGTTTTCGGGTGGCGGCTCATTTCTCCCTAGAATAAACGACTCACCAGAATTGCTGTGTGGCTACGGCTTCGCAGCCGAGGTTTTGAGAGAAAGCGTGGCTCGTTCCTGGCCGCGTCCGGGGTTTTTCCCGGCCGGGCATATAACAACTGCCCTGCACCCTACGGTTCGTCCGCTGGTGCGGGGCAATCTCTTTAAGGGAGAGAATCTATACTATTCCCCAATCTCCACCCACGTCCATACGCAATTCCCCTGAGCAGCCGCAACGCGGTGACCGTCCAGGTGGGGCGAATTCGCCAGGGGGAAACAAAGGGCAATGTGTTTATGCTAAGGTGCAACGCACTTAAAAACGGAGTGCAGCGCACCAGTCTACCAATATACCAATTTCCCAATCTACCAATTCCCCTGAGCAGCCGTAACGCGGTGACCGTCCAGGTAGGGCGAGTTCGCCAGGGGGAAACAAGGTGCAATGTGTTTATGCTAAGGTGCAATGCACTCAAAAACGGAGTGCAGCGCACCAGTCTACCAATATACCAATTTCCCAATCTACCCCATTATTAACGCAATATAAGAATTTACCCCTTAGCATACGCCGTTCTTGACTGCTAATAGGCTGCGTGATATTATTCCTGCGTTGTTTTAGCAGGCTCGCGGCTAGTTTGCTAATTTACTGAAAAAGAGTTTTCTTTAGAGACGCCGGGGTCAGACTTCCGAAGTTTCTGAAACTTCGGAAGTCTGAAAATATAATGATGTCACTTACTGAACGTCAAAAATTAATTTTAGCCCTCATTGTTCGTGAGTACGTTAATACGGTAGACCCGGTTAGCTCGCGTACTTTGGTTGAGGGGTACCGCCTGGATTTTAGCTCCGCTACCGTGCGGAACGAGATGGTGGTTTTGACCGAGAATGGGTATTTACAACAGCCGTATACCACAGCGGGACGCGCTCCCACGGCAATGGGATACCGCTATTTTGTGCGGCAATTAATGCGGACAGGAGAGTTGCCCGGCCATGTTCAGCAAACTATCCGCCATCAGTTTTACCAGGCCCGCCACGATGTTGATGATTGGCTGGCATTGGCCGTTTCGGTGTTGGCACGGCATACTAACGCAGCTGCTTTGGTCACTCCTTTGCGGGCAGAGAAGGCGCGTTTCAAACATTTGGAGCTTGTCGCCACTCGTGGACGTCAGGTTTTATTAGTCTTGGTTTTAGAAGGCGGCGAAGTTCGCCAGCAAACTCTTGTGCTAGAAAAGCCTATCTCCCAGAGAAGTTTAAGCGCTGTGGCCGCGAAATTAAATGGAGAACTAAAAGGTTTGGGCGTGGAGGATATTGCCTCAAGAAGCACAGACGATAAAGTGGAGCAAGAAGCTCTGCGGGTAATTTTAGACGAGATTGAAAGTTCTGAGTCTGTGGTGGCGGGTGAGATTTATCGCGATGGTTTGACAAATGTTTTATCTGAACCGGAGTTCTCAGACCCCGAGGTCGCTCAGACAGCCTTGCGGATTTTTGAGGAACGCTTGATATTAGACGATGTGCTCTCTCGGACGGTGTTTGGCGGTGAGAGTGGCGGGATACATGTTTTAGTGGGCGGCGAGAATACTTGGCATGAGCTGAAAAAATATTCTCTCGTTTTAGCGCAATATGGCTCGCGTGGGCAGTCTATGGGCGCGGTTGGCGTACTTGGCCCCCTGCGCATGGATTATGGACGAATGGTTTCTACCGTTCGGTTCATATCTGATATGATGAGCGAAGTGCTCGCGGAATCGATGATTAATTAGATATTATTTTAAAAACAAGGGAAAGAAAACGTGAAAAAAAAGGAAACTGTAAAACAAGAGGAAGTGTTAACCCCTCAGGAAGGGGATGCGCTTGAGGAAACGGCGACCACCCCAGAGGGGGAATCGGCTCCCCCGCAAGGGGATGAGATTCCCGCCGAGGTTGATGAAATCTCCGCTTTACAAGCCGCGTTAAAAGAATGCGTAAGCAAACAGCATGAATATTTGGACGGTTGGCAGCGATCCCGAGCGGAATTCACTAATTATAAAAAGCGGATTGCACGGGAGAATGAACGAGTTTACCAGACAGCGAAAGGAAACATTGTTAAAGGTTATTTGGATGTTCTTGATGACCTGGAACGCGCCCTGAACAATTGTCCCCTTGAAGGTGAGGGAGCGGATTGGGCTGACGGGATTGAGTTGATTTACCAGAAGCTGCAATCGAAACTAGAAGCGGAAGGGATAAAACCCATGAAGGCAGAAGGTGAAAAATTTGATCCCAATTTGCACGAAGCTTTGGTGCAAGAAGAGAACGCTGAGTACGAGAGTGGTTGTGTGATTGAAGAGGTAGAGAAAGGATATTACCTAGGAGATCGTGTGCTGCGTCTGGCTAAGGTGCGAGTAGCGGCGTAAAAATTTTAGAAAAACTAGCTCCCCGACAGTTTTAATTTGGACGCGGATTGGCACTGATTTTCACGGATTCTTTTTTGTTTTTTCACAGAAAAATCCGCATTTCCCGTGTTTATCCGTGTCCGAAAAAAGCCTTTTAGCATAAGTGTTGGACCACTAGTAGAAAAACAATGTTTTTGATTTGAGAATCATTAAATTAACTTTAAATTACTTTTGAAAAAATTCGGAGGATATTATGGCAAAGATTATAGGTATTGATTTAGGAACAACAAACTCTGCTGCGGCAGTGATGGAAGGTGGAGAACCTATTATTATCCCCTCTGCAGAAGGCGAGAGGTTAGTTCCTTCTGTAGTGGCAATGAGCAAAGAACACGAACGTTTGGTGGGGCGTCCAGCTCGCAACCAAGCGGTAGTGAACCCTGAGAACACAATTTCTTCCATCAAGCGGTTTATGGGCGGCAAATACAGCAACCCACAGGTTGAGCGTGCCCGCGAGATGGTTTCTTACGAAATAAAAGCAGCCCCCAACGGAGACGTTCGGGTATTGTTGGACGGACGAGAATACTCCCCGCCTGAAATTTCAGCGATGATTTTAGCTAAAATTAAAGCGGACGCGGAAGCCTACTTGGGCGAACCCGTTGTGCAAGCCGTAATCACAGTCCCAGCGTATTTCAACGATAGCCAGCGTAATGCCACCAAAGACGCCGGCAAGATCGCTGGGCTAGACGTGTTGCGCATCATCAACGAACCAACGGCCTCTTCTTTGGCTTATGGTTTAGATAAAAAACAAAATGAGATCATAGCTGTCTACGACCTGGGCGGCGGCACATTTGACATCTCTATTTTGGATGTCGGCGAAGGTGTCTTCCAGGTGCGGTCTACCAGTGGTGATACATTCTTAGGCGGCGATGACTTTGATTTGCGCGTAGTCACCTATTTGGCAGACGATTTCCAGAAAGAATACGGCATTGACCTGCGTAAGCAGCCCCAAGCTTTGCAGCGCTTGCGCGAAGCAGCCGAGAAAGCCAAAATTGAGCTTTCTACCATGCAGCAAACCGAAATAAACTTACCATACATCACCGCGGATGCCACAGGTCCCAAACACCTGGTAAAAAAGCTCACCCGCGCCAAATTAGAACAACTGACCGATGACTTGGTAGAGCGATCTATGGGCCCCGTCCGTCAAGCCCTAGATGATGCTGGTTTATCCCCCTCGGAAATTGACGAAGTTGTCCTAGTCGGCGGTATGACTCGTATGCCAGCTGTTCAAGAAGCTGTAAAAAGCTATTTCGGAAAAGAACCCCACAAAGGTGTCAATCCCGATGAAGTAGTAGCTATTGGAGCCGCCATTCAAGCAGGTGTTTTGGGCGGCGATGTGGATGACCTCCTCTTGTTAGATGTCACCCCTCTCACGCTCTCGGTAGAAACCCTGGGCGGTGTCGCCACTCCTCTAATTGAGCGCAACACCACCATACCCGCGCGTGAAAGCCAAACGTTCTCAACCGCCAGCCATAACCAACCCCAGGTAGAAATCCACGTTCTCCAAGGAGAACGCCCCATGGCTGCCGACAACAAATCCCTAGGCCGCTTCATCCTGGATGGTATTCCGCCAGCTCCTCGCGGCATCCCGCAAATTGAAGTCACCTTCGACATCAATGCCAACGGCATTCTCGAAGTAACAGCCAAAGACAAAGCCACTGACCGCAGCCAAAACATCACCATTACCGCTTCTTCTGGATTATCAGATGCAGAAGTAAATCGGATGAAGAACGAAGCCGAAGCGCACGCCGAAGAAGACAAGCGCAAAAAGGAACTTATTGAAGCCCGTAACAACGCCGACAATATGGCATACCAGGCCGAGAAAAACCTAGAAGAGCTAGGCGACAAAGTTCCCGAAGACATCAAAAGCGAAGTAGAAGCCAAAGCCGCTAAGGTACACGAAGCCTTAGAAAACGAAAACAGTGACGCTGAAACACTCAAGAGAGTCACGGACGATTTAGTACAAGCCATGCAAAAAATTGGCTCCGCGGTTTACCAAGGCCAACAACCTGGAGCGGGAGCCCCCGGCGGAATGCCCGGCGCGGGCGCTCCTGGCGGGATGCCTGGTGCTGGTTCCCCCGGCGGCCCTGCCACTCCCCCAGACGACAACGTAGTGGATGGCGAATTCACAGACGTGTAAGGGCAAGATACAAAATACCAGACGCGATGCGCTTTCAAAAAGTGCATCGCGCCTGGCTAACTATAAAAGAATTAGGCTCATCTGTTGAATGTGGGCAACAAAAGGCGATATAAATATCGCGTTACGGTTTCGTAGGACGACATTCATGTCGTTTTGCACATTTTTCATACATGAGCCAAGAATTACTCTTCACAAAATTATTCTAGCTACTCTCATAGTTGATTGGTAGGTTACATGACTGAACGCGATTATTACGAAGTTTTAGGAATTTCCCGGAGCGCATCCGCTGGTGATGTTAAAAGCGCTTTCCGTAATTTAGCCCGTAAATATCACCCAGACGTGAATGGTGCCTCCGATGCGGAAGATAAGTTTAAAGAGATCAACGAAGCATACCGCGTATTATCCGATGTAGATAAACGCGCCGCTTACGATCGCTTTGGACATGCCGGCGTGAAAGGCGCAAATGGCGGCTCCGGCGGATACCAATCTGTTGACTTCTCAGACATCTTCGGCGACATTTTTGGATTTGGCGGCTTCGGCGGACAATCAAGCCGTGGACGTTCAAGAGGTCCCCAACGCGGCTCCGATTTGCAATACCGCGTCTCGATTGCGTTTGAAGAAGCAGTCTTTGGAGTTGAGAAAGAAATTAGTATTACTCGTGATGAACCTTGTCCTACCTGTCACGGCAGCGGTGCCAAACCCGGCACCTCACCCAAAATGTGTAAGCATTGTGGAGGGCGTGGCGAGGTTCGGCAAACACGCCAAACCCTATTAGGGGCTATGGTTCAAGTTGTTACTTGCCCTGTCTGTAAAGGGAAAGGCAAAGTTGTAGAATCCCCTTGCCCTACGTGCAATGGCAATGGACAAGTGCGTAAAACGCGCCGCAAGAACATATCTATCCCCGCTGGCGTTGACGATGGCACCCGCATCCGTTTGTCTGGAGAAGGCCAGCCTAGCCCCAATAATGGGCCATCTGGCGATTTATACATCATCATCAAAGTTTTACCGCACAAATACTTTAGACGCCGTGACCAAGACATTTTCTTAGACTTGAATATTAATATTGCTCAAGCCACCTTAGGCGCAGAAGTAAAAGTCCCCACCGTTGATGGCGAGTCCATGCTCAAGATTTCCCCTGGTACTCAGCCCGGAAAAATCATTCGCATGAGAGGCAAAGGCGTCCCTCATCTGCGTAGCAGCGTTCGTGGCGACCAGCTTGTGGTTATCAATATCACCATTCCCAAGCGATTAGACGCCGAAGAACGTGACCTCTTTGAGAAACTTGCCGAAAAAATGGATAGCGAAGTGCTTCCCCAAGAGCGTGGTTTCTTTGATAGGTTGAAGAGTGTTTTAGTCGGCTAAAAAAACAGCTTTCTGGGCAGCCTTAAATCATTTGAATTTCCCTCAAATTTCTTGTAGGTACAAGTCAAGGCAGAGGCCAAAAACTTGTACCTTCTTTTTGTGGATGGTGTCGTGACAGAAAATTGGATCAAAGTTAGTTTAAATATCAAGTCAGCAGAACTTGCCGAAACAGTCGCTAGCCTTATTGCCGACTTCATTCCCGGCGGAGTGGTGATAGAGAACACCACCCCGTTTTTTTGCGTCTCAGGCTACCTCCCTGTTGATGAGCGTTTAGAAGAACAAAAACTTCTCCTCCAAGAAGCGCTTTGTCGTTTGAGACAAAGACAACCTATCCCAGAGCCTGCGTTCGAAAAAATAGAAACGGAGAACTGGGCGACCTCCTGGCAGAAACACTATCACCCTTACCCCGTAGGAGAGAGTTTATACATCATCCCAGCCTGGATGGATTTTTCTCCGGGCGATCGCATCCCCGTTTATATTGACCCCCAAGCGACATTTGGCTCAGGCTCTCATCCCACTACTCAATTAACATTAGAATTATTGGAAGAATACTTGAAAGATGTTGATTCTCCGCCAGATTCTATGCTAGATTTAGGGTGCGGCTCTGGAATTTTGGCGGTTGCGATGGCAAAATTAGGCGTGAAAAATATCCTGGGCGTAGATATTGACCAAGAAGCGGTGGATGCTGCCAGCGCCAACGCGGCCTCAAACGGGGTCGCCGGCCAAATTAGCGTGGGGCTTGGTTCTGTACCCGAAGTTTTGGCTGGGACTTACGCGTTATCCCATTCCCCGTTGGTGTGCGCCAATATGATAGCCCATATCTTGCGGCAATTGTTTGAACAAGGTCTGAGCGAAACAGTCACTCCCAGCGGCACGTTAATATTGAGCGGCATGTTAGAATATCAAGCTCCTGCCATCTGCGCCGAGCTAGAAAAACGCAATTTTGTCGTAGTTTCTCGCCGCCAGAGCGAAGAGTGGGTGGCGTTGAGGGCTGAACGGAGCACAGCGCAAAATGGATAGACACACGCCCAAAGGCGCGCAGACCAAACGCCAGACGTTTGCAAGACGCCGAACGGCGCGTCCCTTTCCACATCAGAATATTAAGGTTTAGAAATTTTTTAAGGAGATTTTATGTCTGCTTTACATCCAGATCTCAAACGTGTAATTTTATCTACAGAAGAGATTCAAACCCGCGTGAAAGAAATAGCTCGGCAAATTGAACATGATTACGCTGACGCGGAACGTGTGATTTTGATTGGTATTTTGAAAGGCGCGTTTATCTTCTTGGCTGACTTATCTCGAGAGTTGAATATTCCCCATACAGTAGATTTTATGTCAGTCTCTAGTTATGGAGATGCGGCAGTTTCTAACGGAGCGGTGCGCCTGATTCTTGACCTTCGCAAGCCTATCAAAAACGAACATGTCATCATTGTAGAAGACATTGTCGATACGGGAAGCACTTTGCAGTATCTTTATAATACTCTGAAGTTGCGGAAACCAGCGTCTTTGCGGACTTGTTCCTTGTTCCAGAAAAAACGCGAGAGTAAAGATGTTCCCATTGATTATAAAGGCTTTGAACTCCCTGACGTGTGGGTGGTGGGCTATGGCCTAGACTATGCTGACACGCATCGCACTTTGCCGTACGTGGCAGAGTTAAGGGCTGAGGTTTATGAGTAGTAGGGATTGGGGGTTGGTATATTGGTGCGTTGCACCTGGGCGTGAGCGCATAACACTAGCATTGGCAGATTAGTACGCTGCGCGGGTATATTGGGAAGTTGGTAAATGGGGTAATGAGGTGATGAGGACAAACTAACCGCCCAGTATCACCAATATACCAATATACAAATCTACTAATTCCCCCGCGTAGCGCGCCAATTTACCGCCTCAAAAACATCGCCAAAATTTTCAAATTCTGCTCAAAATCCGTATCTGTGTGATTGGTAAGCTCAACATCTACGGCGGCAACCCCCACTTGAGCGGCCCAATCGGTCAATTGCCCCGTGTACTCGCAGCCAGTATTAATAGGCGGATAAGCATAATCGCTGGCAGCCGCGATAGCCTCAGCCAACTGTATAGAAGCCGGGGTAGGCGGTTTCCCTCCGGGAAAAATCCCCAGCGCCGCGCTGTGATAGCTAATAAGAGCGTCAATATCATGCGCCTGAATGAAACTCATCACCGCAACCGTTTCAGGCTCTGAAGCCGGGCGTTCCCCAGCCGTAATAGGCCTATAATCCCAGCATCCGTTTCTATTCCAGTTCAATTGCCAGTCAGCGGGGAAATTTCTATTAATATCAACTCCATTTTCATTGGCGCGTCCATCATAACCTTGTGAGCGGGCTTCCCCATCGGGATTGAGCGACCGCAAAATATAGAGTTTCACCCCTGCTGGAACTTTCTCTGGATGTTGTTCGAGATACTCAATAAGCTCGTCTGCTAGAGCTATAGTGTTCCATTCGTACCCGCCATGGATTCCAGCCACAATCAGCCGCTCTGTAGAACCGGTGCCAAATTGGTAAACCTCAAGCGGACGCCCCGCCACCGAGTAACCAATCACAATTAAGCGCGTGGATTCTGGGGATGGCGTGGCGGGGATGGGTGTTTGCGTTGGGGGCTGTAGCGTAGGGCTGGGTGATGCCGTTGGCCTGAGCGTGGGTGCCGCAACCGTGGCCGATGGCGTTTCCGATGGCGCGGGCGTGGGCAACTTTGGGGTGGGACTGTTGGTTGGCGTGGGCACGATTGTTGTCGCCGCCAATGGCGCGGGACTTGCCTCTTTGGTGAGGAGGAAGATAATTATCCCCACTCCTAACACCAGAACTATCCCCCATATTCCCATCACTAAAGAGAACAACTTCTTATTTGCCGCTGATTGTCGTTTACGAGTGTGTTGCATAGTGTTGTGTCAAGAATGGTATGGCGTGTTCGTAGTAGGGCACGGGCGAACTTTCATTCGCTGCTACAAACCATCAATTCGCGTTTGACGGCTTCTAGCAGGACATCTTTCAGCGTATTATACTTCGGTATAGCTCGTTTAGAAAAGCGCACCGCGCGTCATATAAAACGCGGCTGCTTCTGATATAATAATCCCGCCTCATTACCTCATTCACCCATTACCTACTAGGAGTCTTTATGCCTTCTATCAAAATTCAATCCATCCATAAATCATTTGGAGAACTCAAAGCCGTTAACGGCGTCTCTTTCGATGTTCAAGAGGGCGAGATCTTTGGTCTCTTAGGCCCCAACGGAGCGGGGAAAACCACTCTCATCCGCATCATGCTAGATATTTTCAAGCCAGACTCGGGGGAGGTAATAATCCTGGGCGGCGAAATGACCGAGGCCAAGAAAAACCTCATTGGCTATATGCCCGAAGAGCGCGGACTCTACCAGGACATCACCCTGGAACGATGTCTGGTTTACCTGGGAACGCTAAAAGGCCTCAGCGCATCCGAAACTAAGGAACGTTTGCGCCCCTATTTAGAGCGTTTTGATCTGGCCGCCCACAAAGATAAAAAAGTCAAAGAACTCAGCAAAGGGATGCAGCAAAAAGCGCAGCTGATTGCCACGCTCCAGCATGAGCCAGAGTTGATAATTATTGACGAGCCTTTTGCTGGTCTAGACCCTGTTAATACCCGCATGGTCAAAGAACTTTTGCAGGATTTGCGCCATCAGGGAGTGACGATCATGATGTCTACGCATCAGATGCACCAAGTGGAAGAGCTTTGCGACCGCATTGCCCTCATCAACCGAGGTGAGCGCATTTTGTACGGCGATTTGGCCGATATTCGCAGCCGCTTTTCGGGGCACGCCGTTTGGGTGCAGTCCCCCGCTGACCTTCCCCCGCTCCCTGGCGTGGAGCACGTTGAAGATGGACGTCACGGGAGCCAGAAGTTAACCCTATCCGCGGAGGTTTCTCCCCAGCAATTGCTGGCCTCCCTGGTGGAGCAAAACATTCCCCTGGAGCGATTTGAGATTGCCACTCCCACCCTGGATGAGATTTTTATTCAGATGGTGCAAGAGGCCGAGGGGGAGGAAAAATGAGGAAGTTTTTGCGCGTTATGGCTTACGAATATCGCCGGCACGTCTTGCGCCGGAGTTTTTTGTTGGCTTTGTTAAGCCTGCCAGCTCTGATTTTGGTTTCGGTGGGGGCTGGGTTTGTGCTCGTAAGAATGGAAACGGATGCCACTCCGATTGGGTATATCGATCGCGCTGGGGTTGTGCAAAAACCCCTCCCCCAGGATGCGCTAGAAGAATTGGCCGAACCTGTCCAGATGATTCCGTTCAAAGACGAAGCGGACGCTCGAGATGCTCTCAAGAATGAAGAAATTCAGGGTTATTACATCATCCCCGAAAATTACTTCCAAACCACGCAAGTTGAGGAAGTTTACCAAGACTCCGCGCCTTCTGACAATGCCCGCAGCCATTTCAGGGCTTTGTTACGTTTCAACATTTTGGCTGATCAATCCCCGCAAATTGCCGCTCGCGTTGTGGATGGGGCGCAAATTATCATTCGTTCTCCTGATGGCGGGCGCGTTGCTTCTTCGGATAGTTGGTTGAGTATAGTTTTGCCGCTTGTTTTGGGGATTGTGTTTTTTATTGTGGTTATGTCTAGCTCTGGTTATTTGATGCAAGCCGTGGTGGATGAGAAAGAAAACCGCACTATGGAAGTTTTGGTCACCTCTGTTTCTCCGGGGCAACTTATTGCAGGGAAGATTGTTGGCCTAATTGGTGTGGGATTGACGCAATTGATGGTTTGGATAGCCTTTGGCGTGTTGGGGATGTTCATTGGCGGGGCCAATTTCCCTGCCTTGCAAGAACAATTTGCGAGCATTTCTTTGGGGAGCTTGGGGCTGATGGGGTTGGCTTTGCTTCCCTCTTACGTTATGTTTGCGGGACTGATGGCTGCCATGGGGGCTATGGTAACAAACACTAGCGAGGCTCAGCAAATGGCGGGTTTATTGACCTTGCCCATTTGGATACCCTATTGGTTGATGATTCCGCTGATGAAAAATCCCAATGGTCCCATAGCTCTGACGCTGAGCTTTTTCCCCCTCACTGCACCTCTCACTTTGGTTTGTCGATTAGGCTTTACCATTATCCCCTTTTGGCAGCTTGTGCTGAACTTTTTGGTTTTGTGCGTCTCGGCGGTGGGAGCAATTTGGCTGGCTGGCAAAGTTTTCAGAATGGGGATGCTGCGTTATGGTAAACGTCTGCGCTGGAAAGAGATTTTTTCCTCAACGGCGAGGAGCAAATAACATGAAAAAAACTTTCTTGGTGCTTAAGTACGAATTAACTACAATCTTAACTCGTCCCTCGTTTTTGATTATGGCGATTGGGATTCCGGTGGCTACCTTTCTTATTTTTAGCGGGGTGTCCGCTTTTAACCGGCGTTCTCCCGGTCAGCTCGCGGATATTTTTAGCGGTTCTGAGACCATGAATATTGAAGGCTACGTGGATGCAGGCGGCTTTATTGCCCAACTCCCATCGGGGACAGAACAGCTTCTCAAAGCTTATTCTACCGAAGATGCCGCGCGTCAGGCTCTCTCCCAGGAAGATATTTCAGCCTATTACATCATCCCTAACGATTATCTGGAAACGGGTGAAGTTATCTACGTTCGCTCCGATTTCAATCCCTTGGCCGGAGAAGACCAATCTAAAATTATGGATTGGGTACTGACTGTCAACTTGCTGGGCGATGAAAATTTGGCTATGCTAACCCGCCAACCCATGACTTTGCACCAGACGTCTTTATCTACAGAAGTGCAGAGAGATGAAGATAACGCGCTTACCTTTTTTGTTCCCTATATGGTGACAATAATTTTCTATGTAGTTATCTTAATGTCGTCCAGTTTATTGCTTAAGAGTGTGACCACTGAAAAAGAAAACCGCATGATAGAAACTTTGTTAACTTCGGTTACTCCCTTAGAGTTATTGCAGGGTAAGATTATTGGCTTGGGAGTGGCCGGGTTGATTCAAACGGTGGTTTGGGTGGGAACTGGGAGTTTGCTTTTGAAATTTAGCGGGCAAACCATGAACATCCCGGCTGGATTTGAACTTCCGC
>QMOK01000052.1 GCA_003648195.1 Chloroflexota bacterium | reverse complement strand
GACACTTATGCTGAAAGACTTTTTTCGGACACGGATAAACACGGAAAACGCGGATTTTTCTGTGAAAAAACAAAAAAGAATCCGTGAAAATCAGTGTCAATCCGTGTCCAAATTAAAACTGTCGGGTAGCCAGTATTTTTTTTATTAGTAAAGGGCGAATGGCTGAAATAGCCAACGCGCGGTGACTTAGTTGGTTTTTCTCTGGCATGGATAATTCTGCCATTGTGAGTTTTTTTTGCGGGATGAGGAAGATAGGGTCGTAGCCAAAGCCTTGCGTACCACGTTCTTTGGGGATGATTTCTCCTGGACAGATGCCTTCGGCGTGGTGGATTTCTCCGCTGGGATGGGCGAGTGCCACTACGCAGCGGAATTGCGCCTGCCAGGGGCGTTTGTGTAACTTTAGGTTGTGCAGTAAAAATTTGCGTCTATCTGCGTCTGTGGGGTGGGGGTTGGGGGCATAACGCGCGGAGCGAAGTCCCGGCGCACCATCAAGGGCGTCCACCTCTAACCCAGAATCATCTGCCAAGACCCAAATGCCAGACGCTTGGGCAAACGCTCTCGCTTTTATGGTGGCGTTCGCTTGGTATGTTTCCCCGTCTTCTACAACTTTTAAGTTTAAGCCCATTTCTAGCGGAGAAAGCAGCGTGATATCTAAATTTTCTAAAAGAGCGCGAATTTCTTTTTGTTTGCCAATATTATTTGTGGCGAGCAGTAATTTCATAAAGACGTTCCTTCTATTTGAAAAGCAGTGTAAAATATATAGACAGACACTCCACAATCATACCATGATGGACGAATATGCCTACAAATTTAACTCCAGAGTATTATAAAGCAGAAGAACGGTTTCGCTCCGCTACCGAGACAGCTGATAAGATCACCTATCTTGAGGAGATGATGAGCAAAATTCCCAAGCATAAGGGAACAGATCATCTTCGGGCGGATTTGCGAAAGAAACTGTCTAAGCTAAAAACCACTGATCAATCCAAAAAGAGTGGCTCGCGGTCTACCTCGGCCTATCGTTTCGATAAGGAAGGTGCTGCTCAGATTGCCGTGATAGGCCCTCCGAACGTGGGGAAGTCTTCGCTGCTTAATGCTGTGACCAATGCTGTTCCAGAGGTTTCGTCGGCTCCATTCACAACTTGGAAGCCTACCCCTGGGATGATGCTCATTGATAATGTGCAGGTGCAAATTATTGATACTCCTCCTCTTAGCAAGGAATATATTGATCCGGAATATTTGAACTTGATTCGCCGGGTGGATATGATTTTGGTTATGATTGATCTTCATGCGCACCCCGTTGAGCAGTTGATAGAAGTATTTGAGTTGTTGAAAAAGAATCGCATTGCGCCTGAGCATCTTAAAGGCACATTTGTAGAGGAGGGTTATGTGCTTTATGTTCCTTGCCTGGTGCTGGTTAACAAGCATGATGGCGAGGATATAGAGGAGTTGTATCAGATATTTTTGGAATTGCTTGATATTGAATGTCCCATGCTGCCAATTTCTATCGCTACGGGATTTAACCTAAACGAGATGAAGCAAATGGTTTTCGACAGTTTGAACATGATGAGGATTTATTCCCGCACTCCAGGCAAAAAACCTGACTTTTCATCCCCCTTTGTGATTCATAAAGGAGCTACGGTGCTTGAATTTGCCGGAAGCGTACATAAGGATTTTCTCGAAGGTTTGAAAACGGCCCGTATTTGGGGCAAGAGCGCGGATTTTGAAGGGCAAATGGTCAGCCGCGACCATGTTTTACAAGAAGCAGATGTTGTTGAATTGATTATAGCTTAGGCGCGAGGAACTAAGGTTTGTTGGCGACCCGTGCTTACCAATGCCGCTGGCGTAGACCTCACCGATCCCCAACCGGTAGAGAAAGCTTTTGCCTTTCTGTCTGCGGTAGTGGACAAATTGGAAGTGTTAACGGGATAGAGAAAGCGAAAAAAACTGTAGAATATATTTGGAGGTTAGTTATGTCTATTGAAAAGACCCACGCCCAAGTCATTGCCAGTATCTGGCAATCTATAGCGCAAAGTGAAGTTGATCTTTCATCTATCACACCAGAAGACCAAAAAACTCTCGTCTACGGCATTGCTGATTCTGTGATGCTGGCTTTTGACGAAATTATTGGGCATGAGGTTAAAAATAATACACCCGCAAAACTAGAAATTGATGATGATGAGCATTTGATATGGGAAGGCCGCCCTTTCTTATCTCTTACAGAATCTTATGTGATCACTTCAGAGCGCATAAAAATCATCACTGGTTTAATAAGCAGGCATGTTGAAGTTTTCGAGTTGATCCGCGTTCAAGATATTGATTATAAGCAAAGCGTTGGGGAACGGGTGTTTGGCCTGGGCGATATTTTTATTAGAGGGCAAGATGCTTCTGAACCCGCGATTGTTTTACGCAATGTCGCTAAGCCTGAAGAAGTCTATGAAACTTTGCGGAAGGCTTGGCTGGTTTCTCGCAAACGACATGGATTACAGTTTAGAGAATATATGTAAATCGCGATGAGCAAGGCAATGTCTGAGAACACAGACCGCAGATAAGCTGACGCACAAAAAACAGAATGCCGAGGGTTTTGCAAAATCCTCGGCGTTTGTAAATGAACAAGCATCATTTAGAAGTGGAAAAAAATGGACTCTATCACCTCCATCATCCTTGTATTAGTCATCATCTTCTTTTCTACTTTTGTCCGCTCCGCGCTTGGGTTTAGGGATGCGTTAATTGCCATGCCGCTCTTGGTTTTTGTAGTAAGCTTGCAAACGGCCGCCCCGCTGGTTGCCATGGGAGCTTCAACAATTGCTTTCACCATTTTATTAAAGTCATGGCGCAAAGTTGAAATTAGGGCAGCTTAGCGCTTGGTGCTCTCAACGTGGATTGAATGGATTTTCGCAGATTAAAGACGAAAAATCCGTGTGAATCTGGTGCATCAGCGTTCGTTTGAGAGTCTTTTGATTCCAGGTAATGAAATTTCGTGCCCGTGCCAAGTATACATTATTCGTAATCATCTAGTCCCTTGCCTTCACTTAGCGTGAGAATGGACAACTTTGAGAGGATTGAGGGGAGGGATTGAATTTGCAATAAAGAAATGTCTTGCTTCCCAAACAGCTTATGAGGTATTATCTGAACACTAACTAATTGCACTTACGAATTGAATCCAAGACTTTAGTAAAAAGGTAACTACTCAGCCCACCCTTGAAATGTCACTGCGAGGGGCATTTTTTACCCCGAAGCAGTCTCCCTGACGCTCTAGGAGATTGCTTCAGCGGGAAAACACCGCTTCGCAATGACATGCCTGAGTAGTTACGTAAAAAGGAGAAATTTGATGAATTTTCTAGGCAATATAATTTGGCTGATATTTGGTGGTTTCCTCACTGGATTAGGCTACATTCTTGGCGGCTTAATAACTTGCGTGACCATTATTGGTATTCCTTTTGGGATGCAGGCCATAAAACTTGGAGTCGCTACCATGACGCCCTTTGGAACTGAGATCACAGCCGCAGAGGATAGCGGCGGTTCGCTGCAAATAATTTTTAACATGATCTGGCTGGTACTCTTCGGTTGGGAAATTGCCATCGCGCATTTCGTTCACGGGCTTATCTTGGCAATCACCATCATTGGCCTCCCTTTCGCGAAACAACACTTCAAACTTGTCCCCCTGGCCTTATTCCCCTTTGGGCAGGAACTGAGATAACCCCCTTTACAGGACTGCCTGAAAACGAACTCTAGTAATGCGTTAAATTTCCATCAATTTTGGCTCTGCCTACTGCATAGCGGAAAGCGGCCAAACTTAGGGGGACGAGCACTACGCTAAAGGCCAGCAAAACCAACAAATCCAGGCTTAATGCTTTGAGGCTAGCACCTTCTAACAGGGCTAGCCTCATTCCTCGCAGGGAATAGCTCACCGGCAAGAGCGCGGAAAGCACTCTCAACCACTCTGGCAGAATTTCAATTGGATAGTACATTCCCCCTAACAGGCCAGAAACCGCGCTGAAGAGCCAAGTGATGGGATCACCCCGCTTGAGTACCATGATGAAACTGGCGGCCAAAATTCCCAAACTGCTAAATGAAATAATGGTTAAGACCAAAATCAATAACGCCGCGCCAATATTGCTGCCCGACAAATCTACGCCTAAGAACAGCCCCCCCACACCAAGGTAAACCAGCACTTGGAAGGTGGTTAGCAGGTAGCTCCACAGCGAAGAGCTTATCACCACAGTTGAAAGTTTTGTAGGCGTGCTCAACATTGCCTCTAGGGTTCCAGTTGTCTGCGCCCGGCGCAAACTTCCCGAAAAAGACGACAACCCCACCCCTAAATATCCCGAAAAAGCGATTCCAATAAGGACGAACGAAAAATAATCTCCGCCGTATGGACGCAATTGGGGAATGTCGGTTTCGCCTAACATTTGGGCAATAAAATAAAAGACAGCGATAGAGAAAAAGACCCTGAAAAATTGGAGGAAGAAAGCTAAGTGGTAACTTAATTCGGAGGTCAGGTCACGTTGAAGAAAGGCGAGCGCTTTTTTGAATGAGGAACCAATCTGATGCGGGATGCTTGGCTGGGGAGGGGCAACTCGTCTGGGGGCTGCGGTGGGGACTGCCGCTTGGGGCGGGGTGCTGTCTTCTACGGGGTGAGCGGTGTTCTCAATAACAGCGGTGAAAATTTCTTGCAGCGTATCGCTCTTAAATCTCTCTTGTAGTTCCGATAATTTTCCGCGAACCAGAATTTCACCCTTATTCATGATGGCAATGCGGTCGCATAGTGTTTCTGCTTCGTCTAGGCGGTGAGTGGTTAGAAAAATGGTGATTTTCTCTTGACGGGTGAGCCTCTCTTGGATGAGATTGTGAAGAAGTTGGGTAGCGGTAGGGTCTAGGCCTTTGGTAGGCTCATCTAAGAAGAGGGTTGTAGGTTTGTGAAGTAAAGCCCTGGCTATAGATAAGCGCTGCCGCATCCCCGCAGAGTAGAAGCGAAAGGCTTTATTTGCTTTTTCTGTGAGGCCTACTAGAGCTAGTACTTCTGCCACGCGGTTTTGGGTCTCGCTTTTCGTCATCCCATGGAGCGCGGCGAAGAATCTTAAATTCTCTGCCCCTGATAAACGCCAATAGAAACTGCGTTCATCGCTGGTCACCAGGCCAAGGGTGGCCTTGAGCGGTTGTTCTTGCTTTAAGCTGTAGCCATTTACCAACGCCTCCCCGGAGGTAGGAGTGATTAGGGTGTTTAGCATTTTAACTAGCGTGGTCTTTCCCGCTCCGTTGGGGCCTAATAGGCCGAAAATCTCCCCCTTTGGAATGGCTAGAGAAACTTGATTTACGGCAGGCGCGTCAAGTTTTTTGGGCTTGAATATGTCTTTCCAGGCTTGCTCTTGCGGGTATTGTTTTGTTAGTTGGAATGTTTGAATTGCGTATGTCATTGAGATATTATTTGACTAAAGCCCAAAAAGTTAATTAATACGCGAATTCAAACCCCTGCGCAATTTCGAGAATTTGTGGGTATTTGACCTCGAATATGTCTTTGAGGGCTGTGAATGTTAAAACGTAAGTCGTTTTATCATTGTCGGAAATTAAAAGATATTGAACAACGGTAAAGATTGCCGGTTCTTCTTCAGAGCTGATTGTCTCAACCTGATAAATAAGTTCTGCCGCTTCAACGTTTGCCAGTTGAATTCTGTCTTCTTCAATCTTGAAGTATAGGCCAAATTCTTCTTTTAGTTCTTGGATATACCCAATAACAAAGGCATTCAAATCAAGGTCATGTTCCAAATCAGAGGCGATGATTTTTAAATCAGCCGTTTCGCCATATTCTATTGCGCTAACATCAATAACGAAAAATCTCACGCCATTTGCTATTTCTTTATGAATGTTCTCGGCAGAATAGAATTGCGTTACCCCTGGGTGATTCCTGTCAATTTCGGCTAGCATTTCATCAAGGTCATACGCATTTAACTCGAGATGTACCCATTCTGGCGGCACAGAAATAGAGAAATCACTTGCGGGATAAGTGTAACGTGACCACCCGTTTTCTTCACCAATAACAGAGAAAGCGAATTCGTCTTCGGGCGTTGGTGTTAGTGATGGAACTAGAGTAAGCGTGGGGGTTGGGGTTACTGTTACTAAAGGCGTCTTGCTGGGAATTGGCGATGGCGTAGGCGTCCAAGTGGCCGGCAGCGTTATGGGAGTTTTTGTGTTTTCTGGGGTTGCTGTAGCTGCTATCTCTGTTACCTCACTTGCCGCAGGTAGAAAATTGCTCAAAAGTGGCCTTATGAAATCTGGCACATATTCTGTATTAATGAGGAGCAATGAAGCTACACCTAATAATAAAGCTATTAAAATGAGAGCGAAGAAAACGGTCACGGCTTTTGAGAGGCAAGATTTCGCAATTTTCGAAAATTCGCGCTTGTTTTTCTCTCGTGTAAATGCGCTTTTGTTCATATCCCATTCGCCGCGCAGCTTAGATGTCTGGGGATCTTCCTCTTGCGCTTCTTCCTTTAGTATCTCTTCATTCTCGGAATCATATTCCCATGGCTGTCTAGCGGGCGGTAAGTTGCTTTCGCCCCAGTCGTCTTGTGATTCCTTTTCTTTTTCCCAATTTCCGGTCCACTTCCCTGCTGTATTATTTTCTTCTTCATCTTCCCATGCGCCCAGCTCGTCATCAAAGAATGCCTTTTGAATATCCTCGGATTCTAGTAAATCTTCTCCGCTATCCCATGCTTCATCCGATTCTTCTTCATCTTCCCATGCGCCCAGCTCGTCCTCTGAGAATGCCTTTTGAATATCCTCGGATTCTAGTAAATCTTCTCCGCTATCCCATGCTTCATCCGATTCTTCTTCATCTTCCCATGTGTCCAGCTCGTCATCAGAGAATAATATATCCTGAACTTCACTGGGGGCTTGTAACTCTCTAAGTAAATTTCGCGCGGTTTCATTCTCTGGGTTTAGAGATAAAACTTTTTCAAAGCAATACTCTTTCTTCTCGGCATCATTTACATAGCGCCCCAAAGCCAGCCAAGTCTTCTCGGATTTTGGATTGAGCTTCAATGCCTGGGCGAATAGCTGATACGCTTTTCCCAAATCCCCGGCCTCGGCTGCGGCAATTCCTTTTTGGTATAAGTCTTCCATCATTTGCTTTTCCTTCAGAAGTCATGTTCAATAAGTTTCTAGCAAAGGGAGCTTTTTAGAAATATTTCTGGTAACTACTCAGCCCACCCTTGAAATGTCACTGCGAGGGGCATTTTTTACCCCGAAGCAGTCTCCCAGACGATCTAGGAGATTGCTTCAGTGGGAAAACACCGCTTCGCAATGACATGCCTGAGTAGTTACTATTTCTGTTACGTACCTTTACTTGACTCAACTATCCCCATTATAACAACCTTTCTGTTTAATTTCCTCCCCAAAACTCACTTGACAGAATTGGACTCCAAACTATAATATTCGCTATTGCGAAAATTCGCAACAAGGAGCGATTCATGCACCACCGCTATCTCGAAGAACTTCGCCAACGCGGCTACCGCATCACCCCCCAACGGGAGATCATCATCCAAGCTGTCGCCGACTCCACCGCGCACCTCACCGCAGAAGATGTCCTTAAATTAATTCGCCCCAGATCCGAAGCTATCAATATTGCTACTATATACCGCACCTTAGAAATGCTGGTAGAAGAGGGCTTGGTGATTCGTTCTGATTTGGGGCAAGGTCAGGCTGTGTATGCGCCTCAACAACATGGGCCGCACATCCATCTTGTTTGCCGGCACTGCGGAGAAGTGATTGCCGCCGACCATACTATGGCCGATTCTCTTCAAGAGCAAATTCGGGCGCGGTATCACTTTGAAGCGGATTTCACCCATATTACTATTTTTGGACTTTGCGCTCAATGTCAGAGCCAGGAGAAATAAACCATGAATTTTAGCTTATCCCTCACACCAAAAGCTTTGCACATCCCCGATGGATTCCTTTCCTTGCCCGTAGCCCTAATCTTTTGGGCCATCGCTATCCTCCTAGTGGGGATAGCCGTGCGCCGGACGCGCGGCGAATTGGGAGAACGCCAAATCCCCGTCATGGGCCTCATGGCAGCCTTCATCTTCGCCGCTCAGATGATCAACTTCCCCGTTGCCGGCGGAACCTCCGGCCACCTCTTGGGAGGCGCGTTAGCCGCCATTGTCTTAGGCCCCTGGGCTGGGATTTTGGTGATGACCACCGTGGTCGGTGTTCAGGCTCTTTTCTTCCAGGATGGCGGATTGATGGTTATGGGAGCCAACATTTTCAACATGGGCATACTCACCGCGCTAATAGGCTATGGACTTTACCGGAGCGTTGAAAATCAGCCCAAAGGCCTCAAACTGGCCTTAGCGGGACTCGCGGCCTGGATTTCGGTCATCGCTGGGGCTTTGTCCACATCTTTGCAGCTCTGGCTTAGCGGAACTTCCTCCCTGAAAATTGTGCTCCCCGCCATGTTAGGCGTACATGCTCTGATTGGCCTGGGAGAAGCCCTCATCACCGTGGGAGCGTTGGCATTCCTCTTCCAAACTCGCCCCGACCTCCTCGCTTCTCAAAATAAGCAGCATAGCAAAGGATGGATAGCGGTTGGCGGCCTGATTTCCTTGGCGGTAGTTTTCATCTCCCCGCTGGCATCCGCCTCCCCTGATGGCTTAGAGCGTGTGGCCACCAACATGGGCTTCATCGCCAAGGGAGCAGACGCGCCCTATCAAATTCTCCCCGACTACACCTTGCCTTTCCTGGGCGAAACCTCCCTTTCCACCATCGCCGCTGGATTTATTGGTTTGCTCATTGTTGGCGGCATAGTGGTTGGCGCTGCCAAACTTCTGGCCTCCCCGCCCGTCTCTGAACAAGTGTGAAAACCATCTCTCTCAATCTTTACCAGGCCAGAAAAAGTTCCATCCACAGCCTTGACCCGCGAGCGAAAATCATCGTCACCGTGCTGGTGATTTTCTCAAACGCATTGCTGCCAGATGGAACTTGGCTGGCTTTTGGAATCACCTGGGGCGTGCTCCTGGGCGTCACCTACTTGGCTGGCATCCCGTTCAAATTTTTGTTTTCACGCTCGCTCATTGTTCTCCCCTTTGCATTCGCAGCTGTCACCACCATTTTCTCCACCCCTGGGACGCCCCTTGCTGCCCTTACCTATCCACCGGTCACTATCACCGTCCCCGGCCTAACCCGCTTCGGGAGCATCATGCTTCGAAGCTGGCTCTCCGTCCAGGCCGCCATCCTTCTCTCCGCCACCACCCCCTTCCCAGACCTGGTTCACGCCCTCCGCCATCTCAAAATTCCCCCCATTCTGGTTTCCATTATTTCCTTCATGTATCGTTACCTTTTCGTGCTTATAGACGAGGCCAAACGCCTGCTCCGTGCCCGTGCCTCTCGCAGCGCCAGGTTACCTCATCGCAAAGGCGGGGGGAATCTGGCCTGGAACGCCAAAAACAGCGGAAGCCTGGTGGGGCAGTTATTCCTCCGCAGCCTGGAGCGCAGCGAGCGTATTTATCAGGCTATGCAATCGCGGGGATTTCAGGGGAATCTTCTAACGTTGAACCCGCACCTGATGGGAGTTGCCGACTGGCTGGCGTTAATGGCTGCCCTGATGGTTTTATCTGTAATTCAGGCCTGTGGGCGCTGGTGGGCGTGATCGCTTCCCCAACGAATTCATTTAGCACAACAAACTAATTTGCTATGCCTATTCATCATCATCAAGACAAACCTCTCATTGTGCCTCATGCGGTTGACGCCGCAGCTCTCACGCTCCGAGGTGTCAACTTCGCCTACCCTGACGGGCACCAGGCTCTAAAAAATATTTCCCTAGAAATTGCTCAGGGCGAAAAAGTTGCCCTGGTTGGCCCCAACGGAGCAGGGAAAAGCACTCTCTTGCTTCAACTTAACGGCGTTTTTCAAGGAGAGGGAGAAATTCAGGTTATGGGCCTTCCTGTTCTCGAAAAGAATCTCCCTCTCATCCGAGCTTACGTGGGGATGGTCTTTCAGAACCCAGACGACCAACTCTTTTCCCCTACCGTATTCGAGGATGTGGCCTTTGGCCCTCTGCACATGGGACTTGCCTCCGCCGAAGTCCGCGCCCGTGCCGCCGAAGCCTTGCAGCAAGTGGGCATGGAAGCATATTCTGAACGGCTTTCCTATCACCTCAGCTTGGGGGAGAAAAAGCGCATCGCTATCGCTACTGTGCTCTCTATGCACCCCGATATCTTGGTCTTTGATGAACCTACCGGCGGTCTTGACCCCCGCTCGCGCCGCTCGCTTATTGAACTTCTGGACGCTATGGAAATCACCATGCTGGTCTCTACCCATGATATGCGCCTGGTGCAAGAACTCTTTCCCCGCATGGTCATCATGGATGGTGGTCAAATAGTCGCCGATGGCTCGGCGCAGGAACTCTTGGCTGACCAAGCGTTTCTTCACAGTCACGGCTTGGAGCAGCCGTAAAACGCCCTTTTTTAGATTTTGGAAATCTTTTCTTTTTTTTGAGAGGATACCGATTACAGATGGTATAATCAGCGAGCAATTGGGCACTTAATTTACCATTACCTATAAAAAACGACTATGCTCTTAGAAAAACTATCTGGAATTGAAGAAAGACACCAAGAAATTAATCAGGAACTCCTTAACGTGGGAGATGACTATAAGCGGGCTGCGGAGCTGAGTAAAGAGAAATCTGACTTAGACCCTCTGATTGAAAAAGTACAAGAATATAAGGATGCCCTCCAGCAATTGGAAGACGCGCGTATTCTTTTGGAAGCCGAAGATGCAGAAATGCGCGAGTTGGCTGAAATGGAAATTGAAAGCCTGACGACACAAATAGGGCAGTTGGAAGCGCGTATTAAAAAATTCTTAATTCCCAAAGACCCGCGCGATGGCCGCAACGTGATCCTTGAGATTCGCGCCGGTGCCGGAGGTGACGAAGCTGGTCTCTTCGGCGGGGATTTGTTCCGTATGTACAGCCACTACGCTGAAAATCAGGGCTGGAAAATGGAGATTTTCTCTATGCACGAGACCGGCGTGGGCGGAATTAAAGAAATCTCTGCCCTTATTAAAGGCGATGGCGCTTTTTCTCGGCTAAAATATGAAACTGGCGTCCACCGGGTGCAGCGTGTACCAACCACAGAGTCGCAAGGGAGAATTCACACCTCCACGGCCACTGTAGCCGTTTTAGCAGAGGTAGATGATGTAGAAATAGACGTTAATCCTAGCGACATCCAAATGGACGTTTTCAAAGCCGGAGGCCCAGGAGGGCAGAACGTTCAAAAGAACTCCACTGCCATTCGCCTGACGCATAAACCAACCGGCATAGTCATTCAATGCCAAGACGAGCGCTCACAGTTTCAAAACCGCGTAAGGGCAATGAGTATTCTCAAAGCACGGCTCTACGAAATAGAAGAAACTAAACGCCAAAAAGAGCAAGATGCTCAACGCCGATCTCAAATTGGAAGCGGAGGACGCTCTGAGAAGATTCGTACCTACAATTTTCCTCAATCGCGCGTTACCGATCACCGCATCAACTACTCCTCTTACAACCTTTCTGGCGTCTTAGATGGTGATCTTGACGATTTCATTGAAGAACTAGCCACCGCAGACGAAGCTAGACGTCTCGCCGATGCTGGATTAGAATAACTCACCCCATTTTAGCGTGAGCGACCAATCTCAATCCCTCCTCCAAAATACCCGCCGCCGTCTGGCCGCGCTCAGTGATACCCCATACTTGGATGCTCAAGTTTTACTGAGTCACGTTTTAGGGCGGCAGCGGGTTTGGATTTTGGCTCACCCTTCCCCCAGCCTCACCCCCCGCCAACGCGAAAATCTCGCCCAAGCCTTGCTCCGCCTCGAAAGCGGTGTTCCCCTCCCCTACGTGATTGGCCGCTGGGAATTTTACGCGCTGGATTTCACTATCACCCCTCATGTCCTCATCCCCCGCCCAGAAACTGAACTCCTGGTCGAAAAAGCTCTCAACTGGCTCCGCCGCCATCCCGCGCGCCGCAGTTGCGCCGATATTGGAACCGGCTCGGGCTGCATTGCTATCACCCTGGCAAAACACATCCCCGACGCGAAAATTTTGGCTACGGATATTTCTTTTAGGGCGTTGCGGGTAGCGCAAGGGAACGCGCGTAAGCATGATGTAGAAGCTCAAATTTCTTTTTTGGGGGATAATTTACTAGCGGGCGTGACGCAGAGGTTTGACGTGGTTTGCGCCAATTTGCCGTATGTGCCAACCCCCGCGCTAAAAACTCTGAAAGTCTATGGGCGGGAGCCAACCCAAGCGTTGGATGGCGGTCCCAAAGGATTGACCGTGATCCAGTCGCTCATGGAGATGGTGCCGCGCAACCTTGCCCCCGGCGGCCTCATTCTTTTAGAGATTGACTCGTCTCACAGCCTTGAGGCCGCGCGACTCGCTCAGGGAGCATTTCCCGCCGCGGAGGTGCGTCTCCACGCCGATTTGGCCGGCCACGATAGGATACTTGCTATTCAAACTTAAAGGTAACTACTTAGCCTTTGTTAGAATAGAACGCGGATGACACAGATGACGCAAATTTACGCGGATAAAATCTTTTGTTTTTAATCCGCGTCTATCCGCGTTCTATTTTAGCTCATTCAGTTATAGCCTGAGTAGTTACACTTAAAGTTTTTGGTTTGCTGTTCTGTGACTTTCTCGGATAATATTTTATGAAAGTGATGAAGTTGATAAACAGACCAATTGGAAATTTGAAATTTATTTTCCTGTTGATTATTTTTCTAAATAGGTTTTCTGGTTTGTGATATTGCTCTTTAGTTTTACCGCTGGTTGTGATGTTGTTTTTTAAAGCTTGAAAATTCTAATTGAAGACTAGCCACATAACACTTATGCTGAAAACTTTTTTCGGACGCGGATGAACACGGAAAACGCGGATTTTTCTGTGAAAAAACGTAACTACTCAGGCATGTCATTGCGAAGCGGTGTTTTCCCGCTGAAGCAATCTCCTAGAGCGTCTGGGGGACTGCTTCGGGGCAAAAAATGCCCCTCGCAGTGACAACATTTCAAGAGTGGGCTGGGTAGTTACGAAAAAACAAAAAAGAATCCGTAAAAATCTGTGTCAATCCGTGTCCAAATTAAAACTGTCGGGTAGCTAGAGTGAAGAGTAATTTAGAGAGGATAAGATGAATATAATAGTATTAGGCGCGGGTTTGGTTGGAAAGCCAATGGCTGTTGATTTGGCAAAAGATAATGAACATAAAATAAGTGTAGCTGATATAAGTGAAGTTTCATTAAGTAAATTCAAAGAAAACAAATCAATTACGCCCATTCAAATGGATTTGTCGAAGCCTGAGAATGTAAAGTCATTGGTTCGCGATTATGATTTTGTCATCAACGCTATGCCGGGGTTTATTGGATTTCAGACGTTGGAGGCAATTATTGGGGCTAAGAAAAATGTGGTCGATATCGCCTTTTTCCCGGAGGATCCGTTTTTATTAGATGAATTGGCGCGAGAGCAAGGTGTTATTGCGATAGTTGATTGTGGTGTGGCGCCGGGCATGAATAATATTTTAACTGGGCATGTGAACCATTTATTAGACGAAGCAGATATGGCGCTTACTTTGGTGGGGGGATTGCCAGAAATAAGAGAATGGCCATATGAGTACAAGGCGGTTTTTTCTCCAATTGATGTGATTGAAGAATACACTCGCCCAGCCCGCTATGTGGAGAATGGAAAGCTTGTCGTAAGGCCAGCCCTTTCGGATAGTGAATACATAAACTTTGAGGGTGTCGGTACGCTGGAAGCATTTAATAGTGATGGGTTGAGAACGCTAATAAAGACTGTTGATATTCCAAACATGAAAGAAAAGACTCTTAGGTATCCGGGGCATATTGAAAAAATGGCGATGCTAAGAGAAACCGGTTTCTTCAGTCAACAGGAAATAGAAATTAATGGAGCTATGATTCGTCCCCTAGATTTCACGGCTAAAGTTTTGTTCCCGAAATGGAAACTTGAAGAAGGCGAAGTTGATATTACAATATTGCGCGTGATTGTAGAAGGCAAGAAGGCGGGCAAGAAATTACGCTATACGTATGAATTGTTTGACCGCTACGACGAGGCCACGCGAACACATTCTATGGCTAGGACAACCGGATACACGGCTACGGTTGCTGCTAGAATGGTTATGGAGGGCATGTATGACAGGGTAGGTATATCCGCTCCTGAGTTCATTGGGGAACAACCGGAATGTGTTGAATTTATGCTAAACGGTTTGAATGAAAGGGGAGTTGTGTATAAAGAGACAGTAGAGGAAATGGCTTAATTTTTCCCCGTCACCCGTATCATCTCAAAAATTTCGGAAGTCTCAGCTCCATCCCGTAATATTGAGATGATACTTCTCCCGTTTGCAGTTCTGTTGAAAATAGTCTATACTTCAAGGGGAAGAAATGTTAGAGATAATGAATTCTCTCCTAGACCAGATTCAGCACAGGTATTCAAAGAACAAGAAACACCTCATTACTAACGTGAATAATCTCAGCATCTTTAATGTGGATGGTAAAATAAGGGATAAATAAAGCCTAGAACCAAAGATATAAAGCGAGGCCTAAAATGCAAACTTATCGTATTGAAACAACAGTATCTAAAGATGGAGCGATATCCATTAAGGGCTTACCGTTCGCAAAAGGGGAAAAAGTTGAAATATTGATGCGTAGCCGTAAGCGCGAAAAGGATAAAAAACTAGAGCGATATTCGCTTCGAGGGTTACCTGTCACCTACACAAAACCATTCGATAGTATTTCTGAAAATGACTGGGCTGTTTTAGAATGATAATCCTCGATACGCACATCTGGGTTTGGTGGGTACATGGTGCTGAGCATCTTACCAACGCACAAAAGCAAACAATAGCGGCGAACGAATCAGATGAGATTGGCATTAATGCTATTGTAACCGTTCACTCCCCCCAATAAAAAAGCGTTGATGTGTCACTCTGAGAGAACGTGTCTTAGCGGAGCTAAGATTAGTGAACGAAGAGTCTCCCTCTCGTAAACATAGGAGATTCTTCG
>QMOK01000051.1 GCA_003648195.1 Chloroflexota bacterium | reverse complement strand
GACCGGTACTTCATCCAACGTTTCGCCACCGGGGTGTGGTTTGTAGGGAATGGTACTATTCGGCGCTATATTGATATGAATGAGATGGGGAGGGTAGTTGAATAGTTGAATAGTTGAGTAGTTCCCTGCTTTCCTGTTCCCTAGTTTCCTAGTCCCCTAGTTTCCTAGTCCCTCTTTTTCTTCAACACCGCACTAATTTTGAGTTCCTCTTTATTGATGATCCTTTGGATGTTGGCTCGGTGCAGGTAAAAACAGAGGATGGACAACCCTACACCGATAACGGTGAAGAGAGTTGGATAATCTAATAGATAAGTAATAATAGGCAACGCGATAAAAGATGTGAATGAACCGATGACAATATAATCGGCCAGTAACGCGGGAACGGCCACTAGGAGAAAGAACAAAAGACCTAATTTCCAGTTCACGCCAATCATCATTCCCACCAAAGCAGCTACGCCTTTTCCACCTCGGAATTTCATGTAAAAGGGAAAGATATGCCCAATGATAGCCATTATGCCGGCCAGATAAGCCAAATTGGGATTGCCAGGATAGAGCCATTTCACAACCAGAACAGCGAACATACCCTTGAGAACATCCACCAGGCCAACGATAAAGCCGTATTTCACCCCCATAATGGTAGTTATGTTAGAGGCTCCCGCATTACCAGAACCATGTTCGCGGATATCAGTTTTACCCACGGTTTTGCTCAAAATGTACGCTGTTTGAATACATCCGAAGGCATATCCGATGATTATAGCTATAGTTGTTTGCATGATCATTTGTTTTCTCCTTGGCCAGTATATTTGTATATTGGGGCGCGGTATATTGGTAAATTTGTTCCCAGCCTATCAAATTACCAGGTTTCTCCCCCATCCCATCCTCCATCAACTCACTACTCGCATATTCATTTCTGTTATACAATATAATTTCGTTTGCAAGAAGTGTCATCGGCTAAACATTATGAACAATTATCCCATTCCCGCCCAAGAAACGCAAGCAGAAACCCGCGTGGCTAACTCTCGCTTCATTGCCACTTTGGGGCCTGTTTTTAGCGTTGAAGATGCGAAAACATTCATTGAGCGGATAAAAGCCAAATATGCCGATGCTACGCATAACGTCCCTGTTTTCTTGGTGGGTCACGGAGCCAGTGTCACGGCCCACAGCAGCGATGATGGAGAACCATCGGGAACGGCAGGACGCCCGGCTCTGGCGGTGCTTCGGGGAAGCGGGCTGGGAGACGTAGCGGTGGTGGTCACGCGCTATTTTGGCGGCACCAAGCTGGGAACAGGCGGGCTGGTAAGAGCGTATGGGAACGCCGTCCGCGCCGTTTTAGAGGTCACTCCCCGGGCTCAAAAAATATCCACCCACATTGCCAAATTGGTCACCCCTTATCCATACTTTGAACGCATCCAACAAATGATTGCCAAAAATAAAGGGCTCATCCTCCACAATGAATTCACCGCCGAGGTTGCCATCACTTGCCAGTTTCCTGTAGAACGCTTTGAACATTTTCAAGGCCAGCTTCAGGAACTCACTGGCGGAACCGTTCAGGCCGAAATTATCGAAGAAAATAAAATAGCTATCATGTGAAACGTGATAAAACTCGTCACTCTCACCCGTTACTTAATTACTCGTTACTAATTATGTCAAATCAAGAAAACTCAAATTTCAACGTTAAAGAAACTATTTCCGACAGCCGCATCAAGGGCCTCTGGCAACTGATGCGGGGATTTCGGCATTATTACATCCTGGCCACGCTTTGCTTGGGCATCTCTGCCGCAGGACGAACAAGCACTTATTTTTTGCTGGGATATTTCGCAGATCAACTGATAGAAACCGGGGAAGTAAAAGATATTGTTCCTTGGATAGCGCTCAGTTTTGTGGGATTAGCCATCCTCCAAGGCGCGTTCACTTTTTTGAGCGGAACGATGGCCGCCAAAACGTCTGAAGGGATTGCCCTCCGACTGCGTGATTTTCTTTTTGATCACATTCAGCGGCTAACATTCTCGTACCACGACAAAATAAAAACTGGGGAACTCATCCAGCGGACTACTTCGGACGTGGACGCTGTGCGCGTCTTTTTCGCTGATCAGGCCATTGGCGTGGGTCGCATAGGTATGCTTTTTCTTGTCAACCTGGGCGCTCTGCTATTCCTAAACGCAAAACTAGCCCTCAGCTCGATAATTGTCGTCCCTTTTACAGTAGCGCTATCGTTTTTCTTCTTCTCGCGCGTTTCAAAAGCTTACGAAGATTACCAAGAACAAGAAGCTATCCTTTCTAGCACGCTCCAAGAAAATCTAACCGGCGTCCGCGTGGTAAAAGCCTTTGCCCGCCAAAAATACGAACGCGACAAATTTGAGCGCGAGAACTGGAAAAAGTTCCTCAAGGGTCGTAAATTGCTCACCATGCACGCTTTGTATTGGCCTATTTCTGATATTCTAACGGGAGCGCAAATGCTAACCGGCTTCTATTTAGGCGCGAAAATGACCATTGCCGGTACAATTTCTCTAGGCACGTACATGGCTTTCGCAGGGATGCTCACCTGGATTCTCTGGCCTATCCGCAATATGGGACGGCTGATAGTCCAAATGTCTACCGGATTGGTTTCTTATAAACGCATCATTGATGTCATCAAAGAAGATCGCGAACCCCTCTCTGCGGGTGATTACATTCCTGCCAACGGTAAGATTAAAGGCAAATTCATTTTTGACAACGTTTCGTTTGCGTACGAAGAAAAACAAAAAGTTCTTAAAGATATTAGTTTCCGCTGCGAGCCGGGGCAAATTGTCGCTCTCTTAGGCGGGACAGGTTCTGGAAAATCCAGCCTGGTCAATCTTCTCCCACGCTTCTACGAATACAACAGCGGAAGTCTAACCCTAGACGGAGTGGAGCTAAACCGCTATCCCCGGAAGTTCCTCCGCCAACATATTGGATTGGTAGAACAAGAGCCTTTCTTATTCTCCCGCACTATACGTGAGAACATCACTTACAGTGTCAATCGCAAAGTATCCGAAGAGGAGATGATTGAAGCCGCCAAAGCAGCCGCCATCCATGATGTGATTACTAATTTCTCTCAAGGATACGACACACTGGTCGGAGAAAAAGGTGTCACCCTCTCCGGCGGGCAAAAACAACGCGTGGCTATCGCCCGAACGCTGCTCAAAAACCCCAAAATCCTAATCCTGGATGACGCCACTTCCTCGGTAGACGTAGAAACCGAAGCCGACATCCACCGCGCCCTAGATTACCTAATGCAAGACCGCACCACGTTCATCATCGCGCACCGCGTTCAAAGTCTAATGCAGGCCGATATTATCCTTGTCCTTGACGCTGGCCGCATCGTTCAACAAGGCACGCATAGCGAATTGCTCCAAGAAGAAGGCGAGTACAAAGAGATATTCGAACTGCAAACGAAGATAGATGAAGCGTTACGGAAAGAGCTGGATACAGGGAATCATAGTACTAAGGAATTAGGAAATTACTCAACTAACGAGTTACCAAACTAACGAACTAAAACCAATGACTAATCACACTCAATTCGAAGAAGAAGAATTTACTACTAAATTCAACGGGCAAACCATGCTCCGTATCATCAGGTTAATTACGCCGCACTGGCCTCAATTAATCGGCTTCCTGCTTGCTATATCCATTGTCTCTGGGCTAGATTCCTACTTCACATACCTCAGCAAGAGAATTATTGATGAAGGCATTGGAGCGGGAAACATGGAAGCGCTCAAGCAGATCATCACCCAATACGGGCTGCTAATATTAATACAGGCCGCTTCTGTGTTTTGTTTCATCTATCTAACCGGCGTTCTGGGCGAACGAGTCCGCTACGACCTGCGTAAAAAGATGTTCAGCCACCTCCAGGAACTATCTCTTTCTTACTATAATCAAACCCCTGTAGGCTGGATCATGTCGCGTGTTACTTCCGATTCTGAACGGGTATCACAATTAGTGACTTGGGGCCTCCTCGACATCACCTGGGGCACAATGAACATTCTCACGGCGGCCTACTTCATGTTTACTATCAATTGGAAGTTGGCGGCAATCGTCTTCACTATCGTACCCATCCTCCTCGTAGTCGCAGCCCAATTCAAAAAGAAAATCATCATCCAATACCGGCAAGTACGCAAGATCAACTCCAAAATCACTGGAGCCTACAACGAGAACATCACCGGCGTTCGTGTGGCAAAAGCCTTTAGCCGCGAAAACCAAAATATGCAAGAATTCGGGCAACTGACCAGCGAGATGTACCGCGCTGGGTACCGAGCCGCCTGGCTCTCAGCTCTCTTCTTGCCTACAGTACTAATCATCAGCGCCTTATCGCTGGGGAGCGTAGTCTGGTATGGCGGGTTACAAGCCCAAGCGGGAGGAATGACCATCGGCGGCATCCAAGCTTTTATCGGCTACATCACATTCATGATCTGGCCCATCCAAGACTTGGCCCGCGTCTACGCCGAAATGCAGCGTGCCATTGCCTCAGCAGAACGCATCTTCTCTCTCGTTGATGTCGTCCCCGAGATTGCCGACCGCGATAATGCCAGCAATCCCGACAACATTCAGGGAGACATTATCTTTGACCATGTAAATTTCTACTACGAAGAAGATGACCCTGTCCTAGAAAATTTCGACTTGCATATCAAGCAAGGAGAAACAATTGCTCTCGTAGGCCCTACGGGAGGCGGCAAAACGACCATTGTCAATTTGTTGTGCCGCTTCTTTGAACCCCGCCATGGGAGCATAAAGATAGCAGGACACGATTACACCAAATTCACACTCCATGCTCTCCAATCGCGAATTGGGGTTGTGCTTCAAACTCCGCACCTTTTCTCTGGTACTATCAGAGAGAATATTCGCTACGGGAAACTTGAGGCCACCAATGAAGAGGTAGAAGATGCCGCTAAATTGGCTGGAGCACACGATTTCATCACCACACTAGAAAAAGGTTACGAAGAAGATGTAGGCGAAGGCGGCGGATTGCTATCTACAGGCCAAAAACAACTCATCAGTCTGGCGCGTGCCGTGCTTCGCAAACCAGATATTTTCATCATGGACGAAGCCACAAGCTCCGTGGACACCCTGACCGAAGCTCTCATCCAGCACGGAATGGAAAATCTCATGGAAGGCCGTACCAGCTTCATCATCGCCCACCGGCTATCAACTATCAAAAGCGCAGACCGCATTCTCTTCATCCGAGATGGCGCTATCGCCGAAGCAGGTTCCCACACTGAACTACTCAAGGCCAAGGGACATTATTACCGCCTCTACACCCAACAATTCCGCAACGAGTTGGCACAAAAGTATGGTACTCACAATTTGGTGGGAATGGTGCATAATGCAAGTTAAAAAATGCGAGGAGTACGTTAGGAAATAGCGTTTTAAGTCTCAATAGGAGATTCAAATGAAAGATTCACAAAAGAAACATCGCTGGTTCGTTTTAGGCATATCTTTTGCGTTCATGTTATTCCATCAGGCCGACAAGTTGCTCATTGGACCTTTAACCTCGAGTATCATGGAAAGTTTCAAAATAGATGAATTCCAAATGGGAGCCGTGGTCTCAGGCGCCTTAGTGGTGGGAACAATATTCTACCCGCTCTGGGGCTATTTATACGATAGATTCACCCGTCCCAAGCTTCTGGCCCTAGCATCTCTCCTGTGGGGATGCACCACCTGGCTAAGCGCAATCGCCCCTAACTTCAAGATGTTCACCATCACCCGATCCTCCACGGGCATTGACGATTCCAGCTACCCCGGAATCTACAGTTTGCTAGGCGACTATTTCCCTCCCAAAATGCGCGGTAAAGTCTATGGCATTTTGCAATTTTCACAACCCATTGGCTACCTGCTGGGAATGATCTTGGCTCTGCTCTTCAGCGGCGTCTTAGGATGGCGGTCTATTTTCTATATCACTGGCTCTTTGGGCGTAGTCTTAGCAATTATTATTTTCTTCACCGTCAAAGAAGTTCCACGCGGGCAAAGTGAACCCGCCTTAGAGGGAATGGAAGACATAGCCATCCATCGTTTTGAACTCAAACACGCCTTAGAACTCATCAAAAAACGCAGTATGTGGCTGCTCTTCGTCCAGGGATTTGTAGGCGTCTTCCCCTGGCAAGTGATCACCTATTGGTTCTTCCGTTACCTAGAAGTAGAGCGCAACTACGACGAGAACGCCATTATGATGACCATGGTTCCGGTCGTATTGGTCTTAGGCTCTGGCTACATTGTAGGGGGAATGCTAGGAGATTGGGCCTTCAAACGCACCAAACGTGGACGGCTGCTGGTGGCCATGGGCGGCGTCCTCATTGGAGCCATCCTTCTCAACATCACTTTGATTATTCCAGTGGAGCAAAAACTTCTTTTCGGAATCTCCCTGGCGTTTATGGCCCTCTTCATTCCTATTGCCTCACCCAACGTGGTCTCCACCGTCAACGACATTGCTCTCCCCGAAGTGCGAAGTACAGCCCTCTCCATTCAATACTTCATCGAAAACAGCGGAGCAGCCCTGGCCCCTCTCCTGGCCGGCTACATTGCCCGCGAGGCTTCCCTCAAAAGCGCCATACTCTGGATTTGCGTCACGGCCTGGGTGCTGGGAGCCGCTTCTCTAGGCGGGGCGGCTTATCTCATTCCTAAAGATATTGCCGACCTGCGGGAGCAAATGCAAGCACGAGCGGTTGAGGTATAATGTAGACAAACCATCCATAAAGGAGGTACTTCATGAATTGGAAAACTTACATCACTGTTGACCCTAGCATTTGTCATGGTCAAGCCTGCATCAAAGACACTCGAATTATGGTATCAGTCATACTCGATAACCTCGGTGCTGGCCTCTCCCACGATGATATTTTGCAAAGTTATCCCACGCTCAGCTACGAGGCTATTCAAGCCGCCATTTTATATGCCGCAGAAATCACCCGCGAACGGGTTGTGGTCATGACATGATGGTGTGCTGCAATGAAATTCAAAATTGATGAAAATCTCCCCATTGAAGTAGCAGAACGCCTACGACAGGAAGGGCATGATGCTCTCACTGTAATTGAACAATATCTTAACGGCGCATCAGATTCCGATTTAGCGTCTATTTGTCAAGAAGAAAAACGCATCATAATTACCCTCGACACAGATTTTGCTAACATACGCATCTATCCCCCAAGTCAGTTCCTTGGTCTGATAGTCTTACGTTTACAGTGGCAAGACAAGTTTCACGTTCTAAAAATACTAGAACGATTAATCCCTAAACTAGACAACGAGATGCTCAAACACCATCTTTGGATCGTTGAGGAGACTCGTATCAGGATAAGGGGGTAATTTCAACAAAATCCGCATCGCAATAGAAGTGCATTACATTTAAAAAATGCGTTGCACTTCGAATCCCACAAGTAGGCTCAAGGTGCAGCGCATCTAAAAACAGATGCAATGCACCTCGATCATTCAGGCTATTTAGCCCTCTTGACCACTATCCTTTCTTAATATACTCCACACCATCAATCCCTTCAAAATCCCCATCCTGCGTCCATAATGTGGCCTCGTAAGCGCGGGCGGTCGCCAAAATGATGCTATCGGCCATGGCAATTTTCAACTCGGTAGAAAGTTTGGCAGCCTGCAAAGCAATAGGAGCGGTCGTGTCAGCTATTTTCCCCCGGTGCATGTCCCCGATACTGACTAAAGCTATATTTTCACCACGTTGCGTCATCAATCGCTTGAAAACCTCATAAATGCAAATTACGGGGACAATCAAATTCTCTGTATCTTCAATGGCTGGGGCAAAAAAAGATGCGTTCTCACCATCTGCAAAATATTCAAGCCAACCAGAGGAATCAACCACATTCATAGCTCACGCTCCTCTTTTTCGCGTTGGGGGTCAGTGTCAATTCCCGGCAACGAACCACGCGCTTCCTTGATTGAGCGAATGGGAATCATAATAATTTGCCCGCCGTATTCAATCACCTGCATTTTCTGCCCCGGCTGGATTTTCATAGATTGGCGCACTTCTTTGGGAATTACAACTTGATATTTGGTAGAAACTGTTACTGCGTTCATATAAATCTCCTATCGATCAATAAATCGTAATACGATTATACCACTAAATGTCTCTCCTCTCTCTCCTTTCCCACTGGCGTGCAGACGCCTCATTTGCTCCTAATGTTACGGCCTGGAAGCGGATTCCCGCGCGGGAAGGGCAATACGCCCCCATTCCAGAAGACCTTACCCTTGCACTGCGCCAATCTCTCTGGGGGAAAGGTATCTCTGCCCTTTACGAGCACCAATCCCAAGCCTGGGAGCACGTCAGAGCCGGGCGTCACACCGCCTTAGTAACGGGTACGGCTAGCGGGAAGACGCTGGCTTATAATCTTCCCGTGCTAGATTATCTGCTAAAGAATCCCGCCGGACGGGCGCTGTACCTCTTCCCCACCAAAGCCCTGGCTCACGACCAGTTGGCGGAAATTAGGGAGATGACATCCGTAACAGCCGCCGCTTACGATGGCGACACGGCTGGGCACATCCGCGCCAAAGTGCGTGCCAACGCTCAACTCGTTGTCACCAATCCAGATATGCTCCACATGGGGATTCTTCCCCACCACCCGCAGTGGGAGGCTTTTTTTTCCCAACTGCGCTTTATTATCATTGACGAGATGCACGTTTACCGGGGTGTGTTTGGTTCGCACGTGGCTAACGTCATCCGCCGCCTGAAACGAGTGGCTGCCTTTTACGGCGCGGAGGTGCAATTTATGCTCACCTCGGCCACCATTGGCAACCCGCACGAGCTGGCGCACACGCTCATTGAAGAGCCAGTCACGGTCATCACAGAAGATGGCTCCGCGCGAGGGGAAAAGCATTTCCTGATTTATAATCCGCCACTTACAGATGAAAAACTGGGGCTGCGGGTGGGGGTGCGGGAGGAAAGCATCCGAGTAACCAGCGACCTGCTAAGCTACAACGTGCAAACCATCCTCTTTGGGCGTTCGCGCCGGAGTGTAGAGTGGATGCTGCAACGCCTGCGCGATAAATGGCCGGGCAAAGCAGGGGATATTCGCGCTTACCGAAGCGGCTACCTCCCCCAACAGCGGCGGGAAATTGAGGCGGGGCTGCGCCAAGGCGAGGTGCGGGCCGTGATAGCGACCACCGCCCTAGAGCTGGGCATCGACATCGGGGGGATAGATGCGGCTATTCTGGCGGGGTATCCGGGAACCATAGCGGGAACCTGGCAGCAAGCGGGACGCGCCGGGCGCAGCGAAGACGCCTCACTTTCTATTCTGGTCGCTTCTGCCAATCCCCTCGACCAATTTTTGGCCCACCATCCTGATTATTTCTTTCAACGTTCCCCTGAACACGCCCTCCTTGACCCCAATAATTTGCTCATTTTGTTAGACCATATCCGCTGCGCAGCGTTTGAGCTTCCTTTTCAGGCTGGGGATAGCTACGGGAACTTGAGTCACGCCCAGACCACGGAATTTTTAGACGTGCTTCAGCAAACGGGGGACATCCATCATTCGGCGGAAAAATATTTTTGGATGAGCGACACGTATCCATCGAGCAGCCTCTCTTTGCGCAGCACGCCGGGGAAACGGATTCTGTTAAAAGGCGAAGAAAACGGCATTCCCAAAACCATAGGAGAGATTGACCACGCCAGCGCGCATTGGATGACGCATCCGGGAGCAATTTATTTACACGAAGGGGATATTTACAGGGTGGAAGATTTAGATTTGGAGAGAGGCTTGGCTCAGCTCCAAGCGTGTGGGGCAGACTATTACACCGAAGCCAAAAAAGAAACGGAGGTGACTTGCCTGAAAGTGCTGGGGGAAACTGAAACCCTGGGCGGGGTCAAATTCTTCGGGGAAATCAAAGTTACCAGTCAGGTGGTCGGGTTCTATAAGGTTGCATGGAACTCTTACGAGAAATTGGCCTACGAAGAGGTAGACCTCCCTCCTACTACTCTACATACCACGGGGTACTGGTTCGCGCTGGGAGAAAAAGTCATCGCTAAACTCCGCGAGGCTGGGAGCTGGAATTCCGACCTCAATGACTACGGCCCCCGATGGAATGAGATTCGCCAACAAGTACGCGCCCGTGATAATTATTGTTGTCAGATATGCGGAAAGCCAGAAAGCGATGTTAAACACCATGTGCATCATAAACGACCTTTTCGGAGTTTCGCCAACCGCCAAGAGGCTAATCGTTTGGAAAATCTCATCACCCTTTGCCCGCGCTGCCACAGCCGCGCGGAAAACGTGGTGCGCGTGAAAAGCGGATTGAGCGGTCTGGCCTACACGCTGGGACACTTGGCTCCCTTGCTGCTAATGTGCGACCAGTACGACTTGGGCATCCATGCCGACCCTAAATCTCCCTTGGGGGGCGGGCAGCCAACAGTGGTAATTTATGAGCAAATCCCAGCCGGAGTGGGGTTCAGCCAACGCCTATACGAAAGGCACAATGAGCTAATCTGCCAAGCGTATGAGCTGGTATCGGGCTGCTCTTGCGAGGATGGATGTCCATCATGCGTTGGCCCGGGCGGGGTGCTGGGGTCAGGGGGAAAGAGGGAAACGTTGGGAATTTTAGGGGAGTTGGCAGGCCGGTGAAAACGGCAGATTGGTAAACAGGACTGATGTTTACTTTTGGGGGAAACTTTCTAACGTGGAGCTGGCTTGAGAGAGGCATCCCTTTTTGGGGCGTGATTGGTACCAATGGTGAAAATTAACTCCTGCCACGGCGGTAGAGCGACAAGAACAAGATTATGCAACCAGTAGTACCCAGTCAGCGGAGTTGTCAGCCAGCCGAGAAGAGAGCACGCAAGTTTTTAGGTTGACGCAAGATTTGCGAGCGGGTTGCGCAAGCCAGTGCAACAAACTCGAAAATTTCGGCCACAAAACTAATTGGCTGATGATATACTTAGAAAAACAAATCAGCTGACATCTTGTGAAGAATTTAGCGAATCCACGCCAAGAAGATGCAATATAAGGTTACGTAACCCGCATTTGGCTTGTGAATGATATAAAAAGTAAAGGAAACGATGTCTATGAAAAAGAAAACTATTTTAGTAACTGGTGGAGCAGGACACGTAGGTTCCCACGTGATTGAGGCACTTGTTACGAATAGAAACAATAATGTCATCTCTCTCGACAATTATTTCAATGGGCGTGAGGAAAATCATTTACCGGGAGCAGACTACCGCAAAGGAGACACAAAAGATATAGATTCGCTTATTACTGAAACCCCTGATATTATCTATCACTTGGGAGAATATGCGCGAATCGCACCCTCATTTGATGATGTTGAGAAGGTGTTTGATATGAATGCTGTTGGAACATTTGCCGTCCTCGAATTTTGCCGCAAACATAATGTACCTAAACTAGTTTACTCCGCTTCCAGTACAAAATTTACTACCGGCGAAGGAAGTAAGGATAAAAATCCCTACTCTTTCTTCAAATCAAACAACGTTGATCTCATAAACAATTATGGCAACTGGTATGGTCTCCCTTATGCAATCTGTTACTTTTATAACGGCTTCGGTCCGCGTGAAAATGGTAATGGGAAATATGCAACATTAATCGCTAAGTTTGAGCAAGCCTATCTAAGAGGAGATCCGTTAACTGTCGTCAAACCCGGGACACAAAAACGAGCATTTACTTATGTAAAAGACCTCGCCCGTGGCATAATTCTCGCTGGCGAGAATGGTTGGGGCGACGGTTACGCATTCGGTGTATCCGAAACCTATTCAGTTTACGAAATTGCCAAGGCATTTGGAGGTCAAGTTGAATTAATAGATGGGTATCCTGGCCGACTAAACTCACCTGGAGTTTCACCCAAAGCGCGAGATGAACTAGGCTGGCACCCAACTGTCGATGTTATAGATTACATACAAAAATTCGTTGAGAATCATCCTCGCACATAACAACAGCATGCACCGAACTGTAAACGCCCTCGATGAAGACTTTCCCAAAGCTCTGAATAGATATTCTTATTGATCTGTTACTGGCTCCGCCAAGGTGATAAGCAACGCAATATGTGTGCAGACAGGGGGACAACCAACCAATCTAGAAAGCGAAATCCGTGGGGAGGGGGGGGAACGCTTACAAAGAATCCCCAAAACTGCCGGCAACCTATGCCCATTTCTTGGTAAAATTACCCTGCGGATGAACACGGACGCCGTAGACGTCAGAATTGTAAAAAGTTAAATCTTTCAAGTTTTGGTAGTGACTACATATCAACTGATTGGACACCGCACGGTATTGTAGTAATAAAGGTACAGTTTGAGTACAGTTTCGTGGAAGACATCGGACTTGGAAAACGACAGAACAGAAAACAAAGGAGAATACGCAGATGAAAACAATGGTGATCACAGGAGCAAGTAGTGGAGTTGGGAGAGCAACCGCATTACGTTTTGCCAGCGAAGGGTATACCGTGTGTGCTCTAGCACGTAACGCAAACAAGTTGAATGCATTAGCGATGGAGACAACCGGAAAAATATCCCCATACCAAATCGACGTTTCCGATTCCAAAGAAGTGGAACGAGGATTCGCTAGGATACTTGAAGATCACGGGAAGATCGATGTCTTGGTGAATAATGCGGGTGTTACAGCCGGTGGACAGCCAATTGATAATGCCATGATTGATCGCATCATTGACACGAATCTAAAAGGTACACTGTACTGTACCTTTGCGGCACTACCGTCAATGCGGAAGAATGGTGGAGGGCATATTGTGAATGTAGCCTCCATAGCTGGCGTAAATATAGCTGAAAAAGGAGATGATGGTCTATATATCGCATCAAAGCATGGCATTGTTGCCCACTCCGAGGCCTTAGGGAGGCTGGTTAGGCATGAGGGAATATTGGTAACATCCCTCTGCCCCGGTGGTATTGATACACCACTATGGAATAACGAAAACCCATATCCTCATGACAAAAGTAAGATGATACAGCCAGAAGAAGTTGCAGATATTATTGCCTACATCCTAGCTCAGCCAAAACGCACCTTGTTCAAAAATGTTATTTTCGTACCGGTTGTTGAGCCAGGGTAATAATTTTCCTAGCTACCCGACAGTTTTAATTTGGACACGGATTGACACTGTCGGGTAGCTAGGTTTTTAATGCTTTTTCCACGCTCGTCCGCGCACACCGTGTCCGAAAAAGATCTGTTTCAACTGTTAAATATGTGCGGGGAAAGGCGATATAAATATCGCGTTACGCTTTCGTAGAACGACATTCATGTCGCTTTGCACAATATTTATATATAAGCCAAAGATTTATCAATCGGGCAACACCACTCATAAATACATGAACATCACCAAGCAACACAAAATCGCTTCCATAAAAACGGCAAACAACCTAAAAACCGTTGCCACAAAACCGCGCATCCAACAGGCCTCACGCTTGTCGCTGCCAGAAATAGAAGCCGTTACAGAATTAATCGCGCAAATCGTTCCCGCTGGCAACGTCCCCGGAGTGGTACTCAATGGACTGGCACGACTTTCGGGAAAAGCCATCCCGCCCAAATCCATCAAAAGAGATATCGACTTACTTTTCAAAGGCGTAGAACAAACCCTAGACAAAGCCGTCTACAGCGCGGTATTTGCCGGGCCAGCAGCCGTTATCTGGGGGTATCAGAACCTCCTCAAACTGGTTGGCAAACGCCCCGATGACGCCTTTCCCGAAGGCGTATGGCAATTCTACATCGAATACGCCTTGCGAAACGACACCTCCCATCACACCAACGAAACCCACGGATTTGACACCGCTCTCAGGCAGCACCAAATCCAACTAACGCCCGTAGACCGCCTAACAGCCTGGGCAATGACCTCCATCCATCTACTTCATCACTATAACGCCATCCTAGAAAATGAATGGCGCGAGCGCATCTACACCCGCCTCCTGCGCGATATAACCGCCAAACATTCAGGCCACAAACACTACACAAACGTATACCGCACCTGGCAGCAATTCATCCCCTACAAACGCGGAGCAGATGCCGCCTCCACCGAACCCTACCACCAATACCGCCGCCAAAAATTCGACAAATTCATTCAAACAATCACCACCGACCTACCCGCCAGTTTACGCAAAGAATGGCACACCCAAATCCATATCGCCGAACGCAACTGGCTGCCAGCCTACCAACAACAAATGTCCATCCTTTCTTATCTTAATGCTGGCCGTTACGGAGAACTACGCACCCACATTCCCTTAGCCAAAGCGCAACTTGGTTTAATCTCTGGAGGAAATTACTATCTCATGCCAATTTGCGTCCCAGGGAGTACCCGCCCAGTCCATGTGCGGACAGTTCGCTCTCAAATAGCGGCGTTATTCCAAACTCCCCAAACGGATTGCCCTTCCGAAGGGCTGCGAGAGCTAGCGTGCATCCGGCGAGCCAGTTGGCCCAACCTGCGCAAACAACTTACCCCCGCGTTGACACAAGCCCTAAATACACTACGGCTAGCGCCCATTCTACTCAACGCCGACCCCCGTCCATACCACCTGCCCCTAGCCGAACTACGTCAAACCGAGCGCGGCATCGGAGATCACCCATTAACAATCTTTGATACCGGGCAAACATTCGTTTTTGATCAATCGCACATCTTCTTTGATGGCACCTGGGGCGCGGGACTAGCAGAGATACTCACCAACGAAGCCCTAGCCTGGGCCGTTTACCTGGAACAAATGCCCCCAGTTTCAACGGTTGGCAAACGCCCATATCACGTCCAAATCAATTTCCAAACTAAAGACCTCCAAGCCATCAGCACCGCGCCGCGCATACCAGCAGAAGCCAGCGCAGAAAGCGATCAAGCCAATATCAAAGCCATTATCGGGTTGCGCAAACTGCTCAAACGCCGCAGCGACTTGCTGGGACTAACGGTCAACGATCTCTTAGTACTCTATCGCGGCCTTCACGCCGTAACCTATAAACCGAAACTAGAATTACTCTCTGCGCTAGAGACACTAAAAAAACACGCCGCCTCACAATCAGCTGCCAAAGCCGCGCTAACAGCCATCACCCAAACCAGCCAAATCAACCCTCCAATCCTCATCCCTATTGATGCCAGCCAACACAATCCGGCAAACCGTTTATACCCACTAGTGTTTGAAGTGCCCCTGGCAGAACTTGATTTACTTAATTTACATCAATACACAGTT
>QMOK01000050.1 GCA_003648195.1 Chloroflexota bacterium | reverse complement strand
TTGGCTACTTTCTAGAAAACAAACGGTGTAGATGAAAGATAAAAAATAATCCGCGTTTTCCGTGTCCATCCGCGTCCTGTTTCTAAAGTATCAGCTAGAGTTTAATAATTCCCAAAAAAAGGAGCGCAATACCATGTGCTTAGGAGTACCCGGTAAAATCATCCAAATTTACGAGACCGAAGGCCTAAAAATGGGCCAAGTAGACTTCAGCGGCGCAACGCGTGAAGCCTGCCTGGAATATGTCCCAGAGACCAAAGTCGGGGACTACGTCCTTGTTCATGTTGGCTTTGCTATTAATGTGCTAAGCGAAGAAGAAGCCCATGAAACGCTGTCCCTCCTTCAAGAAGTTATCGCGTTTAGGGAAAAAGAGCTAGCGGATGCAGAAGAATCAAAGGCCGCATAGAACGCAAAACATTAAGATGAACCCTTCTGTCCCCTCTGAATCCTTTGACACTTTTGAATCCTCTGTACCTTCTGGTTCCTCACTATGAAATACATTACCGAATACCGAAACGCGGAGTTGGTCAAAAAAACCATCTCCCAAATAAAAAACATCGTTACCCGCCCCTGGACGCTGATGGAGATCTGCGGAGGGCAGACGCATTCCATCATCCGACACGGCCTTGACCAACTTCTGCCCGATGAGATTGAACTCGTTCACGGCCCCGGCTGCCCAGTGTGTGTTACCCCTTTGGAATTAATAGACAAAGCCTTGGCCATTGCTTCCCGCCCAGACGTGATCTTCACCTCCTACGGCGATATGCTGCGCGTTCCCGGCTCACGCGGAGACCTCTTCTCCATCCGGGCCGAAGGCGGCGATGTGCGCGTGGTTTATTCTCCCCTTGACGCTCTAACAATTGCCCGCGAAAATCCTGAAAAGGAAGTCGTCTTCTTCGCCATTGGATTCGAGACCACTGCTCCCGCCAACGTGATGAGCGTACTCCAGGCTCAAAGATTAGGACTAGAAAATTACAGCATCCTCGTTTCTCATGTTTGCGTGCCGCCGGCAATTCGCGCTATTCTCGGCTCTCCGCACAATCGTGTACAAGGCTTCCTAGCTGCCGGCCATGTTTGCGCCGTGATGGGTTACTGGGAATATCTGCCCCTCGCCGAAGAATACCAAATTCCCATCACCGTGACGGGCTTTGAACCCCTTGACATCGCGCGGGGAATCCTCTCCACGCTCGAGATGCTGGAAAGCGGCCAGGTTGCGGTTAAAAACGCCTATAAGCGGCTTGTCACGCAAGAGGGCAACACGTCCGCTCAAAAGATAATCGCCCAGGTTTTCGAAGAATGTGACCGTAAATGGCGTGGGATTGGAACCATCCCCAAAAGCGGCTGGCGTTTACGCCCAGAGTTCGCCCAATTTAACGCCGAAGAGAAGTTCGATCTCCAAGACATCCAAACTGAAGAGTCTCCCCTCTGCATTGCCGGCGAAATCCTCCAAGGTCTCAAAAAACCCCGTCAATGCCCAGCCTTTGGCAAAGAATGCACCCCCGAACATCCCCTGGGCGCGACCATGGTTTCTGATGAAGGGGCTTGCGCGGCGTATTATAATTATAGAGTGGTGGACTAGGGGACTAGGTATTAGGAATCAGTGACTAGGAAACAGATAACAAACTAACAAACTATCAAACTACGAAACTACCCAACTAATGACTACCGACATTCAATCCCCCATTTGTGCCATGCCCCACCGCCACACCGAGAAAATCGTCCTTGGCCACGGCAGCGGCGGCAAAATGATGACCGATCTCATCACTCAAACTTTTCAACCGCCCCTCGCTAATCCCGCGCTGGATGCTGGGAACGACGCTGGGGTGGTGCAGCCCCCTCCCCACACAAAGCTAGCCATCAGTACAGACGCGCATGTCGTTTCCCCGCTCTTCTTCCCCGGCGGAGATATTGGCCGTCTTGCCATTTGCGGAACTGTCAATGATGTCGCCATGATGGGCGCAACCCCTCTCTACCTGACCGCCAGTTTCATCCTTGAAGAGGGCCTTGAAATTTCAATCCTCGAAAAAGTGGTCGCTTCCATGCAATCCGCCGCCGAAGAGGCTAATGTGCAAGTCATTGCCGGAGATACAAAAGTGGTCGAAAAAGGCAAAGCGGATGGGTTATACATTTCTACCAGCGGCGTGGGAGTCGTCATCGCGGCGCACCCCGTGGGGGGAGAGTGCGCCAAACCGGGGGATGTCGTAATTGTCTCAGGTACAATTGGCGATCATGGCATCGCCGTCCTCGAGGCTCGGGGAGATTTGGGATTTCAGACTCAACTTAAAAGTGATGTTGCTCCCCTCAACCATCTCATTCGGGAGATGCTGAATGTCAGCGATCAGGTGCGCGTTTTACGTGACCCCACCCGTGGAGGTGTGGCCTCGGCCTTGAACGAAATTGCTCAGCAATCGGGCGTCTGTGTGACCCTCAACGAATCTGCCATCCCCGTGCGGCCCAGCGTAGCCGCCGCGTGCGAAATTCTAGGCTTCGACCCGCTTTACATTGCCAACGAGGGCAAACTTGTTGCCATAGTCGGCCCCGAAGACGCCCCGAAAATCTTAGACATCATGCGCCAAACGCGCTACGGAGAAGACGCCGTCATCATCGGCGAAGTTCAGGAATCCCCCGCCGGACGATTGTTAATGAAAACCGCTCTGGGCACCACCCGCGTGGTAGACGTTCTGGCAGGGGAGTTATTGCCGAGGATTTGTTAGGGGCTATATATTGGTAAACACGCGCGTATTGACCGCGTTCAATCCAAACCAGAAACCTCGGAGATTTCCGAGGTTTTTGGCCTTTTAATTTGGAAGCTGGCAGCTTCCAAAACATACAGAGGTTTCCCATTCCATCAATCCTGCGGTAAAATAGGTTTTCAACGAATAAACTAACTACGGAGAAAACACATGCCAATTGACCCAAATTTAGAAACCCGCGCCATCAACGCCATCCGTTTTTTGGCTATTGATGCCATAAATCACGCCAAATCAGGACATCCCGGCCTGCCCATGGGAGACGCCGCCATAGCTTACACAATTTGGACGCGCCACCTGCGCCACAATCCCCAAAACCCCGCCTGGGCCAACCGCGACCGCTTCATCCTCTCCGGCGGACACGGCTCGGCTTTGCTCTATTCTCTTTTGCACCTCACTGGCTACGACCTATCCCTGGATGACCTGAAAAACTTCCGCCAATGGGGCAGCCTCACGCCCGGTCACCCCGAATACGGACTCACGCCCGGAGTTGAGACAACCACCGGCCCACTCGGTCAGGGTTTTGCCAACGGTGTGGGAATGGCAATTGCCCAAGCCCATCTCGCCGCCCAATTCAATCGCCCCGGTCATGAAATCATTGACCATTACATCTACGCCATCGTCACCGATGGGGATTTGATGGAAGGTGTAGCCTCCGAGGCCGCTTCTTTGGCCGGTCACCTTAAGCTTGGTAAACTCATCTACCTTTACGACGACAATCGCATTTCCATTGACGGCAGCACCGATATTACCTTTACCGAAAATCGCGCCGCGCGTTTTGCGGCTTACGGCTGGCACACTCTTTTAGTAGAAGATGGCAACGATGTAGAGGCCGTGGATGCCGCCATCATCGCCGCCAAAGACGATCCCCGCCCCTCGTTAATTCTTTGCCGCACTCACATTGGCTACGGATTGCCCGCCCAGGATACCCCCAAAGTGCATGGTTCTCCCCCAAAGGATGAAGAACTGGACGCCGCCAAGCGTAATTTGGATTGGCCTTTAAATCCGCGTTTTTATATTCCGGCGGATGTGGGGGATTTCTTCTCCCAAGCGGTGGAAACCGGACAAAAGGCGGAAGAATCCTGGGGGGAGGCTTTAGCCGCTTACCGGGCGGAATACCATTCCCTGGCATCCGAGCTGGAACGCCGTTTGGCGGGGGAATTGCCCCCCGCGTGGGAAGACGCTCTCCCCACCTTCCCCGCAGACGAAAAAGGAATGGCAACCCGTCAGGCTTCTTGGGCGGTTATCAACGCCCTCTCCGCCACAATCCCCGAGTTAATTGGCGGTTCTGCAGACCTGGCCCCCTCCACCAAAACGTGGATAGACGATAGCCCCGCTTTTCAGGCTGAGCAGCCCGAAGGGCGCAACTTCAATTTTGGGGTGCGCGAACACGGCATGGGAGCCATTGTCAACGGCATGGCTTTGTACGGCGGCGTCATTCCCTACGGAGCCACCTTCTTAGTCTTTTCAGATTATATGCGCGGAGCAGTTCGTGTCTCGGCGCTTTCTCATATCCCTAGTATTTGGGTTTTCACTCACGACAGTATTGGCGTTGGCGAAGACGGCCCCACTCACCAGCCGGTGGAGCATGTGACCTCTTTGCGGCTAATTCCCAGCCTCACCGTTCTGCGCCCGGCGGACGCTAACGAGACCGCCCAAGCCTGGAAATTTGCCCTGGAGAACCGAGACCGACCGACCGCGCTTATTCTCACCCGCCAGTCTGTGCCCACTATTAACCGAGAAATTTACGCTCCGGCGGAGGAATTGGCGCGCGGGGCCTACGTTTTGGCCGATATTGGCGACCACGAACCGGAGCTTATTTTAATGGCCTCCGGCTCGGAGGTGGGACTCATCGTTAGGGCGGGAGAACTTTTGGCTGCCGAGGGTGTGAACGTGCGTTTGGTGTCGGTTCCCAGTTGGGAGTTGTTCCACGCTCAGGGGCGGGAATACCGCGATTTAGTGCTTCCTCCACAGATTGCGAAACGCTTGGCTGTTGAAGCCGGCGTCACCCTGGGCTGGGAGCGTTGGGTTGGGGATGCGGGAAGCATCATCGGCGTGGATCACTTTGGCGCGTCCGCTTCGGCTGGCAAACTTTACCAAGAATATGGCCTCACCGTTGAGAACATTATTGCCGAGGCTGGAAAATTACTGCGCTGATATGCGTTGCACTTTGTTTTTTGAGTGCATTGCATATCAACAGGAAGAGATGTTGTTTGGTTAGATCCGATGTGCAGTGCATCAAATGCAGATGCAACGCACAACACCAATATTGGAGGCAAGACAATGCGTATAGCCGTAGCCTGTGACCATGGCGGGTTTCCGCTTAAAAAGACTGTGATAGAATCCATCCGCGCCGCCGGCCATGAAGCCCTCGACTTGGGCACGGATAGCTTAGAGAGTGTGGATTATCCCGATTTCGTCGAGAAGCTGGGGCAGGCCATTCAGAGAGGGGAGGCCGAGCGGGGAGTGCTCCTGTGCGGGTCGGGGATTGGAGTGGCGATTGCCGCCAATAAAATGAAAGGGATTTACGCGGCTATTTGCCACAACACCTATGCCGCTCGTCAGGGCGTGGAGCACGATGGAATGAACGTCCTCTGCCTAGGGGGGCGGGTCATTGGCCCTGAGATAGCTAAAGAGTTGGTGCCAGCTTTTTTAGAGGCCGAATTTATTGGTAATAAGCCTGGTCAGGAGCGTCATGCCAGACGTGTAGGAAAAGTACAAGCAATAGAACGCGGATGACGCGGATCGGGCAGATACACGCGGATTAAAAGCCTTTTGTTTTTATCCGTGAAAATTTGCAAAATCTGTGTTCGATTAAAAAATGGAGATTTAAAGTAATGGGAGCTATTCAGAAATTGCACGACTTAGGGCAATCAATTTGGTACGACAATATTCAGCGCCGCTTACTAGAAAATGGCGAATTAGCGGCTATGATTGAGCAGGGAGAAATTCGAGGGGTGACTTCGAATCCCAGCATTTTCAATAAGGCCATTGGCAATTCGGACGATTACGCCGAGGAAATTGCGGTCTTGTCTGCGCAGGGCTTGGGAAGTGAGGAAATTTACGAAAGTTTGGCGATTGCCGATATTCAGGCTGCCACGGATTTGTTCCGTTCCCTTTACGATGAGAGCAACGGCGGGGACGGGTACGTTAGCTTGGAAGTTAGCCCATATTTAGCGCGTGATACTCAAGCCACTCTAGCAGAGGCCAAACGTTTATGGAAAACGATTGACCGTCCTAACCTGATGGTCAAAATTCCCGGTACTGTAGAGGGTTTACCCGCCATCACGCAGGCCATTGCTGCAGGGTTAAACGTGAACGTTACGCTCATTTTTTCTGTCACTCGCTACGAGCAGATTATGGATGCGTATCTGACAGGTTTGGAGCAACGCGTGGAAGCAGGCTTGCCCGTTGATAAAATTGCTTCGGTGGCCTCCTTTTTTATCTCTCGTATTGATTCTACTGTTGATAAGCGTTTGCAATCCCTTGCCGCACCGGGCGCGGAGGCTTTATTAGGGCAGGCGGCTGTAGCCAGTGGCAAAGTGGCATACCAAAAATATAGTCAGGTCTTTAGAGATGAGAACGAGCGTTTTGCCGCTCTCCGAGCGCAAGGCGCGCATCCCCAGCGTTTGTTATTCGCCTCCACCAGCACTAAGAATCCCAATTACTCAGACATCAAATATGTAGAAGAATTGATAGGCCCCGGAACGGTCAATACTGTCCCGCCTAAGACTTTAGACGCCTTCCGTGACCACGGAGTCGCGCAAGTAACAGTAGATACAGAAGTAGAAGCAGCTTATCAGATCTTTGAGAACTTAGCCGCCCTGAGCATTGACATCAATGAAATTACCCAAGAGTTGGAAGACGCTGGCGTAAAATCTTTTGAGGATGCGTTTACCACTTTGTTGGGGTCAGTGACTAGGAAGCAGGGACTAGTGACGGGGAATCGGACACTTAGCCCCTAGTTCCCTAGTCTCTTAGTTTCCCAATATACCGAAGAGGCAGACATGGTTCAACCAACATTATTTGAATTTGATGACATTACCACCGATACTATGGAATTGTTCCCTGCCGTGTGGGGAGCGGCAGAGCGTTTGGTCTCGCCTCAAGCACAGGATAGGGATCAGGCCGTGGTGCAGTTAATGGAGTTGGATGCTCCGCGTCTTTCCCCGCTGATAGCTTATTTGCTCACCACACGTCTGGCAGACCCGAACATCGAAGTCCGCTTTCACGTTGTGCAGGCCTTAGGAGCGATTCTATTCCCTGACGAAGAAGACAAAATTACCCCAGACAAAGTCCGCCAATATGTCTTGGGCTATCTCTCTCAGATGCGCCGGCGGCAGGTTTTCGCTTTGCTCCAAGTTGCCGACCGTTATCTGGCAGCGGAGGATAATATTGCCTCTTTGTTAAACTCTTGCTCCTATGCAGGGATTGCTCTGGGAGATATTATTACCGATCGCAACGCGCCTATTTCAGTGCGCAACCAGGCAATTCGCTTTGCTGGAATAGTAGGTTTCACAGACATAATCCCAGCTTTAGAGCGTTTGATAAGCCGCTTAGAGTCGCGCTCTGAAAAACAAGAACGCATGTCGTTTATTGCTGGTGACATTGTTTCAGAGGAATTGAGTTTGTTAAAAGTTGCCCGAGCAGCTTTGATGCGTTTGAAGTGATATAGAGGTTTGCTCGGCTAGTCACTAGCACGGAGAAATACGGCATGAATTCATTAGCTTTAGATAAATTATCTCGAAATATACGTTTGGGTATTTATTGGGTATTGTTTATTCTTGTGTTAATGGGAATTGGATTAAGCTCCTCATTGGTACAAGCATCCGATAATAACCAGCAGCCAACGGGTTCTTTGCCCACGGTTACGGGAACGCCAACGGGGCCGATTGCCATTGTTTGGTCTGACCCCGAAGATCAAATCAATGTGCGCTCTGGTCCTGGGGTTAATTATCCCCAGGTGGGCGTGCTCATTAACAGAGAGGTGGTTCCAGCTATTGGAAAATCCGCCGGCGGTTCTTGGATTCAGATAGTCTATTTGGGAGCGCCAGAAGGTGTGGCCTGGGTCTATGCGCCTTTGGTTCGGGTCACAGGAGAACTTCCCATTGTCGCACCCCCGCCAACCCCCACGCCGCTCACCACTCCCACCATTGATCCTACATTAGCGGCTCAGTTTGTGGTGAATATTCCTCCCACGAGAAAACCAACCTACACTCCTCCTCCAGTATTGGTGATTCCTACCTATCCTGTCCAAGACGATTCCACCGGCGCGGGAGGATTGCCAATGGGATTTCTTATCGTTGGTTTGGCCGTGTTCGGCGTTTTGGGGCTTGTAGTCTCGTTCTTACGAGAATTGTAGCGACACTCCCAAATCCCTAGCCATTGACATTTCACTTTTTACCTTAAACGCAAACAGCCCCGATTTTCGCCGGGGCTGTTTTTGATATTTAAGTGGTGAATGTTTATTAACAACTTCCCTCACTGCTGCACCCTCCGCAGGCTGACGCGGCTACTGGATCGTGAGGCTCTATGCGAAAACCGGTTCGCCCATTATCTTGGATATAGGCGATGGTAGCGCTCTTCAAATAACTTAGCGTTTGGTCATCAACGATGACCTTTACGTCGTGGCTTGAATAAACTTGGTCGTTGTCTCGGACGTCGTTATCAAAAGCCATTCCGTATTGAGGCCCGCCTCAACCAACACCTGTAATATAGATGCGGAGAGCGGCATCCTCTTGCTCTTGTTGGGCTAATAAATTTTGAACCGCGGTAGCGGCTTCTGGGGTAATGTTAATCATATTTTTGTTTTTGGTATCCTCGCCTAGTATAGAAAAAATGTATTGGGTATCATTGAAATAATATTGGGTAAATTTTAGCAGATACCAAGAGAGTGTCAATAGATAGAGATGCGTTTCTACAAAACTCTAACGTTTCCCATTCTCTGTGCGCTGTCTTTAGTTTTTGGCTCTTGTGTAGTATTTGCGCAAAAGGGCAAGATGAATCTTGCGTTACGGAATGTAGCGAGACATTTATGTCGCCCTTGCACATTTTTTACAGATGAACCTAGTTTTTATTTCCCCGCTTCTCTACCTCAAACATCCCATTTTCTTTATTGATAAATAATTCCCCCTCGTTTGCTTCCAATTCTTTTTTCACAAAACGCGCGAACTCTTCCTTTTGCTCCTCTCTAACGCCTAACTTAATGGTAGACAATACATAATCTACCAGAGGCTTTCCCTCCGTCACGCGGAGGGAGTTTTCTTGCTTGTAGAGCTTAACGCTCGAAAACCATTTGCCGAGTTGAGCGGCTCCATTTTCTAGGGTGAAATCCACCTTTTCCTCTTGGTGACCGCGAGCCAGCCGTGAATCAAATTTAGCGACAAACGCGGGTAACTCGCTCATGTGATTTTCGCCCACAGTGGCAAAATACGCGCGTCCGCCGGGTTTTAGGATGCGCTGAATTTCGCTCAGAGCTTTTTCTCGGTTGGGAACGTGGTAGAGCATGTGATTGGCAACAACAGCGTGAAAACTTTCTGCTGGATAGGGAATATTTTGTGCTTCAATGGTTTTAAAAACGAATTGCTGGGGGGTGAGTGCCAACTTTTCTTGGGCGCGTTGCCACATCCCGGCGGAAAAATCAGAGAGAGTGATTTCCCAGCCTTCGGGAATGCGATGCGCGTTTTCAGCCCATAAATCGCCCGGCCCGCAACCTAATTCCAAAATATGGCAGATTGGCGGTAAATGAAAGTTATCAAAAACCCACCAGAACCAATTATATTTATTGGTGCTAAACCGGCGATGAAGCCGTATCCGAGCATTGAGATTGGTATCGTCTTTGTATTGTTGTTCTTGGAGATAGTTTAAGTTAGAGAGCTTCTTCATTTTTTTCAACAACCTCTCAGCGTACAGTTTCCGCCCCCTTTGTTGCCTGGCAGACGAAAATATTTGGCGTTAGGTTGGTAGCTTTCTGGTAAGCGGCGTGGACGCTGCTAACGAAGGCATTGGCGGTATTTGCCTGCACCAGAGCCACGGCACAGCCCCCAAACCCGCCTCCTGTCATGCGGGCACCGAAGCACCCCGGCTGAGATTGAGCTAGATTAACCATAATATTAAGTTCATCGTTGGTGATCTCGAAATCGTCCCGCATACTGACATGGCTAGCGTTCATCAACTTCCCCATCTGGGCGGCGCCATTTGCAGACATGGCGTTTGCGGCTTGTAGCACACGCGCGTTTTCGGTGATAACGTGCCGGGCACGGCGGCGGAGCAACTCGTCTAAGTTAGAGGCACGCATATTGAATTCTTCTAGGCTAACATCGCGCAGGTGAGAGACGCCCAAAAAATTGGCCGCTGCTTCGCATTCTTCCCGGCGTTCGTTGTACCCAGAAGCGGTGTGGGAGTGCCGGGTGGCGGTATCCATGACGACTACTGCTGTTTCGTTTGGGAGCGGGATTGGCTGTATGGATAGGTCGCGGCAATCTATTAGCAAGGCGTGATTGGCTTGCCCAGCGGCGGAGACTAATTGATCCATAATGCCTGTATTAGCTCCCACCCATTCGTTTTCGGCTCGTTGCCCGATGCGTGCCATTATGCCGGGTTCAAACTTCCAACCGCTAACCATTGAAAAAGCTTTGGCTACAGCCATCTCTAACGCGGCTGATGATGAAAGCCCCGCTCCAATGGGAATGTCGCTGCTGATTACCCCTTCCCAGCCTGTAGGGTGGAACCCTGCCTCTTGGAGTGCCCACGCCACCCCCTTGGCGTATTTGCTCCAACCTTTCTGGTGGGTGATGGCCTTTAGATTGAACGCGGCTGGATAGGGGAAATCAAGCGAATGAATAAATACCTGATAGTCGGCGCGGGGCCGAAGCGCAATCCAAACAGCCCTGTCAATGGTCATGGGTAACACAAATCCATCGTTGTAGTCAGTATGTTCCCCAATGAGGTTCACCCGCCCCGGCGCACGGATAATATAGAGCGGGCTATCTTGAAAATATTTTTCAAAGGCTTGGGTGACGGCGTTTTTCATTTTGATTGTTGGTTTATTTCTGCGTTATCCATTGCTTTGTGAGACGGTGTTTATTTCTTTGGCAGTTCCCAAAACAGCAATAGTGTCGCCAGTTTTTATGAGGTGGTCGGCTTGAGGGTGGAAGAGGAGGGATTTATCCTGATGGCGAATTAGAACGATGCTGACATTGAATTTTTGCTCCACTTCTTCTACGGTGAGCGTGGCTAACAGTGATTGAACGCCAATCTCCATGCGGGCCAGGTTCAGCGGGCGGCCTTCAACGATGATGGGGCGCGTCATGTCTACTCCTGCGGCGGCAGCGGCAAAAACAGGTGATGCGGTGGCTGTGGCGCTCATGGCCTGGAAGCCAAATTGTTCTTTTAGGGAATGGGCGAAATCGTCATCGAAAATACGGATTACAACTTGAATGTTGGGGTTGAGGTCACGGGCTTTGAGGGCAATTTGGAGGTTTAGGCTGTCATTTTGAGTACACAACATGATGGCGCGTGCTTGGAATATGTTGGCTGCTGTGAGTATTGATTCTCTGGCCGCATCATCGGCAATAACCGGGACGCCTAAATCTTTTACGCTGGCGGCTAGGTCTGTTTGGGGGTTTATCTCTATTGCCACTACCTCTTCTTCCATAGAATGGAGATGCTGCACTACGCGGTAGCCTAGGTGGCCTAACCCAACTACAATAATGTGATTGTCAAAAGTAGATGCGACTGCCATTTCCCACTCCTTGCTGCGTGCTCGCCGGTTGAATAAGAGTATGCCAAAGTCGGCGACGCCTTGCGCTAAGATGCTTATTCCAATGATGGGGATAAGAAAATAGAAAATCTGTAGATACCAGGCGTTGGGGAATTCTCCCAGCGGGCTTAAGAACACAAGCCCCAAAACGTGGTAGGTGGCTTTGGCTAGCCCGCCGGTTGACTCTCCGGCTTGGATGGCGAGGTAGTTATATAACATTCCTCCGCCGAATACCGCTCCCGCAAAAGCTAAAAGAGGCCATTGAAATTCTCTCAGCAATAGCTCTGTATCGCGGAGGGCGGCTCGCGTTTGTCTGCGGAAGTAGTGCCATTTGGAATTGGTGGATGGTTTGTTCATGATGGAAACCTTAGAAAACTTCTACAAATTCCATTCAATGTCAAGAGTTGGCCGTAATTTGTTGGGGATTATGTGTGCGCCTTCACCGTGTTTTGTAGTGAGATTTTGGCAATTCTCGAAGGCGAGCGGCAGCTTGCTCGGCGGTTAGGTCTCGTTGAGATTCTGCCATCATCTCATAGCCGACCATAAATTTCTTCACCGTGGCAGAACGCAATAGCGGGGGATAGAAATGGGCGTGGAGCTGCCAGTGAGGGTATTCCTCGCCGTGGGGGAGGGACGGCGCTCCGTGCCAACCCATAGAGTATGGGAACGAGGTCTCGAAAAGGTTGTCGTAGAGGGTGAGGAATTCTTTGAGGATATTGGCCAGAGCGTCCCGTTCGGGGTGGGTTAGGGCTGGGAGGTGGGGAACGTGGCGGCGTGGGAGGAGCAAAACTTCAAAGGGCCAGACAGCCCAGAAAGGGACAACCGCTAGCCAGTGGTCATTTTTCGCGACAACGCGCTCGCCTCGCTCAAGTTCTGATTTCGCGTAGTCTAGCAATAAGGGTTGTTTGTGTTTCTTAAAATAAGCCCTTTGTTGAATGTTTTCTTTGTTTGGTTCGTTTGGCAGCCAATTCCCGGCCCAGATTTGCCCGTGGGGATGGGGATTGGAGCAGCCCATCATGGCGCCTTTGTTCTCGAAGACCTGTACCCAGCGGTAACGGCTGCCTAACTCTGTCACCTGTTCAGCCCAAACATCCACTACTCGGCGCACGTTTTCACGGGGCATTTCTGGTAAGGTGAGGTTGTGCTGCGGAGAGAAGCAGATTACCCTGCAAGTGCCTTGCGTGCTTTGAGCTTGAAAAAGAGGATGGCTTGTTTTTTCTGCAAGGGGCGTATTGGGGAGCAGAGCGGCGAAATCGTTGGTGAAAACGAATGTGTTTTCGTAATTAGGATTACGCGCTCCCCCAGCGCGTTCGTTTCTGGGGCAGAGGTAGCAGTGAGGATCATGAGCTGGGCGCGTGTCGGGTAGTTTTTTTTCAATTTGCCCTTGCCAGGGACGTTTAGCTCGGTGCGGGGAAACGAATACCCATTCCCCAGTGAGGGGGTTATAGCGGCGGTGGGGGTGTTCGGCGGCGTTAAACGTCATGAATGAAGTTTATCCCTTTACTGAGCCGGCTAATAATCCACGAATGAAGTATTTGCCTAAAACGAGGTAGACCACTAAGGTTGGGAGAGCGGCCATGAGTGCTCCTGCCATGGGGAGGTTCCAATTAACCGCGCGTCCACCTGCCAGGTTGGAGAGAGCTACTGTGATGGGTTCATTCCCTGTACCACTGGTCAATGTGACGGCAAAGAGGAATTCATTCCAAATTTGGGTGAATTGCCAGATAATCACTACCACAAAGCCAGGCAAAGAGATGGGGAATACTATGTCTTTGTAAATCTTAAAGAAGCCGGCCCCGTCAATTTTTCCAGCTTCTATCATCTCTGTTGGAATCTCGGCGTAGTAATTGCGAAAGATTAATGTGGTGATGGGCAATCCGTATATAACATGGACGATAACCAATCCCGATATGCTGCCGTAGAGTCCCATGTTTTTCAAGAAGCGGAAAAGAGGAATAAGGATACTTTGGTAAGGGATGAACATGCCAAAGAGCATGAGCATGAAAAGTATGTTAGAGCCTGGAAATTTCCATTTGGAGAGTACATAGCCATTGATGGATCCCATTACGGCAGAGATGAGCGTGGCGGGAATGACCAATCTAATGCTGTTGATGATATTGGGTTTGAACTTGAGCCAGGCATCTACAAAACTTTGGAAGAACCATTGGGTAGGCAAGTCCCAGGCTGTTTTTAGGCTGATTTGGATTGGGCTTTTAAGGCTGGTAGTGATGACCATATAAGCCGGAATTAGAAAGATGACAACGAAAAAGACGAGAGTTGTATAGATAAGAATGCGTCTGAATGATTTTGACTTGTTCATAATTCGTGCTCCGACTTTAATGTGCTGACTAGGTAAGGCACAATGATCACGGCAACCATAATGAGCATTACAATAGCGATTGCACCACCCTTGGCGAATTGGTTTCCTCGGAAGGATGTCATGAACATTAGAATGCCTGGTACATCCGTTGTGGCGTTGTCTGGTCCAGCGATGACATAGATCAGGTCGAATATTTTGAGAGAGATATGCCCTAGTACGATCATGGCACTGAGAGTGATTGGCATGAGCATGGGGAAGATGATTCTAGCATATATTTGGAGTTCGTTGGCACCGTCAACGCGCGCGGCTTCCCGCAACTCTTCGGGAACTCCCCGAATGCCAGCTAGGTACATAGCCATCATGTAACCTGCCATTTGCCAAATTGCGGCAAGAATAATACCTATCATGGCGAGGTTGAAACCGTGAGTTTCAGATACTTTGAGAATTTGAATTTTGTTGGCGCCACCGCTTAATAGCCAAATTAATGTGGCTATGCTTATAACCAATGTAATGATGGCTGGGATGTTTTTTTCTTGTTTCCAGTAGCGGTATGAAAGATAGATGAGGGTAACAAGCAAGATGATGCCTATGTATTTAGGAAGTTGGAGCCAATCGAATTGTAAAATTTGTGTTCGGCTTGCTATCCATTTGAAGCTCCATGGCTCTTTATTGAACAAAGTTGGCAGGCGGTTGACGCCGCCTACAGGATTGAGCAGCCAATTCCAGACGGTACCTGTAACGATGAACGATAACGACATGGGGTAGAGAAAAATAAGACGGAAGAAACCTTCAAAGCGGATACCTTGATCAATTAGAATCGCGAATAACAAACCTAGAGACAGGCATCCCGCAATGAAAAAGAGCGTAAAGAAGAGCGTGTTCACCAAACTTTGGCGGAAGCGAATGTCCAACAAACCTGTGAATAGTTTTTTATAGTTTTGAAGGCCAATAAATTCACTGTTACCAGGCTCTCCGACCCCCGTCCAATCCGTAAGCGATTGGTAGCCTGTTTGGAAAATGAAGCCATAAACGAAAATGGCTAGCAGGATGAGAGAGGGTAAAAGGATAAGGATAGCTGTTAGTTGATCCTTATTTTTTCGTATTTTCTTGAAGATGGACATAGCGTGATCTCCTAGAAATGGCGAGGCATCCCCTAAAGGATACCTCACCATAGTTGGTTTTACGAAGTAGCTCCAGAGTTGAAAGATTTCTAGCCACATGACACTTATGCTGAAAAACTTTTTTCGGACACGGATGAACACGGAAAACGCGGATTTTTCTGTGAAAAAACGGAATGGTTCATTTTGAACTAGAAATTAGTGGACATTTTTTCTCATTAACCACATGTCATTGCGAACCCCCGTTTTCGCTGTGCGTACCATTGGCAGGGGGGGGCACGCTCTGCGCCCTCTTG
>QMOK01000049.1 GCA_003648195.1 Chloroflexota bacterium | reverse complement strand
CTATGATTATACCAGTTTTGAGATTATTTTCAGCGTATCCCCAATTTTGTGCAGGGCTGTTGAGTCGCTCAAGTTTGGCACATCTTAAATGCGCGTCCAAAATTCGCGCGCACGCCAGATAGCAGATAGCTTCTCTATCTGCTAAGACAATAATTCTATGGTACAATTTTCGCCTAAAGTAAATGTTTTTTCAATATTTGTGAATTCAGCCTTCCAAAATTTTAAAAGGCCATTGGTAATATCGATTAACTAAGATTTCGAAAGTCTGGTCGGTGTAGAACTAAACAGCCCTGGGGATTGGATAATGTTCCATGAAGCGCAACTACTCAGCCCACCTTTGAAATGTCACTGCGAGGGGCATTTTTTGCCCCGAAGCAGTCTCCCAGACGCTTAGGAGATTGCTTCAACGGGAAAATACCGCTTCGCAATGACATACCTGAGTAGTTACCATAAAGCTTCAAAAACCTCCCCAATTTTTGAATGGCCGCCAAAGCATTAATCCAGGAGAGCGCAGAATATGGGATTAAGCCATCTGATTGATATTATAGCTATGTGGGTACAAGATATTATCCAAGCCATGGGGTATTGGGGTTTAGGCTTGGTAATGTTCCTCGAAAACGTTTTTCCACCTATTCCCTCTGAGGCGGTGCTGCCTATGGCTGGATGGCTGGCGTTTGAAAAAGAAGGTGGATTCACTTTGTGGGGAGTGACGCTGGTGGGGGCAATTGGCTCTGTCAGTGGCGCGTTGGTATTCTATGGGCTAGGTTATTGGTTTGGGGAACAACGAGTGCGCGTGCTGGTACGCCGCTATGGAAAATGGCTGCTTCTCACCGAAGCAGATTTTGACACCGCATTGGAATGGTTCGCTCGATACGGTGAAGTGGTGATTTTCTTTGGGCGCATGGTGCCAATCGTGCGCAGTTTGGTTTCTATCCCCGCTGGAATAGCCAGTATGAATTTAGGACTTTTTAATCTTTACACGGCAATAGGCACAGCATTGTGGAGTTTCTTGCTCTCCTTGGCGGGTTATATCTTAGGCAAGAACTGGGGGCTGGTCATGGAATGGATAAGCAAGTACGAAAAAGTGGTCATTGTTCTTGCGGTAGCGGTCATGGTTATTTTCGTAGTTAGTCGTTTGCGCCAACGCCAACAAAAAGAAACAAATAAAAGCTAAAATTGTGCGTCACCAAGAGAATGTGAAGAAAATTCATCGCTATCTTTGTGTACGTCTATCATTCTCAATGAAACTTGGTTCTTCAGAAAATAGCGGGGTTGCACTTAACAAAGCTGCCAAACTATAAACATCTTTTGTAAATGTCATCCTCCCCAACTATCTGGGGATTGCCGCACCTCCTGCCAACGGCACGCGCAGCGAAAACGGAAGTTCGCAATGACATCTACCCTGTGAATTCCGAAAGAGTCTGAAACTTTTTAGCTTTCTCGGCGTATATAATCAATAGAAACTTACCTCAAAGGAGGTATCTTCTCAATAAACAGGGACAAGACCTCCGAGGTTTGCACTACAAAAACCTCGGAGGTCTTAGCCTCACCCCCAAATATTGAGATGATACAAAGGAGAGCATAATGAATAATCGACAATCGGGCTGTTTATCTGGTTTACTAAAGTTGTTCTTGCTAGACACATTATTCGATTGGTTGCAGGAACGTTTTGGCTTCGGGCGGGGCCTCTCGTGTGGAGGCTGCGGGTGCGGTTTCATTCTCTTGATTATTTTCGTTGCCCTAAGCTGCCAAGTTGTACTAGGCACCGATTGGTTTCATCTATTCTAATCTTTTAGATATCCAATAACCAAAAGAGTCAGACACTTCTTATACGCAAGTGTTTGGCTCTTTTGCGTGTTAACGCCCGCACAAGATAAAATGATTCACCTCAAGCTATAAAACATCCACTTATTTGTGAACCATCCTTAATTTTCAGTTATAATTGATGACATGGAAAAATTAGCCCAAGAAACATATAAACTACTGAATATTTCTTTGTCTTCATGGCAATTGTCGGCAGTAGCCTGTTACATACGAGAATTAGAAACATGGAATGAACGTTATAGCCTGACGGCTATTAGAGACCCAGAAAAGGTATTAATTAAACACTTCTTAGACTCTTTTACCTGTTACCGGGTGATGCGATCTACTCCCATGAACAAGGTGATAGATATTGGAACAGGAGCTGGCTTTCCCGGACTTCCCTTAAAAATACTTTTTCCCGATATACAAGTTACATTAGTAGAATCTGTAAAAAAGAAAGCTGATTTTTGCCAACATATTATTGAAAAGCTGCATTTAACAGGTATTGAAATCATTTGCGAGAGGGCTGAACGGCTGGGAAACGATGAGAAACATCGCGAGGCCTACGACTGGGCAGTCGCTAGGGCAGTTGCTAAACTGGCGGAACTGGCGGAATACTTACTGCCTTTCGTCAAGGTAAAGGGGAAAATGCTGGCTATGAAAGGGGATAGCGGGCCAGCAGAGGCACAGTCGGCGGCAGAAGCGTTTAAGTTATTGGGTGGACATCTTCGCCAATTGGAGCATCTTAATTTACCCGGCGTTACCGAGGAGCGTTACTTGGTCGTGATTGACAAAATAGCCCCCACGCCCCCAAAATACCCCCGTCGAGTCGGTACGCCTGCTAAACGTCCGCTGTAAATAAAACCATTCCAAATTTAAATTCCGAGACCATCAAGGCGTCCTTCAACGATGCGCCATATAGCAGCCTCTTGGCTAAATTCTGGGGTAAACAATTCTATATCGGTTGTTGTAAAAAGAGCTTGCTCTGTTTGCGTAAGCCGCCCAAGCACATCTTGGCGTCTTGTTCCATCTAATTCAGCTAAAATCTCGTCAAGTAATAAGACAGGCCACTCACCTGTTTTTTCTTTTAACCAAGCCACTTCAGCCATTTTGAGCGCGAGTAAAGTCGTTCTGATTTGCCCGCGAGAACCGTAAGTTCCAAGGTCAATCCCATTTCCTAAAAAGCGCAGTTCGTCTCGGTGGGGGCCAATGGTAGTTACTCCACGATTGATTTCTTCTCTTCGGAGTTCCAGAAGTTTTTTCCTAAACCCTATTTGTATCTCTTCTAGGCTTATTCTCGACCGATCCACCGGAGCATCTAACTGGAGACTGTATTGGCCTGGAGGAACAAACAAAGGCTCATAGGCCGGTTGATACTTCAGGCGCAAAATCTCGCTTCCTCTGGTTAGGTCATGATGAATGGGAGCGGCCTGGGTCTCTAATTCGCGCAGGGACTGAACCCGAGCGTGGATGATCTGCGCCCCCGTCTGGGTTATGTTTTCATCCCAGTAGGCTAACTGGTCCACATCTCCCCCGCGCTCTTTGAGCTGTTTGAGCAGCGCGTTACGTTGCTGGATAGCTTTATTATATTCCGCAAGGATTGCGCTATAACCTGAGATTGCCTGCGCAAGCGTCAAGTCTAAATATCGCCTGCGTTGTCGAGGCGATCCGGTGATAATCTCTAACATGTGCGGCAAGAATAATACCGCGTTAAAGTGCCCAATTACGGAATTGAGTTTGCGTTTTCGCCCATCGAGTAGCACTTCTTTTCGGACACGCCCATTGCCATTCCTGGACGTTTCTTGAATAATTCTCACCTCCAGGCGGTGTTCCCTGTTCTGGCGAGTGTAATCCGCCACAACACGGCTGACGACTAAACCATCTTTGCCGGCCGAAAAATTGATCATCTCTCCGGCTGTGTCAGCCTGGACAGAGGTCATAGAGGCTAATAAATATATTGCTTCTAGTAAGCTGGTTTTTCCTTGGGCATTATCACCAACAAGTATCAATGCCCCCGGCGGCACATCTTGGTCTAGTCTGGAGAAAATACGGAAATTAGTTAGCGAGAGGCGTGTAAGATACATTCTAAGACTTTTTAGACATTATCAATTTCCGCCTCTGTTTCCCAAATATCCTCGGCGCGGTCGGTGAAAAGGATGCCGTTCAAGTGATCAATCTCGTGTTGGAATATCCGCGCTAGCCACCCCTTGGCCTTCATTTTAAACAAATTTCCCTCCTTAGTTTTCCCCCGCACGGTAACAGAATAAGCGCGTGCTACATCCCCTGTTAACCCCGGAACAGAAAGACAGCCTTCAGCGCCAATGGCTTCTTCTTTGGATTGGTTAATTATTTCTGGATTGACGACAACGTATAATGTCGCGGGGATTGTTTCGTCTTCATCGCTCCCAAATTCTACGGTGATCACCCGTTGGGATACGTTTACCTGAGGAGCGGCCAATCCCACCCCCTTGCCTTCTCGCATGGTTTCTACCATATCGGCAATTAAGGTTTGTAATTCATCATCAAATTTTGTTATTTTGCTTGCCGTTTTCCGCAGCGTGGGATGCGGGATAGTAATAATTTCGCGGTTAGCCATTCATTTTTTCTCCATTACGTCAGAATGCAGCGGGGGTTTCAATATCTTCCGCTTCGGCCTGAGAGCGTTCATAGCGTTTATTTTCTTTGTGATATATCTCTAAAAATTCTACCACATCGTCACGGTAGCGTTGGGCTTCTTTCTCTTTTTTGCGGCGCAGTGCGGCGTAGTAATGTTCAAAAAGTTCGGTTTGAACAGCGTCTGGTCTGGCGACATTCTCGAAATCTAGTTGTGAGTTTCCAACGTTAATGGCCACTGTGCCAAAATTAAAAATTCTTTGGATAATGTTCGCGCGTTTATAGTCTAAGCTGAGAATGTTTTCCAAAGGGGCAGACCTTTTGGTGGCTTCTCCAAAGGGCTTTTTATCTACATCTGTAATTTCTTTATCCGTAATTTGAAAGAGGTCATTTTTCCAATCCATGTAGCGATACCATAAGTTCCCAAATACAAACAAAATGCCCGCGCCTATGGTAAATAATAAAACTCGTCCCAGAAAAGCGGAAGATAAGCTGAAAAAGATGATGAATAAAGAGATAAGTATTATAAACATCAATAAGAAAAACCAAGTTTGCTTGAATAAGATAAAGATATGTTTTCTGTATGTGATGACACCTTCAACTTCGTAACGTGTCTTTAGCAAATTCCCCAGCCATTGAGGAAGAATAAAACCCGATTGCTCGTCTGAGGTGTCTCCCTGGTCATCATTGTTTGGCTCGTTTTCGGTTTCGGGAACTTTTTCTTCGAACCCAAGTCTTTCGCGGATAGTAGTTGTGATGCCGGCAATTCGCTCTTCTTCTAGCCGCTCTTCGGCAAGATGCCAATACGTTGTCGCTAGGCCAGCCAAATATTCGGGATGAGCGGCGTCGTTCATGGCGATTTCTCCCGTATAGGTACGAACTATCACGTCTGCGTAATGAAGAATACGTTGAATTTGGTTGCTTCTGGTATTTATAGAGAGAATTGTCTGATGGGGAGCTTCTTTGCGTTGGTCATAGAGCCAGACCACTTTCTCAAGCCAGACGATGCGATTGCTTGTTACAATATAGTAGTCGTTTCCCCAATCTACGAAAATCCACAGCGACCAAAGAACGGCAATACCTAATGATATAGATGCCACCACATAAGCGGATACAGAAATACCACCCTGGATGACGCCAAAGAAGACCGCAAGCCCAGCCGCTAGGATGATAAGAATAGGGAGCAGTAACCTGCGAAGCAAAACGGCAATGTGTCTTTGGTCAATGAAACGAACAACTTCATCTTCTCCTAGCCAAGAGAAGTTCTTTTTGTGTGCCAAAGCATAGCTCGATGAAAGATATTCTATAACATCCTTAACTGGAGAGTGATTTTCGAGCAGTTCTTTGAAAGAACTTTTTTCTAAGCGTAGTACTACACCTCCACGGGAAGTTGCCGTAGCAGAGCGAAGGTCATTGTTAAGCAAAGCCCCTTCTCCAAAATTATCATTCCTACCTATTTTACCAATATAAGCTTTCTCGCTTGAGAGTTCTACCGTGCCAGAAAATACAATAAAAAAGTAATTTCCAGGGCTTCCTTCTTTAAATATCTCTTTGCCGTCAGGATATTCTTTAGCCTCGAATTGCGCGGCTATTTCTTCCAATTCGCTATCGCGCAGAGAGTGGAATATGTAAATGTTTCTGAGAAATTCAAATTTTTCGTTATTTTCCATGATGATATTTCCAATAATATTCGGCTATAAGATAGATTTTAGCACATTATGCGGCAGAGAGAGCAAGAGTATGTTTTCGTTGGGGAAGGCACTCCGCTTGGGTAATAGATAAAGGTCAAGTTCGAGCCTCGCAAAGGAATGGCATTCACTTTGAAAGAGCGAAAACGTTTTTAGATAGAGAGGTTGTTCGGGGCGAATAAAAATCCCCCGCCTCTCAGTTTCTTTCGGGGGTCAGTAAACATAAAATAAATGGTAAAATGGATGAACACTTAAATATAAAACAAGGAGCAATAAAATGCCTATTAATTTTGGTACGGACGGGTGGCGCGCGGTCATTTCTGATACTTTTACTTTTCATAATCTTCGTTTGGTTACGCAGGCTATTGCCGATGCAATACATTCTGGGCATTGGCAGAAAAGCTTGAATTTTGTAACTCCGCCCGATCCTAACCGGCTAGTGGTTGGCTTTGATACTAGGTTTTTGTCGGACCGTTACGCTAAAGAAGTAGCTCGTGTTTTGGCCGCCAATGGTTATACGGTATATCTCACTCATGCAGACGCTCCTACCCCCGTGATTTCTTACGCTGTAAGGCACTTGCAAGCTGCTGGTGGAATTGTCATTACAGCTTCTCATAATGCCCCGCGCTATAATGGCCTTAAGTTAAAGGCCGCTTATGGAGGCTCGGCATTGCCAGAGCAGTCTCGGCGAGTAGAAATTTACCTAAACGATAACGAGGAGCGCGGGCGAGGGCCAAACCTAATGGATTGGCAACAGGCTAAGGACGCGGGCTTGATTCGAATGTTCAACCCCATGCCAGAATATTATCAACATTTGCGCACCTTAATAGACTTTGACGCCATCGCTGAAAATCCTCCAATTGTTGTCGTAGATGCCATGCACGGTTCGGGGAGGGGGGCAATTGACGGCATACTTAAGGGAACGGGGTGTGAGGTCACCGAAATTAGGGGGGAGATGAATCCGGGATTTGGCGGAACACACCCAGAACCCATTGCGCGTCATCTTGGCCCCTTAGCAAGTGCAATTAGCGCGGGGATGGGAACGTTAGGGCTGGCCCTAGACGGGGACGCCGACCGAATAGGAGCAATGGATGAACGCGGGAATTTCGTTGATCCCCACCGAATTATGGCTTTGGCCATGCGCTATCTCATTGAAGAGAGGGGTTGGCAGGGGCCGGTTGTACGTACTGTTTCTACAACTCGTATGATAGACCGTTTGGCGGCGCGATACGATGTGCCAGTTTATGAAACGCCCGTGGGCTTTAACCATATTGCCGACTACATGCTTGCGGAAGACATTTTGATAGGCGGCGAAGAATCAGGTGGAATCTCATTCCGAGGACATATTCCAGAGGGCGATGGTGTTTTGATGGGTCTTTTGTTAACAGAGATTGTCGCCAAAACAAAAACTCCTCTTTCTGAGCTGGTGCAAGATTTATTAGAAAGTGTTGGCCCCGCTTTTTACAAACGCAAGGATCAACGTTTACAATATCCCATTGAAAAACAGAAGATGGTTCAGTATTTGGTTGAGAATAAACCTGAAACTATTGGCGGAGAAAGCGTAGTTAAAGTAGCAACTACAGATGGCGTAAAGTACATACTCGGCGATGATTCTTGGCTGCTCATTCGTCCCTCTGGAACCGAGCCAGTCCTGCGCGTTTACGCAGAAGGCCGCACGCCAGAAATGGTGGACGCTCTCTTAGGTTATGGAGAACAGGTAGCCGCTGATATTGTAAAATAGGGCGTAAGCATCATCTCGAAAAATATTAATATGGCAAGTGCCATGCGCTTCTGAATAAAATAGGAAGACTTCCGAGGTCAACAAAAATTGTTAAGGCTTCGGAAGTCTTTTGTGTTTGGGGGAAATTTAAATTGTCGTTAGAAATTTTAAGGCAGCTAAGAATTAATTCGCCAGCGCCACGGCCTCAACCTTGGAGGAAACTTCTTCTTTCACAGCTATACGAGCGTTGGCTGTTTTATGAATTCCCAAGAAACCAATTACGGCAATGGCAGATAGTATCCCAGCCAAATACCATACCCAATTAGGGTCTAAATAGTCCATAATTAGTCCAGCTCCTAAAACTCCAAAGGTGTTAGGGATAACCCAGCTAAAGCCAAACGCGGCCATATATCGTCCGCGTTTATCTTCAGGCGCAAATTGAGCGACAAGAGCCTGCCCGATGGGCGAGGTGATCATTTCTCCAATAGTTATTATTGCCATGGCAACAAAGAACATAGGAATGGCTGAAACGAAACCATATATTCCAAAGCCAATACCATAGAAAAATGTACCCAACGCCATTAACTTCATCGGGGAGTATTTTGAAATTTTGCGTGTAACCCAGAATTGGAAAGCAACAACCATAGCCGCGTTCATGCTCAATAGCCAGCCAAATTGTTGGGCGGGAAAACCGTGAACATCACGCAGGAATACCGATAATGTGCTGTTCATTTGCATGTAAACTAACACCATCAACATCGAAACACCCAAAAAAGCCATATACACCCAGTCTTTTAATATGGTTTTATACCCACCTATGGTTTGTGTAATAGTTTCTTCTCTACCATCATCAGCTTTTTGGGGCATAGTCTCAGGAATTACAAAATACACAATTACTGCCGTAATCAGACTAGACACCGCATCCGCAACGAATAGGAGCATAAAAGATTGAGCCGCTAAGAGGCCGCCAATAGCAGGGCCAATTGTAGCAGCCAGATTCATCACCACGCGAATGATACCAAACCCTTCGGCTTGCTTTTCTCTGGGGAGCAAGTCTGCCACCATAGCTTGTTGAGCAGGGCCGCCCGCGCTTCCGATGATACCCATAAAACCAGCCAGGGCATAGAAAACGGCCAAGTCGTTTACCAATCCCATTAGGATGCTACTTGTGCCACTAACAACCAATCCGAATAAAAGCATGGTTCGCCGGCCAAATTTATCCGTCATAGCTCCCCCGAGTAAACCGCCAAAGATGCTGCCAATGGAGAATATAGTAAATAATACACCCACTTGCGTCATTCCTACCCCGAACTTTTGGGTAATATATAATGCGAAGAACGGGAACAGTAAAAAACCTCCTATCCTGTCGATAAAAGTTGCCGCTATCAGTGTCCAAAATGTGCGCGGGAATTCATCAAAGGTAGCTTTCATTTTTCGAAACATAATTCTTTCCTCCGGTAATTCTAAACATTTTACTATTCAATAAATTGACGGTTATTTTTAATAAATTAAAAAATACGTTGTTTATTATTCAATATATTATCTATAATATTTAATGTTTGTCAAGGTGTTCGTAAAAGAAGTGTATCCGCGCTTTAAAAAACAAAATCCCCGGTAAGTTTAATAAAACTACCAGGGATTTTGAGATTGTTTATCTTAATGATATTGATTTAATTCTTGATACCTGCTCCCCGACGCCTGACTATGGCAATGCCGCGTGCATCAAGTGAGCGTCTCTCGCTTGCCGTACACGCCAGAGAGTGGGCGCGGTGAACTACACAGAAGATTTGCGCAAACGGCGGCTAAGGATAATTATGACCAATAGTACTCCTGCAACCGTGAATAATCCAGGAGCACCAATATTATCAGCGAATCCCGTATCGGGTAATTCGGTAGGCGTGGGTGTAACCGATCCCCCAGCTTGTTGAGTGAGCAAAGCCTCCACGGTTTTCGTGTGGGGCGAGGGAGTATCCGTTAATTGCGCAGCCACAACCGGAGTGTCTGTAATCTCTACTTCAGGCACAGATGTAGCTGTGGCTTCTTCCTCTTCTGTTGGAACAATTGTATTGGTATTAGTAGGCAGAGGTGTAGAGGTAGCGGTGGGAGTAGCTGTCCAAGCTTCAGCTTGCTCTGTTAATTGAGCTTTCAAAGCTATCTCTGTATTCTGGGCATTAATTTCGGCTCTCTGCGTTTGTTTTTCGGCTTGTCGGTTTGGATAGATAGTCATTGCGTAAACAGCAATAACTATCAAAGAAAGCAATAATATTCCACCCATAATACCGGCCACAATAAGAAAAGTTTTATTTCCGGCCTCTTCTGGCGGTTGGCTTTCTTCCGGTTCCATTTCCTCAAAGTCGAAGTCGTTGTCAAAATCGTCTATCATTCCCATATTTGTTCCTCCTCAATGAATCCTGTCAATTGTTCAGTAAGTCATTTGTTCATTTTTTTCCCCAAACGTTTCTAGATTAGCCAGGGGAACTTTTACCCGTTCATTATTGCTAAAACGAATCTCTGCAGCTGGCGATTGGATGCCGCTCGGAAATCTAATTGGTTTTTCTAAGATGCGCTCTATAATACCTGTTTGAGCTGTATATGATTTATTAATAAGATATACTTTTTGCCCAACCGCGAAATCATCGGCCCTGAGGTGGGCTTCAATATGCTCTGGGGCAGGCAGCGAAACTATTACTTCGGGGCGTTCTCCCGTGAATGTTTGATACGTTTGTGCATGTATTGTAACATCTCGTTTCTTGTTAATGGTTGTAAGAAGTTTGTAGGCGGCGGCATTTAGCGGTATTTGCCCAAATCCATCAACTATCAAAACAGGATATTTCACTTTCTTGGCGAGAGGTATTAAAGCAGAAGACATGCTTCCTAAAATTAGACCCTTAACAGGAATCTCGCCAGCTGTTTTTAGCACTTCTGGGCTTTGGCAATATCCGCCCAAGATAATCATCCCTCGAACGCTAACATCCAGTTTGTCGGCTGTTAATACGTCTGCAGGACCGTCAAGTAAAAGTTGGATAAGCCCGTATCCTGCTTGGCCGTTGCCCCAAACGCCCTGAAGAAGAGCACCTCGTGTTTCGATCACTACACCACGCTCAGGAATGATTTTCGCTACTGTGCCATCCAGTCCAGCTTTTAGCTCAAATAAAGAAACTTTATTCTCTATAAGTACTTTGCCGTCTCCGACTATCTTCACCAACCCAGCGTGCGAGGCACGCACCACGCGCTGGAACAATCCCACGGGGCCGGCGATAACATCCCCTTTGGTAATTGCGTCTCCGGCTTTGCATTGGAGCAGTTTGTCGGCTCTATTTGCAGGTACGCCTAACCCTTCAGCAATATCCAAAATGGTGTATTTAGGAGACGAGTTACACTCAGCGACCACATCCGCCGGAGTAACTTCTTGCCCTTGGCGAGCCAAAACCCGTCCGGGGATAGGAAGTAGGCGTTCACGTTGAATATAAGTGAGTGGCGTAATTATTTTTACTGGTGCTAGCATGTGTCTTTACATGACCTCTTTGCTTACTATCTTAATGCCTGCTGCCATCTAAGAATTAACCTTTGGCGCCGCTTCGGATCTTCCGACAAACGGAGTGGTCTACCGCGTGCATCAATGACTATGCCCAAAACTCCGCCTTCGGCCTGCACTTCGCCTGCTTTTCCGGCCTCTCCCATGCCAATGTCAAAATTACGTAAGGGACGAACGTGAAGCCTTACTTTTTCGCCCATCTTCACGGGCAAAATCTCTATCGTTCCATATTTGACTTCTCGCACGGTTTCAGCGCCAGATTGGTTGGTCATTTTCACTCGCAAAATGGGGGTGCCATAACGAGCGTTTCCTACTGGTGCAATAACTGTGCCTAAATTTAAAAATGTGTTGGTTTCAATGACCTGTACCGCTAAGAGAGGGTTCACTTTTGAAACAGCGCCCAGGGCAGAGGCAATGTTGTTTTGATCTACGGCAATGGTTGTAATACCAGTTGGTTGCAGGCCGTCTAAAAGCATTAGAAGAGCCTGCCCAAAGGTGGGGGCTTTTGAAATCACGCTCCCCGCGGCTACAATAGGCTCAAACAAAGGTAAAAGATTAGAAGCTGGCCGAGGGATGTCTTGGGGAAAATCTGATAGAGATCGCCTGACTGCTAACCGCAATGCTTGTCGAGCTAATGCTTGTTCTATAGCTAGTTCTTCTTGGCTAACGGGGATACTATGCGGGTGAATTGCTTTATTGTAAATATAATTTTGAACAATATCATCAGCTATTTCTCTGGAAAGCCAACGGGTGATATTCTCAAGTTTACTTTTCTTAAGAGTTCCTAAACTTCCAATTCCCACGCCTAAATAAGGAAATACTTTTACCGTTCCATTTCCGTTAAAGGCGGCGGCTATTGTTGTGGTTTGCGAACCAATATCAACGCCTAATACACCTTTGTCGGGATCATATCTTTTACTAAGAAATCGAATGATACGTTCAAATGCTGTGGCGGTAGGGATAAAATTGTTCCCCGACCAACTTAATAATTCATCCATGCCCCCAACTTGAAGACTCCGAATGTCTCTATAAATAGCTGACAATTCCTGTTGTGCGGGAGAGATGTCTTCAATGCTAAGGGTAGGCCGAATATTGGGAGCCATCCGGAGTTTTCCGTTTTTTCCTAGCGCAGAATCGACTTCTTTTTGTAGTTCTTTGTTTCCCGCAAAAAGAACGTAAGGTGTTTGTGTTTTAGGCGTAAGATAGCTAGCCAACCCAATGGCTTCTATCAAATCTAAAACAGATTTTGAGGCTCCTTGATCCGTTCCTCCAGCCACAATTACTAGTTCAGGATGAGCGTGCATAATGGCATTGATACGGTCTGAGGTTTGGCGGCGGTCATTGAGATTGATAATATCTACTACCTGAGAGTAAGTGGTGGCAGCCAAACGTCGGGCGCTAGCCAGGGTAACGTCCTCTAGCAACCCTACTGCTACGACCTTAATCGGTTTTCCAGCTGACATAGTAGCCACGAGAATATCCACGCCCGAATTATCTGCCATGCTGGGCATAATCAAATTCCCATCATTGCCAATCAACCGGCGGCCAATCGCGCCCTCTACCTCATCAATTGCTCTTCGAACGCCTTCTCCCACATCAAAAAAAGGCGCCCCAGCCGTAGTAGGAGCAGAACCAGAGGTTAAAAATCGGTAACACCCGTTAACCACATCGAAAAGCAAAGCGCGAGTGGAGGCTGTTCCAATATCTATTGCTAATAAAGCGGTAGTATCTACAACTGAGGTAGGCATGTGATCATCTACTAACGAGCAAGTCTGCTATAAAATCCCAAAGGAACGATAACCGCTCTATTAACGCGGCTAAAGCGGCAAAATAAACTCCGGCAAAGAGAACACCAAAAGTTGTGGCAATGAAAATTTGTCCAATTTTCCCAAGCGTATCAATAAAAGCCGCGCGTTGGGGGGGGTGACCATCTTTTGACTGTGTGCCGAAATGGAAGTAAATTAGTGTGGTGACTGTTCCTAAAACGACAATTCCACCATTGAGGAAACGCATCCAAACATTTGTGCCATCCGATGAAGACGCGGTATCAAAACTATTGATCGTTCCCAGCATTTGTGGGAGAAGCGTTCCGGTGATGGCACCACCTATCGCGGCGGCAGCACCAATCCCCACCAAAATAGCCATCACCCAATTTCCGGCTTGTTTTAAGGGGGTAATTTTGGCAAACAGAAACAAACTAAGAATCAATAACGCTATAGAAAGGTATTTTTCTTCTGTGCTGCCAGCCAGCAACGGGGAAATAAGTTTAGGGATGAGGACATTATACACGGTAATAATTGCCGCGTATCCAGCCGAGACACCAATAAAAATATGGGCGGCCAAACGGAAAAGAGGATTATCGCCTAAAATATAGCTAAAAACAAGCAGCGTAAAAACAAATCCCAAGAAAGCGCCTACAAAGTCCGCCATATTAGCCATGTTCATGCGTGCTCCTTGTTTTTGTTGGCTTTCTTTTTATGAAAAGAGCCTGCAATTAAGTTCACTATTCCGCCAATCAAAAGTACTACAAGGGTAGCAGATACGCCAATATTAAAAGCATTCCAATATGCCTGAGAAAGGTTTCCACGCGCGTTTAACTGTTCATAAGCCGCCCCTTCAGGGATTCCAGCTATAAGTCCAGCGATTTGTTTCGGAGTAGACTCATAGTAAGGCCTAATTAGGGGTGCAGCCTGGGCGCTTGCGACTACCCCTAACGGAGTGCCTTCTAAATGCGGTTGCACTTGCTCAATCCACACTCTGGCAGTGTCAGGGTCATCGGTAACAATCAAAACAAGAGAAAAATCCGAAAGCAATTTCACATCTTGGAGCGGTTGCGTTGCCCAAGCGTTTGTGCCATCAATCGCCAATGGCATAATCGTCTGGGGAGCTATCGCAAAACTCAGAAGACCAGCCGCGTCGCCAGGAAGATACCCCAAGTTAACATATTGTTTACCATGGATGTATTGGTTTCTCGCCTGCACGGTATTTAAGAAATTTTCCGCCAGAATAGGGCCAGTGGGAGAAGTTGATATAAATGTCAAGAGTGCGTTATTGAACATAAGATGGTCAACTATTCCAGCAGCTACAGCGTTCATTTCTCCAGAGAGCGCGGGTTCATATTCAAAAGCGATTAGAACAGGAGCATTTTCTGGTAAGGATTGTACAAGTTTGTTAAGCACTAAGTTCTCTTCTAAGTGGAGAGGGTAAGGGAATTGTCCACCTCCATATTGAATAGCAGCTCCTACAAATAAAAGAAGCACAAGCGCAATAACCCACCACAAAACTCTCTGTGTTGAGATGAGATTTGGTTCAGGTATTAATTTAGGAACCTCTTCTTTAGAGATTAAGTCATCTAAAATAGAAACATATTTCTGTTGAGAGGGGGTAACCTTTAACTTGAAAGAATGTTTAGTGGTTTTTTGGAATTCGGAAATCCCTGTCTCGGCGGGAAGAATATTGGCTATCCCAGCCAATGGGCCGGAGTTTTCAATATACTCTTCATCAATGGTCTGAATTATTATGTCTTGGTCGGGGGTTGCTGCCACCGGACGCATGGCTTCTACCCATCCTGGCAATTCGCTTGAGGAAAGTTCATCGGACATCTTGCCAGGCTGGTCTTCATCCACCACTTCCGAGGCGGAAGCAGCCGTGAGCCACGCCGGCAAGGCGTCTTCAAAAATATCTTCTTCACCATCTAACTGGAATGGCTGCACAGAAGCATCTTTAGTTTCTTCCGAGGAAAATTGAACAGCTTCTCCAGGAGGTGTTTCTTCTAACAACCAATCTGGCATTTCCTCCTCACCTGTTTCTTCGGGCACATCTTCAAATAGACTGGAGACCTCTTCTGCGGCAAACGCATATTCCGCTTCTGGCTTCTCTGGTTCTATTTCCGCGAACCAGTCGAGGTTTTTCGCTTCTTCAATTGTTTCCTCTTCGGGCGCGTCTTCAAACAGGCTAGATACTTCTTCTGCGGCAAACGCATATTCCGCTTCTGGCTT